>NSHR01000055.1 GCA_002737115.1 Gemmatimonadota bacterium | reverse complement strand
TCATGGCGCTCACGTGCGGGGCCATCGTCATCCTCTGGAGGCTCTACCAGCACACCGCGCAGGACGATCTGCGCAAAGTGCTCGCCGTCTCCCTCGTGGCGGCAGGCGCCCTTGGCAATGTGATCGACCGCATCCGCTCGGATCTGGGCGTCGTCGACTTCATCGACATTGGCTTCGGGACGCATCGCTGGCCCACGTTCAACGTGGCTGACATGGCCGTGAGCGGCGGCGCATTCCTGCTGGCGCTTGTGCTCTGGGGCGAGGAGAAGCGTGAAACTGCCGCCGCGGCTGAATCGGCCGCCGCGGCTGAATCGGCCGAGCACTCGTGATGACCAATACCACCCGTAGTGCCACGGCGTCGGCCGTCGTCAACGACGTGCCAGCGGCCTCGGCCACGCCGCGCTTCTGGATGCTGGTGATGCTCATCACGGCCGTTGACGCGATCTCGAAAGCGCTGGCCGTCGAGCACCTCGCGCCACGCCATATTCCGCATCAGATCATCGGCGACGTGGTGCGTTTCACGCTCGCGTACAACCCGGGGGCGGCCTTCGGCATGCACCTCGGTCCTGCGTCACGCTGGATTTTTGCGGCGCTCAGCGTCGTGATTGTCGTGGTGCTGATTCGCGCCACGGCCGACCTCACCCGGATCTCACGGCTCGCCGCTTTTGGTGTGCCCGTCGTGGTCGGGGGAGCCATCGGCAACCTGCTCGATCGCATTCGGCTGCGAGACGGCGTCGTGGATTTCATCGACATCGGGTTCGGCGACGTCCGCTTCTGGACGTTCAACGTGGCCGACACTGCCGTTACTCTCGGAGCAGGTTGTCTCGTGATCGCATTGTGGCAGTTGGACAAAGTGCAGCAGCAGGCGGCGGCCTCGTGAGCATATCTTCTGGCGCCCCGTCGGGCGTCACTCCCGGCGTCGTGCACGATTTTGACGTCGCCGATGACAGCGGCGATGTGAGTGAACGACTCGATCTGCTAGTGTCGCGCCGGTGCGAGCTGTCTCGGACGCAGGCGGCGACGCTGATCGCCACCGGACAGGTGACCGTGAACGGCAACACCGAAAAGGCGTCGTATCGCAGCCTGGCCGGCGATCGCCTGCACGTCGTCATTCCGCCGCCGCCGGGCCGCGACATCATACCGGAGAACATTCCGCTCGATATCGTTTACGAAGACGAGTACCTGCTGGTGGTCAACAAGGCCGCCGGCATGGTCGTGCACCCCGCGCCTGGCAATTGGACGGGCACGCTGGTGAATGCCCTGATTGGTCGGGGCGAGCCGTTGGCCGACGGTGGCAGCGAGGAGCGCGCCGGCCTCGTGCACCGTCTCGACAAGGACACCTCGGGACTGCTGATCGTCGCCAAAACCGATGTCGCCCATCGATCGCTCAGCGCGGCGCTGGCCGGCCGCAAGGTCACGCGCCGGTACGTGGCCCTCTGCTGGGGGCATTTCGCTACCGACAACATCACGGTGGAAAAGCCGATCGGTCGCGATCCGCGGGACCGCACCAAGATGACGATCGTCCCTGATGGACGGATGTCGCGAACGGATTTTGTGCGCCTCGGCCGCTTCGACTCGGCCGATCTGCTGCGGGCCCATCTGCACAGCGGTCGCACGCATCAAATCCGTGTCCACCTGTCGTCGATCGGCCACCCGGTGGTCGGTGATGATACCTATGGGGGCGGCGGTGGACGGCGCTTGGTGGAGTTGCCCGGCAAGCGGCACTTCCTGCACGCGGCCTGGCTGCGCTTCCGTCATCCGATCACGGGCGAGCCCGTCGATCTGCGTTCGCCCCTCCCGGCGGACCTGCGGCAGTCGCTGTCGGTAGTCAGCCTCATGCCGGAACTCGCCACGCACCAGGATCCGCTCGAAGTCTTCGGGTTCTACAAAACCGACGAAGTCCTCCCCGGACATAAGCCGGACGACCACGACGACGCCCTCGAGTAGCGACGACGACGGCGACGAGTATCGCGTCCATGGGTTCGCCGGACGGCGCGACGATGCCATCGCGTCGTGGCGTGCCGGCGCGGAGACCAACACGTTCAGTCCATGAGGGAAATGCGGCGCGGAACTGCTGGGGCAGAGAGGGCAGGGCGGAGCAGCACTCCGCGCCGACTGATCGTCACGGTCGCGACGCGTGTGGTGCTGGCGCTGTGCCTCCTCGCAAGGCTGGGCGGGCCATCACTGTCGGCGCAGTCGGCGCCGGCCCCTGGCATCCGTCTCGACGCGGGGCGTTTTACGGTCGTCGCCGACGCGCGTGATGCGCGCTTGGCCCGCACGCTGCTCACGGCCGCGCAGGCCAACGACAGCTTCCCCGGGCTGCCGCGTCCGCGGGCGCGCGTCCTCATCGCGGTGGCCCCGAATGCCGAGCGTTTTCGGCAGTGGGTCGGGCCGCACGCGCCGGAGTGGGGCGCCGCCATCGCGATTCCCGACGAGCAGCGCCTGGTGCTTCAGGGCGGCCGCGCCGGCAGCGATGCCGGAGATCCGGTCGTCGTCCTGCGCCATGAACTGGCCCATCTGGCGCTGCACGAGCGGATGGGGCGGTTGCCCCCCCGCTGGTTCGACGAGGGCTATGCCAGCGTGGCGGCCGGCGAGTGGACCCGCGACGCCGCCTTCGAAACGTCGCTGACGATGGTGTGGCGTACGTTGCCGTCGCTCGATCGGCTGGAGGCGGGCTTTTTCGCCGGGGCCTCCGAAGCGACGTGGAGCTACGCGATGGCCTATCGCGTGGTGAGCGAACTGCAGGCCCTCGATCCCGTGAATGGCCTCACCAATTTTCTCAGCTACTGGAGGGCGACGGGCTCGATGGAGAAGGGGATTCGCCAGGCCTATGCCATGACCGGCGAGCAGTTCGAGGCGCACTGGAAGGCGCGCACTCGGAGTCGATACGGGGCGCTCTCGCTGGTCACCAACGTCTCTGCCGTGTTCGGGCTGTTCGGGGTGATCCTGCTGCCCCTATACGTCAGCCGGCGCCGCCGGGACCGCCGGAAGCTCGACGCCATGCGCGCCCAAGATCTCGCCCAGGACGAGGCGGCGCGCGCGTCGGTCCTTCAGGCGTTGCTCGACACCGGTTCGGAAGCCGGAGGGGACGCGGGCCCGGATGGAGATGAGGTCGTGGGACAGGCGACGGGACCATCGGATGTCACTCGGGTATCCTGAACCTCGGCCGGTCTGAACCGGCCCTTGCCGTGCTGCTTGGTCTGGCGGTATCCTGCGCCATGAATTCGATCAACACGCCTCGCTCTCGCGCCCTCCTGTACTGGGGCGCCGCCGCACTGTCCTTGGTGGTCGGCTACGTAGACCTCGCCCGTGGCGGAGAGACCATCGCCCCGCTGCTGCTCGTGCTCGGATACGTCGTGCTGGTACCACTCGCGATTTTGAAGGGATAAGCGGAGTACACGCCCGCGAGGGACGGGGCCACAGCACGACGGAACGTGACAATCCGGTTAAGTTGTGCGGCACGCGGGAACGGTACCCCACGATCGTGGTACTTTTTCAACGGACGACGCGGGCCTGACGTACACCGGGCGAATAGCTCAGTTGGTTAGAGCGCCTGCCTTACACGCAGGATGTCGGGGGTTCGAGTCCCTCTTCGCCCACTCGTTGCACTCGCCCCACTTTTGTACTCGCCCCACTCGTCTCAACCGTTCAGCGTAACGCGAAGTCTCCTGAACGTGCGGTGCGGTATCAAACAGGCGTCGGCCACGGCCGAGTGCTTGCACTGTTTAACGCGGCACTCCAAGTTCTGAAGGTTCCCCCAGGTCCGCTTGGCTCACGCACGGCCACTCGGGTTACAGGTATTCCGGCGTTACGCCGGATCCACGGCTCACGGTGCGGAGGTTACGACATTGATGTCACGGCATTTCCAGGCGCTCGCCCGAATCGGTCTCGCCGTCGTTGGTACCCTCGCGGTGCCGTCGATTGCGTCCGCTCAGTACAATCGGGTCCCCGACCCGAACGCCACGCGCGTGCTCGTGGCGGTGTTCAAGGCTGGTGAGAAGGGCTTGGGAGTGCAGGCCGCCGATGCGGTGCGCTCGCGCATGAACAGCGAGTTCCCGTTCAAGCAGGTGTATGTCCTGCCCAAGACGGACATCAATGCCACGCTCGAAGCCTCCGGCTTCCCGATCACCGACGCCCTCGAGGCGCATGATCAGCGCGCGCTCGCGACGCTGCTTCGGGCCGATGAATACGTCACGGGCACGGTGAGCAAGACCGCGACCGGCGTGAAGGTCGATGCCAATCTCGTGCTCGCCCGCGACAATGTGCTCGTGCAGCCGATCGGCTCGTACGAGGTCAAGTCGGTTGGCGACGCCGCTGGCGCGATTTCGAAGGAACTGAAGGAAGCCCGCAAGCAGATCGACGCCGAAAAGAAGTGCATCAATTCGGCGCGCGAGCAGAAGTATGACGCCGCGATCGCGGCGGCCAAGGAAGGCATCGTGTTGTACCCGCGTGCCACACTCGCGCGTATCTGCATGGCGAACGTGATGATCACGCAGAAAGCGCCGGCCGCGGAACAGCTCGCGATTGCCCGTGAAATCGTGGCCATCGATCCCAAGAGCCGGCCCGGCCTCGCCATCCTCGCGTCGTCGTATCGCGCGCTCGGTCAGCAGGACTCGGCCGTGGTGGCGCTCACGCGTCTCCTCGCCACCGACCCGAAGAACCCGCGCCTCCAGAAGGACGTCGTCGAAGAGCTGGCCAGCGTCGCTAATCCGCGTCTTGCCAAACCGGTGATCGACACGGCCGTCATGCTCAACCCAGGCGACCCGGACCTGCTGCGTCTCCGCTGGCGCATCCTCCTCGCCACGAAGGACTACAAGGAAGCGTTTACGCAGGGCGACGAACTGGTGAAGCTCGACACGTCGTTTGCCGACACCGCGTACTTCTCGCTCTCGGTAGCGGCCATGGCGGCTGACAGCCAGTTCCAGAAGGCGGCCGAGATGGCGGCACTGGGTTTGGCCAAGTTCCCGGGAGAGCCGGGGCTCACGTTCACGCAAATCGTGGCGTTGCAGAAGGCCGGTCAGAACCAGCAGGCGCTCGAAGCCCTCGATAAGGCCACGACCGCCAAGGTCCCTGTCGAAAACGGGGCGTTCCTGCGACTCACGCTGCTCAAGGATCTGAATCGCACGGACGAAGTGGTGCCGGCCGCTCGCGCGGTGATTGCGGCGGGTGACACCAGCACGCTGGTGCGGCAGATGCTCGTGCAGACCGGCAACGATCAGTTCAAGAAGGCGCAGGCCAGCAAGTTGCCGGCGGACTTCGACGCGATGATCTCGACGCTCACGTATGCCGATTCTGTGTCCAAGGGACCCACGAAGGCGCAGGCGCAGTTCCTGCTCGGTGCGGCTGGTGTGGTGTACGGTCAGCTCAAGTTGACGGCGGCGAGCGAGCAGAAGAGCTGCCCACTCGCCAAGGAAGCGAAGAACCTGTTCGTCGATGCGCAGATCAATCTGCCCAAGGGCGGTACGTTTGCCCCGGACGCGATGCGCCAGTACATGGGCTTCGTCATGCAGCTCGATCCGAACGCCGACCAGATGGTCAAGGCGTTCTGTAAGTAACACCGCTCCTGCAGGACCCTCGGGCCCGCCGTCGCTCCGACGGTGGGCCCGTTCGTTTTCTCCTCGCTCGGCAGCGGATGACAACGCAAGATATCACATCCGTGCGCGCCTACGGGTAATGCACATTTCTGAACGCGTCACCATCGCTTGACGGTGCACTCAGCACCCCAGTACTATGACGCGCCCTAACGAGTCTCTAATACGCGCGTGAGCCCGGTCCGTACTCTCCCATCCGGGCGCGTTGGCGCCTACCATGTCCCGGTGCTGCTGGCCGAGATCGAAGCGCTGCTGGTCGGCGCCTCGACCGTCCTCGACTGCACACTGGGCGGTGGTGGGCACACCGCTGCCCTCCTCGAACGCGGTATGCGTGTCACCGGCGTCGATCGCGATCCGCGGGCGCTCGCGGCCGCGCGCGAGCGATTGGCCGATTTTGAACGCGCCGGTCAGTTCCGAGCCTTGCTGACCAACTATGCCGCGCTCGACACCGGCGGGCTCCCGGCGGACGAGCACTTCGACGGCATTCTGCTCGATCTCGGCGTCTCCTCGCATCAGTTCGATGATCTCACCCGTGGGTTCACGTTTCGCGAAGGGGCGCCACTCGATATGCGCATGGGCACCGACGCCGAGACGGATGCGGGTGAGCTGCTGAACACGATCGACGAAGTCGATTTGTCCGCGCTGCTCCGCGCCTACGCCGACGAACCGCGCGCCGCGCGCATGGCCCGCGAGATTGTGCGGCGCCGAGAGCGCCGCC
Organism: Gemmatimonadota bacterium; assembly: GCA_002737115.1. Classification (GTDB taxonomy): domain Bacteria; phylum Gemmatimonadota; class Gemmatimonadetes; order Gemmatimonadales; family Gemmatimonadaceae; genus Gemmatimonas. Next base: position 11,121 of record NSHR01000055.1, on the reverse strand, counting down.
CGTTCGCGACCGCCGATGATCTCGTCGATGCCATCCGCGCCGTGCTCGGACCGCGCAGCGGAGCGCCCGACTTTGCGCGCATCTTTCAGGCCATCCGTATTGCCGTGAACGACGAACTCTCGGGTCTCGAGCATGCGCTACCGCTGTTACGCGATCGGCTGACTCCCGGTGGTGTGCTGACGATCATCAGTTATCACTCCGGCGAAGATCGCCTCGTCAAGAATGCATTCCGCGACTGGAGCACGGCCTGTATCTGCCCGCCGCGTCAGATGATCTGCATCTGCCGTGGCGTGCCGCTTGGGGAGACGCTCACGCGCCGTCCGATCAATGCCACCGAGGAAGAAGTGGACGGTAATCCGCGCGCCCGCAGCGCCCGCCTCCGCGCCTGGAAGCTCACCCGCTGATGGCCACCAAATCCACGACGCGCGCGACCCGACGTGCGGGGCGCGGTCCGCTCAAGGGCCGCGCGTGGTTCGCGATCGGGTTGGGCGTTTTTTTGGTGGTGGCGTCGCTCGTCGTATGGCGGCGCGGTGTGGGCGCGGAGACCGCGCGCGATCTGCGGCGGCTCTCCGATCGGCAGCGGGCGCTGATGGCGGAGAAGACCACCCTCGACCGCGATATCCGGAGCGCCATGGCCCGCAGTCGCGTCATCGCGGAGGCGGAACGCCGGCTCGGATTGCATGTGGCCACCGATGCGCAGACGCGCATGCTGTCCGATTCGATGTTGGCCGAACCGGGGCGTCCTGATACCACCGCCAGCGATTCGGCCTCGCGCTCGTGACGCGCACATGATGTCCGGACCGATGCGTCGCGAGGCGGCCACGGCGTCGGGGCTCACCCCCGGCGACCCCGGCGCGCCGACCACGGTCAGCCGTGTGCGCGCGATGCTCGTGCACGCTGGTCTGGTGCTCTTCGCCGTCGCGATCCTCGCGCGGGCCGTCCAGCTGCAGATTGTGGAGCACGACACCTGGCTGCGCGTGGCCGACCGGCAACACGTCGATCAGCAAACGGTGAAGCCGCTGCGTGGCGCGATCACGGACGCCACGGGCACGGTGCTCGTCGAATCGCGCGAGCAGGTGAAGCTGAGCATCGCCCCGCGAGAGATTCGCGACGTGCGCCGCAAGAACGCCAAGCGTGGTGACCCACTCGTGAAAACGCGCGCGGCTCTGCGCCGTGGACTGCAGGCGTTGTCGGTCCCCGAGGCCCAGATTCGCAAAGCGCTCGATACGAATCAGACGTGGGTCTCACTCCCCACGCTCTATCTGCCGTCGGATATCGAGCGCTTCGCTGGATTGCCCGGTGTGCACGTGGAGCGAGTCCGCCGTCGAATCAATTCCGCCAGCGACAACTTGCGCGGCGTGCTGGGCGCGGTCGACGCCGATGATTTACCGGTCGGCGGCATCGAGCTGGAACTCGATCCGCTGTTGCGCGGGCAGGCCGGAAGCCGAGCGCTGGTGAAGGATCCGAAGGCCGGGAATATCGAGTCGCCAGAGCTGTCCAGCGTTGATGCGCTACCCGGTCACACGGTGTCGCTCACGGTGAATCAGGCGTTGCAGGAGATCGCCGAAAACGAATTGAAGATGGCGTTGGTCCGCACCGGTGGTACCGGTGGCGATGTGGTGATCCTCGATCCGCGCGACGGCTCGGTGTTGGCGCTGGCCGGCGTGCGTGATGGAAAGTCGGCGGGCACCAGTACGCCGATGGCCCTCGCCTACGAGCCGGGGTCCGTCATGAAGCCGTTTCTGGTGTCGCGCCTGTTCGACTTGGGCAAGGCCACGCCGAACGAGATCATCAACACCGAGAACGGAAGCGCCATGCTGCCCGGCCGAAAGCGGCCGCTCACCGACGAACACAAGGCCGCGCAGATGCCGGTGCGCGATGTGATTCGTTTTTCCAGCAACATTGGCACCGCCAAGCTGGCGCTACGCCTGACACCGCGCGAAGAGTTCGAAGCCATGCGCGACTTCGGCTTCGGCTCGCTCACTGGCGTGCCGTATCCCGCCGAGTCCAAGGGAGCGCTGCCGCTGCCGGCGCGCTGGAGTGCCAGTACGCAAACGGCGGTGGCGATCGGGTACGAAGTGCTGGCCACGCCGCTGCAGATCGCGCTCGCCTACGCCGCCATCGCCAATGGCGGCGAGCTGTTGCAGCCGGCCTTGGTGAAGGAGGTGCGCGACGCGCAGGGCGCCACCATCTATCGGCATGAGCGGCGCGTCGTGCGGCGCGTGCTCACCGCCAAGACGGCGAGCGAGATGCGCAGGATGTTGGCGTCGGTGGTCGACAGCGGCACCGGGACCGCCGCCGAACTGGCCACTTACGATGTGGCGGGCAAGTCCGGTACGGCGCGGCGCAGCGAGAACGGCCGGTATCTCGAGGGCAAGTACAATGCGACCTTTGCCGGCATGTTTCCGGCCCAGGCGCCGCAATACGTGCTCGTGGCACGCATCATCGATCCGAAGGGGACGTACTACGGCGGGATCGTGTCGGGAAGCCTCGTGAACGGCATTCTGCAGGCGGCACTCGCCACCCGGAACTCGGCACTCGATCGCAACGCGCTGGCCGAAGTCGCCAAGACGATGCCGGTGCCGGTCGCCAAGCCCAAGTCGGAACAGGCGCTGGCGATCGCGACGCGCGATTCGTTGCGACGCGATTCGTTGTTGGCACCGGCGCCGCCGACGGCAGAGCCGACGCCCACGGCGGCCCGCGTGGTCGTTGCGTTGCCGTTCGCGCCGCCGAAGGCCGCCGCGACGAACGCGCGTGCGACGCGCGACCTGCGGCCGGTGCCATCGGTCTTCGGCCTCGATGTGCGACAGGCGACCCGCACGCTGTACGCCGCCGGATTTCAGGTGAGTATCGCGCGCGGCTCCGACGTGCGAACCCGTCCCGCCGCCGGCACCCTGCTGCGCGTGGGCAGCACCGTGCAACTCGAGATGCCGCGCATGGAGTCGGCCAAGTGACCAGCGCCGCTCGCGTCGTGGACGTGCGCGTCCTGCTCGACGCGTTGCGTGATGCCGGCCTGCTGGTGTCGTCTGCCCCTGATCTGCCGCCCGCCGTCACGGACGTCATCGACGACAGTCGGCGTGTGACACCGGGCTCGGCGTTTCTGGCGGTAAAGGGGGCTGCGCAGGACGGTCACGCTTGGCTGCCCGCCGCCAAGGTCAGTGGGGCGGCGCTCGCGCTGGTGGAAGACGCGGCGGCGGCGGTGGCCGCCGGCCTTCCGGCCATCGTGGTACGTGACGGACGCCGTGCCGCTGCGGTGGCGGCCGCCGCCTTTCATGGGTGGCCGGCGCGCGAACTCACGCTGGTGGGGGTGACCGGTACCAACGGCAAGACCACCACGGTTGGACTGCTGCGGCATCTCCTCGATTCCCCCGAGCATCCGGCCGCCTCGATCGGCACCCTCGGCGTGCTCGTGGGCAGTGACGGCGTCGCGATGCCCGGCGGGAGTGGACTCACCACGCCGGGCCCCGTCGAGCTGCAGAAACTGCTGCGCGAGCTCGTGGACCGCGGCGTGCGCACGGTCACCATGGAAGTCTCCTCGCACTCGCTCGATCAGCGGCGGGTCGACGGGATCACGTTCGCGGCGGCGGTGTTCACCAATCTCACGCGCGATCACCTCGACTATCACGGCACGATGGAGCAGTATCGTGCGGCGAAGTTGCGGCTCGTCGGCCTGTTGGCGCGTGATGGCGTGGCGCTGTTTAATGCCGATGATCCAGCCTGGCGCGGGGTTGCCAACGCGCCCACGTCGTGGACCTTCGGCACCGAATCCGGCGCCGACATCTCGGCGCGCGACGTCACGTTCACCAGTGACGGCAGCCGGTTCCTGCTGGTGTCGCCCCACGGGGCACAGTCGGTGGCGCTGCCGCTGATCGGCGACTTCAATATCGCCAATGCCCTCGGGGCTGCCGCCGTGGCGCTGGCCGTGCGCATGCCGATCGCCGATATCGCACAGCGCTTGTCCGTCGCGCCGCAGGTGCCGGGTCGTCTCGAACGCCTGCGCACGGCGCCCACCGTGCTGCGTGATTACGCGCATACGCCCGATGCGCTTGATCGCGCGCTGCGCGCCGTGCGGCCCTTCACACAGCAGAGCGACGGGTCGGCCAGCCGGTTGATCGTGCTCTTCGGCTGCGGCGGCGATCGCGATCGCGGCAAGCGGCCAGAGATGGGGCGTATTGCCGAGGCGCTGGCCGACGTGGTCATCGTCACCAGCGACAATCCGCGCACCGAAGATCCCGATCGCATTCTCGATGACATCGAATCGGGCATGGCGCGGCAGGATCACGTCCGGATCGTTGATCGCCGCGACGCCATTGCCTATGCCTTGCAGATCGCCACCCCGCACGATGTCGTGGTACTGGCCGGCAAGGGACATGAGACCTATCAGATTCGTGGTACCACGTCGTATCCCTTCGATGAACGGGAGATCGTGAACGACCTCATGGCCGAGATGGCGCCTGTCCTTCCCAACCGTCCGCCCCACACTGCGTGACCGCTTTCTCCACCGCCGGCACCGCATTCAGCGCGATTCCCGCCATCGCGCCCGACCATGCCCATCCGTATTGGACCTTCGAGCGCGTTGCTGATGCGCTCCGAACGGGACCGCGGATCCCCCGTCCATTGGCTGGCGTGTCCACCGATACGCGAGCCATGGCACGAGGCGATGTGTTCGTCGCGCTCATCGGTGAGCATTTCGACGCGCACGATTTTCTCGCTGCCGCGCGTGATGCCGGTGCCGCCGCGTTCGTCGTCAGCGATGCCACCAAGGCGGCCGGACTCGGGGTGCCCACCTACGTCGTGCCCGATACGTTGGTCGCGCTTGGCCAGCTCGCCACCGCCTGGCGGCGCGTCTGGGGGCGCACTGTGATCGCGGTGGCCGGCTCGAACGGCAAGACCAGCACCAAGGAACTGCTCAAGGCCGCCTTTGGTCGCACGCTCGTGGTGCATGCCACCAAGGGCAATTTGAACAACCTTATCGGCGTGCCGCTCACGCTGTTGTCGATTCCCTCCGAGGCGGAGGTGGCGATCGTCGAAGTGGGTACCAACACGCCCGGTGAAGTCGCCGCGCTGCGGGCCATCACCGAGCCTGACATCGCGGTCCTTACTTCGATCGGGGAAGAACATCTGGAAGGGCTCGGCGATCTGGCCGGTGTGCTGCGCGAAGAAAGCGAGATCTTTCATCGCGTGACGCTCGCCATCGTGCCGTCGGCGCATCCCGAAGTCCTCGAGATCGCCACGGCGCGTGCGACGGCCGTGTTGTCGGCGGGCCTCGAGCACGCGTTGATCGCGCCCTCGGCGTGGGGGCTCGATGCCGAAGGGCGCCCGTGGCTCGACGTGGACGGCGTGCATTTCACCTTGCCGCTGCGTGGTGCGCATCAGGCCGCAAACGCGATGCTGGCCATCGCCGCGGCCGGCGCGTGCGGCGTCCCGTTAACCGATGCCGCCGCGGGGATGGCCGAAATGCCGGTCCCCAGTATGCGCGGTGCGTGGGAGCAGATTGGCGAACTGGTCCTGATCAATGACGCCTACAACGCCAATCCGGCATCGATGCGTGCCGCGCTCGACCTGCTCGGTCGGGTCGGTTCAGGACAACAGCGCGTCGCGATTCTCGGTACCATGCGTGAACTCGGCGCACAGTCGGCGTTGCAGCACCGGGAGGTGGCGCGCGCGGCGCTCGTCTCGGGGGCCGATCTCGTTGTCGGGGTTGGTGACTTTGCGGCGGCCCTGCACGAGGTTGCCCCGTCCGATCCGCGCGTCGTCGCGACGCCGGATTTCGACGCGCTGTGGCCGCTGCTCGCTCCGCGGCTCGAACGTAACGCCATCGTGCTGCTCAAGGCCTCCCGCGGGATGCGTCTTGAACGGCTTGTTCCCACGCTCACGTCTTGGGCGACTGCCTAGTGCTCTACTATCTGCTCCAGCCGTTGGCACGCGACGTCCGCCTGTTCAACCTGCTGAATTACATCACGTTCCGGTCGGCTGCCGCCTTCGTCTCGGCGCTGCTGCTCACGTTTGTCTTTGGCCCCGTCATCATCCGTCGACTCCGGGCCATGGCGGTACATCAAGTGGTCCGCGAAGGCACGCCAGACACGCATGCCGGGAAGGGGACGACGCCGACCATGGGCGGCCTGATTATCCTGGCGGCCACGTTCGTGCCGGTGTTGCTGTGGGCTCGCCTGAGTAATCGGTACGTGCTGCTGGCGGTGGCCGTCACGGCGTGGATGGGCATGATCGGTTTTCTCGATGACTATCTCAAGCTCAAGCAGAAGCGGGAAGGGAAGAAGAATGAGGGGCTCGTGGAGCGCTACAAGCTCGCCGGCCAAATCACCTGCGGACTCGGTCTGGGTGTGATCCTGCTGTTGTTTCCGGTGTCCACGCTGCCCGGCGCCAGTACCACACTGCCTTTCTTCAAATACATCCTGGTCGTACCGGCGTTCGCGTGGGCGGCCTGGATGTACATCCCGTGGGTCACCTTCATTCTCACGGGATTCAGCAACGCCGTGAATCTCACCGATGGCCTCGACGGTCTCGCGGCGGGACTCATGGCGATTGCGGTGCTCACGCTCGGCCTGTTCGCGTACGTGGTTGGCCGCGTCGATACGAGCGCGTATCTACAGATCTTCTACATGAGCGGCGCCGGTGAGCTAACGGTGTTCTGCGCGGCGGTAGTCGGCGCCTGTATCGGCTTTTTGTGGTACAACGCGCACCCGGCGCAGGTGTTCATGGGGGATACCGGCGCGCTGGCACTTGGTGGGGCGCTTGGGTCGATCGCCATTCTGCTCAAGAGTGAGTTCCTGCTGCTGATCGTCGGCGCGGTCTTCGTGGCCGAAACCGTATCGGTCATCCTGCAGCGTACCGTGTTCAAGTACCGGAAAAAGCGATTCGGGTTGGAGTACGCGCAACGCCATCGCGTCTTCAAGCGCGCACCGCTGCATCACCATTTCGAATTGTCCGGCTGGCCGGAGACGCAGGTCGTCGTCCGCTTCTGGATCATCGGGATCTTGTGCGCGATTCTCGCGCTCAGTACGCTCAAATTGCGGTGACGGAGCGAAACCATGGGTGACGCACGGACATCGCAGGATGTCGCCGCGCTCGTCGCGCGACGTCTCGCCGAACGTCAGGGAGAGTTCGCCGTGATCGGGCTGGCCCGCAGCGGGATCGCGGCCGTGCGATTATTGCGCGCAGCGGGGCTCTCCGTCTACGCGTCCGATACGTCGAAGGCCGAGGCCGTACGCAGCGCCGGCGCGATGCTCGAGCGAGATGGGGCGAGCGTCGAGTTGGAAATACACAACGTGCAGCGGATCGCGCATTGCTCGGTGCTCGTGGTCAGCCCTGGTATTCCGCCCACGGCGCCGCCCATTCGTGCGGCGCTCAGTGCCGGCGTGCCCGTGGTGAGCGAAGTCGAGGTGGGGTTGCGCTTGCTTCCGGCGCTTCGCTACATCGCCGTGACCGGCACCAACGGCAAGACGACCACGACCGCGCTGATCGGCCATCTTCTGCGCGCGTTGGGGCATGAGGCGGCGGATGTCGGCAATATCGGGACGCCGGTGTCCGAGCTGGCGCTCATGAAGACGCCGCCGACCTGGGCCGCGCTGGAGCTGTCGTCCTTCCAGTTGCACGACACGCCCGGCATCATGCCGGATGTCGGGGTCATCACCACGCTCAGCCCGGATCATCTTGATCGCTACGGCAGTGTGGCCGACTACTACGCCGACAAGAAACGACTCTTCGCCAATGCCGAGGTGTCATCACGGTGGGTGACCACGGCCGACAGCGCCGATGTCGATGCTTTGGTGGCCGGCATTCCCGGGCAATGGCATCGCTTCTCCGTGCACCGCACCGACGTGGACGGCTATTACCACCGCGGCTCCGGCATGCTGCATGTGTTCGGCGAGCCGCTGGTGGCGCGCGACACGTTCGCCCTCGCCGGCGATCACAATGTCGCCAACGCGCTGGCCGCGTTACTGGCCGTCATGGCGGCCGATCCGCTGCATCGCATACCCTCGGCGCGTGCCCTGCTGGCCAAGGCGATCGGCACCTTTGGCGCGCTGCCGCATCGGCTCGAGCCAGTGGTCGACCGCTATGAAATTCTCTGGCTCAACGACTCGAAGGCCACCAACATCGACTCCACCACCGTCGCGTTGGCCAGCATGTCGCGTCCCACCATCGTGTTGCTCGGCGGACGTCACAAGGGCGAATCGTACACGGCGCTGGTGCCCGAACTGCTGCGCACCGCGAAGGCCGTGCTCGCGTATGGGGAGGCGGGGGCGCTGATCACGGGCGATCTGGAAGCCCCGTTGCACGGACGTGTGTCGGTGGAACACTGTGCGTCCGACAGCTTCGAACAGGTGATGACGCGCGCGCGCGCGCTTGCCGTGGCTGGGGATGTTGTCCTGTTGTCGCCGGCCTGCTCTAGCTACGACATGTTCAACAATTACGAAGAGCGCGGTCGTGAGTTCGCACGACTCGCGAGCGTGATCGCATGAGCGACGCGATGAGCGGCGCCATGACCGGCACGCGGGAACGCTGGCGCATGTCACTCGAGGCACGGGCCCTGCTGCTCGTGACGGCGGTGCTGGTTACGTTCGGCCTGGCCGTGCTGTACAGCGCCAGTGCCCTGCAGGCGATTTCGGCGAACAGCCCCGGTCATTTCTTCGTGCTGCGGCAATTCACCGGCGTGATCGTGGGCGTCGTGATCTTTGCGATCTGCGCGAAGATCGACGCCGAGGTCTGGCGCAAATTGGCGTGGCCGATCATGGGACTCAGTGTACTGCTCATGCTGATCGTGATCCTGCCCGGCATGGAAACGATCTCCAGGAAGGTGTACGGATCGCGGCGCTATCTCTTTAACGGCTCGATTCAACCGTCGGAGCTGGCCAAATTCGCGGTGCTGGTGTGGACGCCGATGTTGCTGGTAAAGAAGGGCGCGGCCGTGAAGCAGTTGGGCAAGGGACTCATGCCGTTCGCCATTGTGATCGGGGTGCTTAGCGTGCTCGCGATTCTCGAGCCCGATATTTCCGTAGCGATGATGTTCTGTCTCATCATGGCCGTGCTGCTGTTTGTGGGCGGCGCGCGCGTATCGCACTTTCTTCTCTTCGGCGCCGTCGGCTTGCTCTTGATCGGCTTTCAGGCCTCGCAAAGTTCCTACGTTCGCAAGCGCGTAGAAAGCTTTCTCTCCAAAGAGCAGGAGTCGACCACACGGTCAGCCACGGCCGATCAGCAGTATCAGTCGTTCGTCGCCGTCGGGTCGGGAGGCATTGTCGGCGTGGGCTTCAGTCAGGGCAATCAGCAGCGCGGGTGGCTGCCGCTCGCCTACAACGACTTCATCGGCTCAATCGTCGGCGAGGAGTTCGGCTTCCTCGGACTTGGCGGACTCACGCTGGCCTTCGCGTTGTACGGCTGGCTCGGCTTCCGTATCGCTAGGCGCGCGCGAAGTCCGTTCACCTCGCTGCTCGCCATCGGGATCGCGTTTGTCACCGTGTTCACCGCGTTCATTCACCTTGGGGTGGTGATCGGCCTGCTGCCGAACACCGGCCTCACGCTGCCGTTTGTGTCGTACGGGCGGTCCAATCTTGTGCTCACGCTGGCCATGACGGGTATTCTCGTAAACATTGGCAGCGACCGTGAGCGCGTGTACGGCGCCAGCGCGACCGATCCGCTGGTCTCGATGGCATGACGACGTCTCGCACGACGCCGTCGCGCGTCACGCGCGTGTTTTTTGCCGGCGGTGGCACGGGGGGACACTTGTATCCCGGGCTGGCCATCGCGCGCGCCTTGGTGAAGCAGGCGCCGCACATCGAGCCACACTTCATCGGGGCGCGTCGCGGCATCGAGCGTGAGGTGTTGCCGACCACCGAGTTCGCGTTCACCCTACTCGATCTGCATCCGCTGTACCGCCAGGCGCCATGGAAGAATTGGCGCACCATGGTCGGTGCCGTTGGTGCGTGGCGAGAGATCTCGGCGCTCGCGGCGCCGCATGCGCCGCGCGCGGTCATCGGCACCGGTGGCTACGCGGCGGGCGTCGCGCTGGCCTGGGGGCGTGCGCACGGGGTGCCCACGATGCTGCATGAACCAGATTCGCATCCTGGGCTGACTACGCGCGCGTTCGCCAAGGGCGCGAAAACGCTCTTCCTCGGTTTCCCGGAAGCCGCCAGTCGGCTCACGGTCGGCGCCAATACGCAGGTGCTGCCCTTGGGCTGCCCCATCGAGCCGCCGCCGGCCACGCCAGCGTCGCGGGCCGACGCGCGCCGTGCGTGGGGACTCCCCGAGGATGCCTTCGTGGTGCTCGTGGTGGGGGGCAGTCAGGGCGCGCGCGCGTTGAACGACGTCGTGGCCGCTTGGACGGCGCACGGACTGCCCGAAGGCGTCGCTGTGATCTGGGCCACCGGCAAGCAACAGGCAGCGGCCTATCTCGATCGTGAATCGGGTATGGTGCGCGTGCGCCCCTATCTCGCGCCGATTGCCGACGCCTACGCCGCCGCCGATCTCGCGGTCACGCGCGCAGGCGCGATGACGATCGCCGAGTTGTGTGCGTGGGGCATCCCGGCGCTGCTGGTGCCGTTGCCCAGCGCGGCGCAGGATCACCAGACGCACAACGCGCAGGCCACGCAGGCCTCGGGCGCCGCGCGCTACCTGCCGCAGCATAGCTTCACGGTGGCCACGCTCGATGCCGCCGTGCGGGCCCTTCAGGACGATCGGACCGCGCTCACCAACATGCACCACGCGGCGCTTGGGCGAGCCCGTCCCGGAGCCGCGGCGGAGATCGCGAAGTCGGTCATCGTAACTCTGGGCCTCGACGCGGTGGGGATCGGCTGAGCCGGTCCCCATATTGTAGCCATGTCTTCGCCGAATCCCCGCCCTGTCGCCGAGTCAGGCGCCCGCGCGCCGTCGCTCACGGCTGCCCTCCTGCTTGATCGCACGGATCCGCGCCCCGTGCACTTTATCGGGATCGCCGGCGCCGGGATGAGTGCGCTCGCTGAACTGCTGGCCCGTCGCGGCGTTCGCATCCAGGGCACCGACGCGAATCCCGCCGGCGCCCCCGATCTCGCGCGCTACGGCATCACGGTGGCCGCCCACGATGCCGCGCTCGTCGCCGGTGCACGGGCGGTCGTCTATTCGTCAGCGATC
>NSHR01000054.1 GCA_002737115.1 Gemmatimonadota bacterium | reverse complement strand
AACGCCAGGAGTCGCGCGATGGGAATGAGTGTCAGCACTGGGGGCGGCGTAAAGGCCGAACCCAACGTGACCCCCATGATCGACGTGATGCTTGTACTGCTCATCATCTTCATGATCACGATTCCGCAGATCAACGCGGGCTTCACTGCGGTCCCGCCGGAAGGGCAGAACCTGAAGCCCCACCCGGAAGAAGAAGGCGATCAGGTGCTCGGCATCGACGATCAGGGTCGGTACTACCTTAACAAAAGTCGGATCCGCAACGAGGACCTCGAAGCCCTCGTCGGCGAGATCTATCTGAAGGAGCGCGAGGACTACATCATGTACGTCAAGGCCCATAAGGACCTCGAGTACGTGAAGGTCGTCGATGCCCTTGATCGCATCTCGCGGTCTGGTGTGCGCGTCGCCGCGCTCATCACGGATCAGACACCGAACACCGAATCGCTCGTGACGAGCGATCGAATCATGCCGGGGAGCAACTAACCATGAGCATGTCAGCACCAAGCGGTGGCTCGAATCTGAACAACGACATGAACGTCACGCCGATGATCGACGTGTTGCTCGTGTTGCTGATCATCTTCATGATGATCATCCCGATGAGTCGGAAGGCCATCGACACGCAGCTGCCTGATCCGACGCCGCAGCCGCCGTCGGCGCAGGTCAACCCCGACCAGATCGTGCTCGAAGTCCTCCCAGACGACAAGTACGCGGTCAATAAGGAGCCGATCGAAAAGGCCAAGCTCCTCGAGCGGTTGACTGCGATGTACGCGCCCCGTCCCGAGAAGATCATCTTCGTGAAGGGTGACACCACGGTGAAGTACTCCGCGGTGATCTGGGCGATGGACCAGGCGCGCGGCGCCGGGGTAAAGGTCATCGGCGTTCCGCCGAAGTGAGGTGTCGCGCGGGCCCGGTCTCGGGAACGCGCCCACCCACAAGATCCACGTCGTGAATACGGCGGGCGAACCCATAGGGATCGTCCGCCGTACTACGTTGTATAGAGCTCTCCCTTCGATTCTCCATGACGCCAACGCCTCCGTCGCTTCCTGATACTGCCGACGTCCCGCCGCCAGAACGCCCGCGGTACCGCCCGCCTATTGGCGTGCCGGTGGGCAACCAGCGTCGCGTCCGCAGTCTGCTCATCAGCATCGGGATTCACCTGCTGATCATCATCCTGCTCATCGTGCCGTTCACGTCGCCGGAGCTGATTCGCGAAGTCCTTGGGGCGGGCGGGTTAGGCCCGGCGGGGGGTGGTGGTGGCGGAAACCGCGGTACCGGCGGCATCGCCAAGTACGAACGACTCCAGTTCGTACGCATCGCGCCTGCGCCCACGCCGCCGCCCGCGCTGGTTAAGCCTCCCACCCTCAAGCCCATTGTGCCGCCACCGCCGCCCACGAAGCCGGTGGTCAACCCGCCGCCGCAGCCGGCCGCCCCCACGCCGCCGTCGACCGCCGCCGCCACTGACGCCAAGTCGCCGGTAACGGGCACCGGCGGCGGCGCTGGCACAGACGGGAGCGCTGGGGCGGGTCCAGGCAGCGGTGGCGGGGTTGGATCCGGCGTAGGCACCGGCAAGGGCACCAGTGTGGGCCCGGGCACCGGTGGCGGGCCCGGCACCGTGTATCCGCCCGCTCCTACCGAGCTCTTCCTGCCACCGCTGCCTGTTCCCAATAAAGCCAAGGGTACCGTCGTGGTCGTCTTCGACGTCGACTCCACGGGCAAGGTGATGGACTTGCAGTTCACGCCCACCCGAGACGGCGCGTACAACCGAAAGCTGCGCGAGGCGCTCGTCGCCATCCGCTTTCGCCCCGCGGTCAACGCGCAGGGTGTCCCGGTCCGCGGCAAAGCCGAAATCACGTACTCGCTGTAGGCTCGCCCTACGCGTGACCCGACAGTAGCTTGCGCGCACGATGTAGTCGCGCGCCCGCCTCCGCTCTCCCCACCTGGCGCGCTCCTCCCCCCCGATCCGAGGGCCCATGGGGCTGTTTGATCGTAAGCCGATCGCTGCCGCTGATGAAAGCGGCACGGGAATGCGCCGGACGCTCGGCGCTGGCGACCTTATCATGCTGGCCATCGGTGCCGTCATCGGTGCTGGTATCTTCTCGTCGCTCGGAACGGCTGCCGCTGGCGAAACGCTCGCCGACGGCACGGTCATCCGCTACGGCGCGGGACCCGCGCTCGTCCTCTCGTTCGTACTGCTCGGCGCCGTGTGTGGTCTCGCCGCGCTCTGCTACGCCGAATTGGCGGCCATGATTCCGCAGGCGGGCAGCGCGTACGCGTACTCGTACGCCACCCTCGGGGAAATTGTGGCGTGGATCGTCGGCTGGGCACTCATCCTCGAATACGCCGTCGGGAATGTCGCCGTCGCCATCGGATGGTCCGGGTACTTCACGTCGCTCCTGTCGGGATTCGGGGTCGATCTGCCGGGATGGCTCACGCACGGCTACTGGAACGTGAAGGCCAGCGCGGACCCCGCTATTCGTGGGTTGATGGAGTCGGCCCCGCACGTCGCCGGGATCCCCGTACTGGTGAACCTGCCGGCCTTCGGCATCGTGGTCGTGATCACCCTGTTGCTGCTCAAGGGTGTGAAGGAGAGCACTCGCGCGAACAACGTCATGGTGGTGATCAAGCTACTCGTGCTGGCGCTGTTCGTGATCGTTGGTGGGATGCACATCGATCCCGCGAACTACAAGCCGTTCGCCCCGAACGGGTTCCGCGGCATTCATCAAGGCGCCGCCATTGTCTTCTTCGCCTACATCGGCTTCGATGCGATTTCCACGGCCGCCGAAGAAACCAAGAATCCGCAGCGCAATCTGCCCATCGGCATTCTCGGCGGATTGGCCGTCTGCACGCTGATCTATGTGATCGTCGGGTTCGTGGCAACGGGGCTGGTACCGTATGAACAGCTGCGCAGCAGCGACCCGTTGGCCAGGGCGCTCTCGATCGCCGGGCTCTCCACCGCCAGCTGGATCGTCGCGGCCGGTGCCGTGGTCTCGATGTCGGCGGTGTTGCTGGTGTTCCAGTACGGGCAGCCGCGCATCTTCTACGCCATGGCGCGCGACGGCCTGCTGCCCAAGTTCGCGGCCAAGCTGCATCCGAAAACGCGCACGCCCCACGTCACGACGATCATCACCGGTGTCGCCGTGGCGCTCGGCTCGCTGCTCGCGGACGATGCCGCCACCTACGACCTGACCAACATCGGCACGCTGGCCGCGTTCTCCGTGGTGTGCATTGGCGTGTTGGTGCTCCGTATACGCGAGCCCGATCGTCATCGTCCGTTTCGCGTACCCTTTGTGTGGCTCGTGACGATCGGCGGCGCGGCCGCCTGCGTGTTTATCATGCGGGGGCTTCCATCGAGCGCTTGGAAAGCCTTCGCCGTATGGATGGCGATCGGCCTCGCAGTCTATTTCGCGTATGGGTACAAAAACTCGGTGCTGCGTCGCGGAAACGCACCGGTCGCTCCCGAATAAGTCACCAGTCGTTTCACGTCTTCCTCAAACCCGTATCATGGCTCACCAGTCATCCAGCGCGTCGTCGGCGCCACCGAGTAAGGGATTCCTAGGGATCGGATTCTCATCGTGGATCGTCATTTCGATGGTCATCGGCATCCTCATCGGCTGGCTCGCGCCAGATTTCGCGCCGAACCTCAAGCCGTTCGCGAACATCTTCCTGCGCATGATCAAGTCGTTGATCGTGCCGCTGCTCTTCAGCACCCTGGTCGTGGGCATCGCCGGCCACGGCGACGACATGAAGAAGGTCGGTAAGCTCGCGCTGCGCTCCATCATCTACTTCGAAGTAGTGACCACCGCTGCCCTCGCGATTGGATTGATCGCCGTCAACCTCGTGAAGCCGGGCCTCGGCCTCTCGATCGCGCCGGCCACCGGTAGCACCGAAGAGTTCCAGGCGTTGGCTGCCAAGACGCCCACCTTCGCCTCCGTCCTCGAGCACACGGTACCGCAGAGCTTCTTCGAGGCCGCCGCACAAAACGAAGTGCTGCAGATCGTCTTCTTCGCGATCATCTTCGCCGTGGCCCTGTCGCGCGTGGAGGGCCCGTCTAAGTCGATCGTGCTCGGTGGCCTGCAGGCAATTAGCGAAGTGATGTTCAAATTTGTTGGTATCGTCATGGCGTACGCGCCGATCGGTATCGGGGCCGCCATCGGTGTCACAGTCGGCAAGAGCGGACTCGGGGTACTGCTCAGCCTCGGTAAACTGGTCGGGACGCTGTACGTCTCGTTGATCGTCTTTGTCCTGATCGTACTCGTGCCCGTGGCGCTCATCGCGCGGATCCCGATCATGCGCTTCTGGCGAACCGTGAAGGAACCGTGGCTCATTGCCTTCTCCACAGCTTCCAGCGAGGCCGCGTTCCCGCAGGCAATGCAGGCGATGGAGAAGTTCGGCGTGCCGCGTCGGATCGTGTCCTTCGTGCTGCCCACCGGCTACTCGTTCAATCTCGATGGCAGCACGCTCTATCTCGCCATTGCCTCGGTGTTTGTGGCGCAGGCGGCCGGCATCGACATGTCGATCGGTACGCAACTGCTTATGATGCTCACGCTGATGCTTACCTCGAAGGGCGTGGCGGCGGTCCCCCGCGCCTCGCTGGTCATTTTGTCGGGAGCCCTGGCGCAGTTCAATTTGCCACTCGAAGGGATCGCCCTGATTCTCGGCGTCGACGCCATCATGGACATGGCGCGCACGTCGGTCAATCTGCTCGGAAACTGTCTCGCCACCGCCGTAATGGCGCGTTGGGAAGGGGAGCTCAACATCCCCGCGGAAGACGTCGCCGTGGCGGCCTAGCGACGCGCTCCAGCCTCGCCAGCACTACGAAAAACACAAAGAGGCGCCGCTCACAGGGAGCGGCGCCTCTTTGCACTGGCGGGGCGTGGTGGCGACCAACTCAGGACTACACCTCGACGCCCAACAGCCGGCGCGCGCGACGCACCGCTCCGCGCGCTGCATCAACCTCCTCCGCACGGACCGTCGCACCCGGCACGGCACTTTTAAGACGCTGTTCGAGACGCTTCCGCACCAACGAGCCCTTCGACAGCAATCCACCCGCAAGCGCCACGGGGATTGCCGCGCGCTCGTCCATGAAGCACCGGCGAGCCAGCGTGCGAATGTGCAGCGACAGCTCCTCGACACAGAAGCTGATCACGGCGTTCGCCCGCAAATCGCCCGTCGCGGCCACCTTGGCCACCACCGGCGCGAGCGTGGCATAGTGCCCCGGCGTCGCCGCGGCCGCCCACGGAATCAGATCGTCGAGCGACTCCAGTTCGAGCGCCGTCAGGATCGCCCCGGTCAGCGCCGTATCGGGCTCACGTCCGTCGTGCGCGGCCGTGACGACACCGAGCGCCCGGCGACCGAGCCAGGCACCGCTCCCTTCATCGCCGATGTTCGGCCCCCACCCGCCACACCGCTCGAGCCGTCCATCGGGCGCACGCGAGTAGGCGACAGAGCCGGTGCCGGCAATCAGGAGCACACCGGCCGAATCGCCAAACGCGTCGTCCATGGCGATCGTGGCATCCGCCTGCACCGACACGTCATCGGCCACGCGTCGTGAGGCCAGCGCCGACCACAGCGCCTGCGCCGCCCGCTCCTGACCAGCGCCGGCGACACCCACCACACACACGGCGGGACGAACGTCGGTGCGATCGGCCAGCGCGAGCACGTCGGCGATCAACGACTTGATGATGTCCGCGGCCACGCCCTCATGACCCGGCATCAACGCCGTGCCAGCGCCTTCCACGCGCGCCAACGTGTTGCCCGCCGCATCAGCCAGAACAACGCGTGTTCGGCTTCCGCCGCCATCAACGCCGACGACGAGCGGTGTTGGGTCAAGAGGTCCGGCACTCATGAACGATTCCCCTGCAGTGTGCGCGGCGCCGTCGGCGCCGCGTGAGTAAATGAAGACAGTGCGCCCGTAACGAATGTGATGCAGAGACCGATTAACACGTACCATGGCCAGGCAATAGACGCCACGCCATGCAGTGTCGGCTCCAGCGCCGGATAGGCCGCCACGAGTTGCTTCGCAAAGACGATGAATGCCATGCAGCTGATACCGACACTCATGCCCAAAATCGCATCGCGCTGAATGGCACGAGGCCAGAAGAGGCCGAGAAAAAATCCACCCAATAAGCCTCCCTGCGTGAAGGATGCGATGGACAGGGCGATCACCACGACCGGCGTGCCTTGCTCCTTAAATAGCAAGGCGCCCGCGGTCAAAGCGATGCCCCACGCCAAGGCGAACAACTTACTCACCCGCAGAGTACGCGGATCCTCGGCCGACCGCCCAGTGAACGGAAGGTAAATGTCGTACGTCGACGACGCCGCCAAGGCATTGATGGCGCCAGAATGCGTGCTCATCGTCGCCGCGATGATCGCCGCGACAATGAGCCCCGTCAGGCCATGCGGCATCCGTTCGATGATGAACGTCGGGAAGATCTGATCGGTCGTCGCGAACGTCTGTCCGCCGTACACGACCCAGAGTCCGAGTCCGATCATGAGGAACAGCGCCATCTGCGCAAACACGGCGAATCCGCTGCCGATGATCGCCCACTGCGCCTGCTTCAGCGAGCGGCTCGACAGCAAGCGCTGCACGATAATTTGGTCGGTGCCGTGCGACGCCATCGCCAGGAACGCGCCGCCGATGATGCCCGCGAACATCGTGTGGGGACGGTCGAAGCCCGTGTACCAGTCGATCCCCTGCAGCTTGCCCGCCGCTCCCGCTTGCGCCAGAATCGTCGTCCATCCACCGTCGACGGCTTGTCCGATCAGCACGATCGCCGAGATCCCGCCCGTCAGGTAGATGCTCGCCTGGAGGAGCTCGGTCCACACCACCGCCTTCATGCCGCCGCGATACGTATAAATCACGGTGAGCACGCCGAGCACCACGATCGCGGCCGGCATTGTGTACTCTTTCGGCATCACCGGGCCGATGATCAGCGCCACAGGAATCGCCGTGGCGAATACGCGCACCGCATCGGCCATCGCTCGCGTGATCATGAACACGACCGACGTAAAGCGCCGCGTGCCCAGGCCGAACCGCGTCTCCAGCAACGCGTACGCGGTCACGAGATTGCCGGCGAAGTAGCGCGGGAGGAGCGTGTACGCCACCACGATGCGCCCCACGATGTAGCCGGCCACGACTTCCAGAAAGCCCAGGTTTCCGGTGTATGCCAGTCCCGGGATACTGATGAACGTGAGGGCGGATGTCTCACTCGCCACGATCGAGAACAGCACCGCCCACCATGGAATCGCCCGATCCGCAACGAAGTAGTCACTGGTCGATCGTTGCGTCCGACCGATCCACATCCCCAAGCCGGTCGTGCCGCCGAGATACAGCAACAGGACGAACAGATCGAGAAGATTGAAGCGGCCGGTCACGAGGCCACACCCGCATCACGCGATGACATACGCCTCCATGGCGAAATACTCCGCAAGGCCGAGTTGGTCGAGCTGGGCCGAGGTGGCCTTGTTCCGCTGCTCCACGCGCTGCCAGAACTCGCGGGCGTCCTGCCCGGGAAAGGGCGCGGAGTCTTTCTGCGACTGATGCTTGAAAATCGCCTGGATCTTGAGCGTTAGCTCTTCCTGCGACATCGGCACGAGCACGGTGGCCTCCGTGACCGGCCACTCCTGCCACGCGCCGCGGTACAGCCACACCTGCGGGGCCCGCGGCGCATTGGGGCCACGGTACACCTCCAACAGCGCACGGTCGATCGCTTCCTTGCACATGCGGTGCGTACCGTGGGGGTCGGATAAGTCGCCGGCCACGAAGATGATCTCCGGCTGTAACTCGCGCAGCAGCTGTGCTACGATCGCCACATCGGCCGGACCAATTGGGTCCTTGCGCACCTTGCCCGTCTGGTAAAAGGGCAGGTTGAGGAAGCGCGCATGTTCGCGCGTCAGTCCCATTACTTCGATACCGCTCACCGCCTCAGACTCGCGGATGATCCGCTTGATGTCCTGGACTTCGGCGATATCCACTTGACCGGCTTGCTTCGTCTCGAGGAACTGATGCACCGTCGCAGCCAGACTGCTGACGGCGGTACCCTCGCCGATCCGCTCCTCGTCGAGTCGCACCAGAAAATCCATGTAACGGCGGACATCGTGATCGAACACCGCGATGTTGCCGCTGGTCATATAGGCGACCGTGACGTCATTCTCGTTCTCCACGAACTTGCGGAGAATGCCACCCATCGAAATCACGTCGTCGTCAGGGTGCGGCGAGAAGCACAGGGTCTTCATGCTGCGCGGCAACTTGCTCTTCCCACGGATCTTTGCGCCGAGCACGTTGAATACCAAGCCGTTTACCGCACCGGGCGAGCCGTGACGCGCCACCAACGACGACATCGAATGCTCGTCGTAGTCGTGCTGGGTGAGCTTGAGGATCGCCTTTTGACAGCGCCCCGCCAGCCACGTCACCGCGCGCACCGCGAGCGCATCGTCCCAGCGGACGTCATCGATCAGCCACGGCGTGGCCACCCGCGTAAGATCCGCCGCCGCCGCGTCGTCCACGTAGAACGTTGTGTTCGGATGACGCTGAAGGAACGTCGCGGCCACCGCACGATCGATCTCACCCTCCACCGACCGACGCACAATGCCCGACTTGTGTTCGCCGGTCGCGAGGATCGCGATCTCACGTGCCTGCAGGATCGTTGCGATGCCCATCGTGATCGCTTCACGCGGCACGTTCTCTTCGCCGAAGAAATCCGCCGCCGCGTCTCGGCGCGTGACCGAATCAAGATGGACAACGCGAGTTCGGCTCTGCTCGCCGGAGCCCGGTTCGTTGAAACCGATGTGCCCCGTCTTGCCGATACCGAGCAACTGGAAATCAATCCCGCCCGCCGACACAATCGCCGCTTCGTAGCGTGCGCAGGCGTCGTCGATCGCCGCGCGATCCTGCGCCCCGTCGGGGATATGTACGCGGTCCGGATTGATGTCGACGTGAGAGAACAAATTCTCCCACATAAACCGGTGATACGAGTGGATACTCTCCACTGACATCGGATAGTACTCGTCCAGATTGAACGTGATCACGTGGCTGAAGCTCAGCCCCTCGTCGCGATGCAGGCGGATGAGTTCCCGATATACACCGATCGGCGTCGAACCCGTGGCCAGCCCCAACACGACCGTGCGGCCAGCCGCGGCGCGCTCGCGCATCAGCGTCGCAATGCGCCCGGCCACCAGCCGCGCCATCGCTTCGTGCTCATCGATGATGATCGTGGGAATACGCTCGCGTACCGCGCCGTTGATGTCGGGGTGCACGAAGATGGTGCCACCGACGCGCACAGGCCCGCCGCTCGAGTCGAGCATGCGGGCCTGCGAACCTTCAGTGGCCACCGGAGATCCGGAAGCCATGGCCATTGGAGGAGGTGTTGAGTCGCCGGCTCAGGCCGAGAAAGAACTGCCGCAACCGCAACCGCCGGTTGACTGCGGATTCTTGAAGGTAAATCCAGATCCCTGCATCGACGTGACGTAGTCGATCGTCGTGCCGCTGAGATACTGCGCCGAAAACGGATCGACGAAAAGCTTGATGCCCTCGAGTTCGAAAACCGTGTCGTCTTCCGCGTTTTTGTCCTCGATCACCAGCCCGTACTTGAAGCCGCTGCACCCGCCCGGCATCACGGACACGCGAAGGCCGCCCTGCTCGGGCGTGACGCCTTCCGCCGCCATGAACTTGCGGACTTCCGTCGCGGCCATAGACGTGAGAACCACCATGACATCCGGCTGCTGCATCGTGCTCATTGCTGTCCTCCGAAGCGGCCGGCTGACTCCCCGGCCTGATGGAGCGCGCCGCCCGCACCCGATCGCACCCGCGATCGGCAACCGGGACAGCGTCGCGTCTAGCTGCCGTAAAAATAGCGAGTGAATCGCTCCCGTTCAAGAACGCCCCACCCAATTCCACGGTCATCGACCCGCGTCACCACTCAACGCACCCACCGCCGCGTCCGCCAGGGCCGTCCGGACACCGGCGATCTTGCGGTTCTCACGCGTCGGATTCACCCGGTTGGTCAGCAGCAGGACGAACAGGCCCTGCGCGGGGTCCATCCATAGCGAGGTGCCCGTAAACCCCGTATGACCGAATGCCACGGGGGACAGCCGACCCCCCGCCGAGTTGCCCCCGGTCGGCGTTTCCCAACCCAGCGCTCGGCGCGAAATGGTCGAGTCTTGCATTCGCGTAAACGTGGCGACCGTCACCGAGTCGAGCACCCGCACGCCATCCAGCCTGCCGAACCCGAGATACATGCGGGCAAAGCGCGCCAGGTCCTGTCCTGTCGAAAACAGCCCCGCGTGCCCGGATACACCGCCAAGGCGGACGGCATTCTCGTCGTGCACTTCACCGCGCACCTTCCGCTGGCGCCACGGGTCCTGCTCGGTCGGCGCGATGCGCGGGAGCAAGGCGGCCGGCGGGAGGTAGCGGGTGTCGGTCATGCCGAGCGGGGCGAACACGTGGGCCGAGTCAAACGGCGCCAGCCGTTCGCCGCTCACCCGCTCCACCAGTTTCCCCAGCAAAATGAAGCCCAGATCGCTGTACACGTACCGGACACCGGGAAGCGTATCCGGCGATGTCGCGAACAGCTGCTGCTCGGCTTCCTCCGGCGTGCTGGCTTCTTTGTACAGGGCGCGCCACGCCGGCATGCCCGACGAGTGCGACAGGAGGTGACGCACCGTGATCCGTTCGGCACCCGGCGCTTTCCACGCCGGCAGGTAGCGCACCACGGGTGAATCGAGCACCACCCGCCCCGAACCGACCAGTTGGATCATGGCGCTTGTTGTGCCGATCACCTTCGTCAGCGACGCCAGATCCCAGATGGTGCTGGCCGACGGACGGGAGCCGTCCGCGATATCAAGTCGACCCACCCCATACTCGACGATCACGCCATCAGCCGTGCCGACGGCGGCGTAGGCGCCCGGGAACGCACTGTCCGCGATCGCTCGCGTGAGCACCGCACGGACGCTATCGCCAAGTCGAAGCGCCTGCGCTCGCGAGACGCCACGCACCGACGGCAGTTCGCGGGAGCCTGTCGCCTGTTTGACACACCCCAGCAGACCAGTGGCGGCGGCAACAAGCGCCAACATCACGGCCGACTGCCGCTTGAGAAACACGCGCGTCGGTGCGTTCGTGCATGCAGTGCCGCAGCCAGATGGGCCGGGAGACAGAGCAGCGTGGTAGGGATCCGGTCTGGTCATGTGTTCGCGGTAGGGCGGGATGCTGTGCCACCTGAGCGCAGCGGGATCTTCTGGAGGTAACGCGTGAAGTCCATCAAGACGTTGGTGCTGCTCTCGATCGTATCGGTCGGAACGCTCGTGGCGGGATGCGCGGGCAGCGGTCGTCCCGACAATGTGCCGATACCCGACGAGGGTGCCGATGGAATGCCGATCGGGAACCGGAACCGCAAGGTCCGTCCCGGCATTACGGTGCTCTTGGACGATAGCATCAAGCTGATCGCCGGCAAGCGTGTCGCCCTCATCACAAATCAAACCGGTGTCGATGAGAAGGGACGCCGCTCGATCGACCTGCTCGCCACCGATCTGCGCGCGCAGCGCGCCGGCGTCAAGCTCGTCCGCCTGTTCGCCCCGGAACATGGTGCCACCGGCACCGCCGATCGGCCCAACCTCAGCGACGAGAAGGACCAGACGACGGGCCTCACCATTTACTCGCTGTACCAAAACCGCACCATCGCGCCCCCAGACAGTCTGCTCACCGACGTCGATGTGCTGGTGGTCGATCTCCAGGACATCGGGACCCGCACCTGGACCTATGTTGGCGTCATGCTCTACGCGATGCAGGCGGGCGCGAAGCGAGGGATTCCGGTGCTGGTACTCGATCGGCCGAACCCGATCACGGGAGCCCGGGCCGAAGGCGCGCTGCTCGACTCGGCATTGGCCAACGGCGACATGCCCGTGGCCGGCAATCGAACGAACGGCTTCGCCCTCTACCCGATGCCGCTCCGCCACGGCCTCACCATGGGCGAAATGGCGCGGTTGTTTCAGGCCCAGTTCAAGCTCGCCACCCGCCTGACCGTCGTGCCCATGAGGAACTGGCGCCGGGGCATGTGGTTCGACGAGACCGCGCTGCCGTGGGTCCGCCCGTCGCCGAACATGCCGAACGTGACCAGCGCGCTGTTGTACCCGGCGCTGGTCCCCTTTGAGGCAAGCAACGTCTCCGTCGGGCGCGGTACCGACGAGCCCTTCCAGCGGTTCGGCGCCTCCTGGCTCCGCGCGGACTCTGTCACGCGTATGCTCGAGGATCTCTCGTTGACCGGCGTCAAGTTCAAGGCCGAGCGGTTCACGCCGAGTAAGCCGGGGGACGGCAAGTTCGCCGGGCAGTCGATCCCGGGTGTCCGGATCCTGGTGACCGATCGCGAGCGCATCCAACCTGCCCGCGTCGGTGCGGCGATCCTCTGGGCGCTTTCGCGCGTGCACAAGGACTCGCTCCGGGTCACTGTCGCTGGGTTCGACCAGCGGTTCGGGTCGGCTCGCGCCCGCGAGGCCCTCCTGGGCGGAGCCGACCCGGATGCCGTGATCGATCGCCAGTTGCCGACGGTAATTGCGTTCGAAAAGGACGCCAGACGCTTTTATCTCTACCGTTGATGCGAGGGGAGTTCTAACTTTCCACCGCTAGATACCTGTTCGTTACTTCAGCACGATCGAGATGCCATCACTGTGGAGCGCAGTCCAGCGCGGATACCTGCGAGTCATCGCCCCTGTGGCCGACTGGCTGGTCGCGCGGCGTGTGCGCCCCAATACGATCACCACCATCGGCACGATCTGTACCTGCACGGCGGGTGTGATCTTCGCGACCGGGCACATCAGCGCTGGTGGCTGGTTCCTCGGGCTCACCGCGCTGTTTGATGTGCTCGATGGGAACGTCGCCCGTCGTACGGGGCAGAGTACCGTCTTCGGCGCGTTTTACGACTCCACGCTTGACCGTGTAGCCGACGGCTTCCTCCTCGGGGGCCTGCTCATCTTCTACGCGACGCACCCCGTGCACGCCAGCCAGCCCATGGTCATGGTCACGCTGGCCGCCCTGATCGCTACCTTCTTAACCTCGTACACGCGCGCCAGGGCCGAAGGGCTCGGCGTCGATGCGAAGGTCGGGATGTTGCAGCGTGCCGAGCGCATCACGCTGCTGTCCGCTCCTCAGGCCTTTTTCGGCTTGGCCCTCAACGGCTGGATTCTCGCTGGCATCGTCAGTCTGCTGGCCGTCACCGCGTGGATCACGGTGTTCCAGCGCATCAACTTTGTGTATCGCACGACCACTTCCCCCGGAGAATAAACGCAGTGTCCGACTCGATTCGCGGTAAAGCCGCGACCCCAGCCCCGGCAACGGGGAAGCTCGCCATTTTCACGCCGGGTCTCGGCGCCGTGGCCACCACGTTCATTGCCGGTGTTGAGCGCGTGCGGCGCGGGCTCTCGGTGCCGATCGGTTCGCTGTCCCAGATGGCGACAATTCGCCTCGGTAAGCGCACCGACGGACGCAGTCCGCTCATCAAAGATTTTGTCTCGCTTGCCAAGCTCGACGACATCGTCTTCGGTGCCTGGGATCCCATTCCCGATTCGGCCTACGAGTCTGCCATCAATGCTGGCGTGCTAGACAAGGGGGACATCGAACCGATCGCCGATTTCCTCAAGAGCATCAAGCCGATGCCGGCCGTGTTCGAAAGCCGCTACGTCACGCGCATCACGCGCGCCACCAACGTCAAGACGGGCAAGAACAAGCGCGATCTCGCCGAGCAGATCCGTGCCGACATCCGGAACCTCATGCAGAGCTCTGGCGCGTCACGCGGCGTGATGGTGTGGACCGGATCGACCGAAACGTACATCGCGCCCGGACCGCAGCATCAGACCATCGAAGCGTTCGAAAAGGCGATGGAAGAGAATGATGATTCGATCGCGCCCAGCATGCTGTACGCCTATGCCGCCATCATGGAAGGCATCCCGTACTGCAACGGTGCCCCGAATCTCTCCGCCGATTTCCCGGCGCTGCTTGACCTCGCCATCGCGAAGGGCGTGCCCGTTTCCGGCAAGGACTTCAAGACCGGACAGACGTGGATGAAGACCATCATCGCGCCGGGCCTCAAGGCGCGCATGCTCGGCCTCGAAGGCTGGTACTCCACCAACATCCTCGGCAATCGCGACGGCGAAGTGCTTGATGATCCGGCGTCGTTCAAGACCAAGGAAGCGTCGAAGCTCTCCGTACTGCACACCATCCTGCAGCCCGAAGTATATCCGGAGCTGTACAAAGACTTTGCCCATGTCGTGCGCATCAACTACTACCCGCCGCGCGGCGACAACAAAGAAGGGTGGGACAACATCGACATCAAGGGGTGGCTCGGCTACCCGATGCAGATCAAGGTCAACTTCCTGTGCCGTGACTCCATTCTCGCCGCACCGATGGTGCTCGACTTGGCGCTGTTCTCGGACTTCGCAATGCGCGCCGGCATGAAGGGGATTCAGGAATGGTTAAGCTTTTATTACAAAGCGCCACAGACGGCGCCGGGGCTGCAGCCGGAACATGATCTTTTCATTCAACAGACAAAGTTGAAGAACACGCTCCGTCACCTCATGGGTGAAGAGCAGATCACCCACCTCGGGCTGGAATACTATCAATGATCGCTGAGCGCACGCGTCGTCTCCGTCGCGTGGTGGCACTCGCTGCAGCTGGCCTGGTTATGGCCAGCTGCGGAGGCGGGGGGAGTCCACCGCCAACGAATGAACTCCGTTTCAAGACGGAAGATTTCGTTATTCGGGTATCGCCCGAGACAAAGCCGACGCGCGCGCTCGAGCCGATCTACTGGCGCGTGATGGTCCATGATGTGAAGAGCGGCCTCCCGATTCAGGGTGGCGAAGGGCGCATCTTCGGGACCAATCGCGATCGCAAGACCGTCTCGAATGGCCTCGCCGCGACTGAGGAGTTGGGGACCTACCGCAGTAACCTGATGTTCGTCACCGCCGGCATGTGGGCGATGGCCCTTCAGTTCCGTCTCGACTCCACGAAGGTCTTGCAAAAGACGCCGGACTGGACACAAGACATCATGGCCGCCGACGAACCCGGCGATTTCTCTCCGCCGGCCTCGTCCCGCCCGCCCGAACCACCGCCGCGCGCTCTCGACAGCGCGCGCAAGGTACCCTGAGTATGCGGCATTTTCATCGGACCTCGCTTGCACCTGATGCGGTGCTGGCGTCGGCCGATCGCTTCTTTGCAGCGCTCGGACTCACCCCGGGGGCCGTCAATGCCCGGTCGCGCAGCTTCAGCGGTGCCCTCGGCGCGCTCACGCTGTCGGTCAAAATGGAAGGCGGGCACTATACGTGCGTCGACGCACACACCGATCAAGTTGGGGAGAGTCGCCTCGACAAGAACGTCAAGCGCTTCTTCAACGTCGTGCATCGCACCGCAGACCCTCGACACACGATCGAGGCCGGATACTGATGGCCAAGGCGCGCACCGGCCGTGACACACCGGCCGTGACAGCGCGTCCCAGCGACGCACTGTCGCGCGAGCGAAAACTCGAGCTGTACTACTGGATGAAGCTCACGCGGCAGCTCGAAGAGCGCCTCGTAAACCTGTATCGGCAAACCAAGGTTGTCGGCGGACTCTTTCGCTCGCTCGGTCAGGAAGCCGACGCCGTGGGCAGTTGTTTCGCCCTCGAGCAGCGTGACGTCATGTCCCCCCTCATTCGCAACCTCGGCGCCATGCTCGTCAAGGGCGCGACGCCGGTCGAAGTGTTGAAGCAGTACATGGCCAAGGCCGACTCGCCTACTCGCGGACGAGAGCTCAACATCCATTTCGGCGACATCGGTGAAGCCGGGGTGACGCGCGGATTCCTCGGACAGATCTCGCCGCTCGGAGACATGGTCCCGGTGATGACTGGGGTAACCATGTCCTTCAAGATGCGCGGTGAAGATCGGGTTGGACTCGTCTACGTCGGCGACGGCGCCACAAGTACCGGTGCGTTTCACGAGGGCATCAATTTCGCCGCGGTGCAGAAGTGCCCGCTGGTCGTCATCGTCGAGAACAACGGCTACGCATACTCCACGCCGACGCATAAGCAGTCCGCGGTGAAGTTCTTTGTCGATAAGGCGATCGGATACGGCGTGTTGGGGCTGCAAGCGGACGGTAACGACGTGCTGGCCACCTACGACGTCACCAAGGCGGCGGTCGATCACGCCCGCGCGGGCCACGGCGTCGCGCTCGTCGAACTGATCACGTATCGCCGCAAAGGACACGCGGAGCACGACAACCAGTCGTACGTGCCCGCAGGCGAGATCGAGAAATGGGCGGCCGAGAACGATCCTATCGATCGCTACCTGCGGGTGCTTCGCTCGACGCTCGGCGTCACGGATGCGGAGATCGCGGCCATCGACGCGCGCATCATGCGCGAGATCGATGAGGCAACCGATCTCGCCGAACTCTCCGGAACGCCGGATGCGCGGGAGGCACTCATGGGTGTGTACGCGGAACCGCCCGCGGAGCAGCCACTCTGGTTTCGTCGTGACGTCGTAGCCGATGCCTACGGCCAGGAACGCCCCGAAAGCTGGGGCACCTGGAACGCCGATGGAGCGAAGCCCTGATGGCTGACATCACGTATCTCGAAGCGATTCGTGAGGCGCTCTTCGAGGAGATGGAGCGCGACCGGAACGTCTTCTGCATGGGCGAGGACATCGGCGCATTCGGCGGCGCCTTCAAAGTCACCGAAGGGCTGTTGGCGAAGTTCGGCGAGCAGCGGGTCATCGACTCGCCGATCAGCGAGATCGCACTCGTGGGGGCGGCGGCAGGCGCGTCCCACATGGGGCTACGGCCGGTGGTCGAGATGCAGTTCATCGACTTCATCGCCAATGCGTACGACATGCTCACCAACTACGTCGCCACCGCACGCTATCGCGCGTTCCTGCCGTGTCCCATGGTCGTGCGCGGTCCGAGTGGCGGCTATGTACGTGGCGGTCCGTTCCATTCGCAGAACCCGGAAGCAGGCTTTCTGCATACGCCGGGGCTGAAAATCGTGTATCCCGCCACGGCCGCGGACGCCAAGGGCCTGATGAAGGCCGCCATTCGTGACGATGACTGCGTGCTCTTCTTCGAGCACAAGTATCTGTATCGTCGCATCAAGGAGGTCATGCCCGATGGAGATCACATCGTGCCACTGGGCAAGGCGCGCGTGGCCCGTGAAGGGAACGACGTCTCGATCGTGACCTACGCCTCGACGGTCTGGAAGGCGCTCGAGGCGGCTGAGATCGTCGCCGCCGAAGGCATTTCCGTCGAAGTCATCGACTTGCGCACGCTCGCGCCTATGGATGACGAAGCCATCTTCCGTACGGTGAAGAAGACGAATCGGCTGTTGATTGTGCACGAGGATACGCGCACGGGTGGCATGGCGGGTGAGATTACCGCGCGCGTCAACGAAACCTGCTTCGAGTGGCTCGACGCTCCCGTCTTGCGTGTCACGGCGGCGGATATCCCGCTTCCGTACGCTCCGGCCCTCGAAGATTACGTGTTGCCGCAAACCGCCGATATCGTTCGAGCGGTCCGGCGCCTGACTGCGTATTGATGACGAAGACTTCCGCTGGTGATGCTCAGATGCCCCTCCCCGAAGACCGCGTCGGTCGGAATATCGGAGTGGGATGCTTTA
>NSHR01000053.1 GCA_002737115.1 Gemmatimonadota bacterium | reverse complement strand
CGGCAGGCCGCCCCGAGCGACAGGACCAGCAGCGGCAACATCCAACAGGTACGACGGCCAACAGAGCAACGGCCAGGGGCGGAACGAATCATGGCACCTCTAGGGAAAATGCAGCCGTCTGGCCACACGCTGCTTGACGTTAGCGCCCGGTACGCAGAGTCCGCCACCGGAAGAGCTTCTCCAATTCCAAGCAGTAGCCGTTGCCGTTCTCCGCGTCCCTTCGCGGCCCTTCGCGGACTTCGCGCGAACCGGTGTGCCTTCCGACCACTCGTGCTCGCCGAAAGCACCGCAGGTTCGCGCGAAGTCCGCGAAGGGCCGCGAAGAGACGCGAAGAACGGCTTTCGAAAGGAACCGCAACTACACCCGTCGCCAGAAATCGGAAAACCTGAGCGCATACAGCGACGCGAGCATGAGCAGGACCGCCGAGATGGCGATGGCGTGTGGCGCCGTCACCACGCGAGCCAGTGCGCCCATCGCGAACGAGCCCACCGCCTGCGACAGCCCCACGAAGACAAGGCTGTAAAACGCCATCAGGCGTCCGCGGTACTTCTCTTCCACCAGCAGCTGCAGCACGCCGTTGGAGAGGGCATTGAAGGTGATCATCGCCAGGCCCGTCGCGAAGAGCAGCACGTACGCCATCGCGAGGGTGGTGGTGTAGGCGAAGCCCAGCAGCAGCGTGGGGAAGGCCAGCCCCGCCGTCATCAGCACGCGCCCCTTGTTGGCGGCGTGCGAGATCGGCCCGGCCACCAGCAGCGCGCCCAGCAGGCCACCCACTCCCACCGTGGCCAGCAGCGTGCCGTATCCACCCGCGCCCAAGCCCAGCTGGTCGCGGGCGATCACCGGCATGATCGTGAGGAACGGACCGCCCAGCACCGCGCCCATCGTGACCAGCGCCAACAAATCGCGCACCGGCCCCGGCTTGGCCAGGTGCCGCAGTCCCTCGGCCGCCCCCGCCGAGCTCCGTTCCAGCAGCTCGTGCACGCCGGTCACGCTAAGCCGTACACTGTTCGTCATCGCGGGCACCGGCAGCTTGATGCGCAGCAGCCCCCACAGCACCGCCACGAAGCTCAGGGCGTTCAGCCCGAAGCACCACGCGATCCCGAAGCGGGCGATCACCAGGCCGCCAATGGCCGGGCCGATCACACGGGCCAGGTTGAAGCCGCTGGAATTGAGGGCGATGGCCGGCTGCAGGTCGTCGCGTCCCACCAGCTGGATGATCATGCTCTGGCGGGCGGGAATCTCGACGGCGCTGCAGAGCCCCTGCACGAACGCGAGCCCCAGCAGAATCGGGATCGACACGACGCCCGTGATGGTGACCAGCCAGAGCACGGCGGCCTGCGCCAACAGGATGCTCTGCGTCACTCGCACCAGGCGCAGCTTGTCGCCATGATCCACGAAGGCGCCGGCGTGCATGGAAAAGAGCACGATCGGAATGGCCCCGACCGACGCCACCACTCCGACCACAAAGGCGCTGTCGGAGAGCTGGAGGGAGAGCCAGCCCACCGCCATCGTCTGCATCCACGAGCCAACCTGCGACATCGTCTGGCCAGTCCAGAAGATCCGGAAATTCCGGTGGCGCGTGAGGACGCGGAAAGGGTTTGAGGAACGAGCGGCCGTTGTCATTCGTAGAGGAAGTGTAGCGATTTCCCATGCTCGGAGAGCGGTCGATGCGGTTCCACACGTACACCAAGTTCAATCCACAGCTGGCCGACGCGGTGGATCTGCAGTCGTTGCTCGACCAGCTCGCCGATTTCCTGCTCCAATCCGGCTTCGCGGGCGGGGAACAGGGGCATTGGGGAGCCGATCAGGGCGATGCCGACCGCTCGGTCGACTCGCTGAAAGACGCCATTCTGCGGGCGCTGATCGAGAGCGGGCAGATCACGCCCGAGATGCTCTCCGCGCTCCGTGGCGAGGGGGACGAGGTGTCGGAGGAGAAGCTGGCCGAGCTCTTGGACGGGCTGGTGCAGCGGCTCATTCAGGACGGCTTCCTGACCACCGATCAGGTGGGGGCCGTGCCGGCGGGCCACCAGCCGGTCACCGGCAAAGGCTCAATCGCGCAGGCCGCCGCCAAGGACGTGCAGTTCAATCTCACCGACAAAGGCACCGACTTCCTGGGCTTCAAGACGCTGCGGCACCTGATGGGGTCCTTCGGCAAGTCCAGCATCGGCAGCCACGACACGCCGCAGCTCAGTACCGGCATCGAGTCGGATTCATGGAGCAAGCCGTACGAATTCGGCGACGCGCTCAACCTCGACGTGCCGGCCACGCTGGCCAACGCGCTCGCCCGCAACGGCAATCTCGACGTCCCCATCGATCTCGACTACGGCGACCTCATGGTGCGGCAGTCGGAGTATCGCTCGAGCTGTGCCACGGTGCTGATGCTCGATTGTTCGCACTCGATGATTTTGTACGGGGAGGACCGTTTCACGCCGGCCAAAAAGGTGGCGCTGGCGCTCACCCACCTCATCAAGACGCAGTTCCCCGGCGACACGATTCGCGTGATTCTCTTTCACGACTCGGCCGAGGAAATCCCGATCGCCACGCTGGCCAAGTGTCAGGTGGGGCCGTACCACACCAACACGGCCGAGGGGCTCAAGTTGGCCCGGCGGATCCTGATGTCGCAGAAGAAGGACATGCGACAGATCATCATGATCACCGACGGCAAGCCGAGCGCGCTCACCATGCCCGACGGTCAGATCTACAAGAACTCGATGGGCCTCGACGGCTACGTGATCGCCGAGACGCTGCGCGAAGTGGCCGCCTGCCGGAAAAGCGGCATCATGATCAACACGTTCATGCTGGCGCGCGACCGGGCGCTGGTCGAGTTCGTGAAGCGCATGAGTGAAATCAGCCGGGGCAAGGCGTACTTCACGAACACGATGAGCCTGGGGCAGTTCGTGCTGATGGATTTCTTGCGGAAGAAGACGAAGCGGGTGAGCTAGGCCGACAATGTTCATATCGCCGCCAATCACCTTGAAGGGCGGTGGCAATTCATTGATGCGCGCCTGCCACATGGATTGTGACCTTTCTGTTGGTGTGGCGGTCATGCTACGATGACTGTCCACACTCGACCCGCAAAGTTCCGCACCGTTGTCCTACCGTTCGCCCCTGCACGCCGCCATACGCAATGACTGATCCATTCCTTTCCAATAGCGGGTCGGCCACTGTTCCCGATAAAGGAAACCGGCTCCGCATCCTCGTGGTCGACGACGATCGGACGCTCCGAGATGGCTGCGCGTCGGTGCTGCAAATGGAGGGCCATGTAGTCACTTCCACCGGCCGCGGTGAAGAAGCCATTGAGCTGGTGAAGCGGCGCAAGTTCGACATGGTGCTGGTGGACCTCTACCTGACGCCGATCTCGGGCATGGAGATCCTGAAAGCCGCCGTCGAAGCCCATAAGGACGTGATCGTGCTGGTAATGACGGGTAATCCGAGCGTAGCCAGCAGCATCGAAGCGTTGCGCGCAGGGGCCTGGGACTATCTCCCCAAGCCATTCTCGGCGTCTCATCTGAAGCTGCTCATCGGCCGGGCGGCCCATGCGGCCGCCAGCACCAAGGACGCTAAGGAGATAAAGCCGAGTCTGGTCATTCAGAACGGCGCCGGCGAACCGATGCCCCTGCTGGGCGTGTCGCCCTCCTTCAAGAAGGCGGTAGAGCTGGCCCAGAAGGTGGCCGCCACCGACGCCTCCGTCATGATCAGCGGCGAGAGCGGTACGGGTAAGGAATTGATCGCGCAGTTCATTCATCGGCACAGCCGTCGCACGGCGCGGAAACTGGTGCCGCTCAATTGCGCGGCGCTGCCCGACAACCTGCTCGAATCGGAAATGTTCGGCTATCGCAAGGGCGCCTTTACCGGCGCCGATCGCGACAAGGCCGGACTACTGGAAGTAGCCAACGGGGGCACGCTCTTTTTGGACGAGCTCACCGAAATGACCATGCCGCTGCAAGCCAAGCTGCTGCGCGTGCTGCAGGACGGCGTGGTGCGCCGCCTGGGCAGCGAAACGCAGGATGCCGTGGTGGACGTGCGCTTCATTTCAGCCACCAATCGCGACCCACAGGAAGCGGTGCAGCAGGGACTGTTGCGCGAAGACCTGTTCTATCGCTTGCGCGTCGTTCCCATCAAGCTGCCGCCGCTGCGTAAGCGACTGGAAGACATTCCATTACTGGCCGAGTTCTTCCTGAAGCGCTCGTGGGAACGCCACCGCGCCAGCGGGCCGCCCCCAGCGCTCACCGCCGACACCATCACGTTCCTGCAGACCAGGCCGTGGCGCGGCAACGTGCGCGAACTGCAGAACGTGATCGAGCATATGGCCGTGATCGCCGAGGCCGGGCGACCGATCGAGCCAGCCGACATTCCGACGTACGACGAAGCGCCAGTCGCCGACGCGGGTCTGCCTACGGCGCTCATGACCGAGGCGTTCCACACGGCCAAGGACACCCTGATCGCGCACTTCGAACAGGAGTACCTGTCGCGCCTTACCACGCGAGCCGGCGGCAACATGTCGAAGGCCGCGCGGCTGGCGGGCGTCGACCGCACCACGTTGTACCGGCTCATGGAGAAGCACGGCTTCCGGCGTGACGTGCCGTCGGGCGCTTCAGGCTAATACGGTCCCACGCACGGCCTGAGCCAGCCGTCCTGCATCGCGTACTGCTCAACCTCATCACGAACGCACTCAAATACCCCAACGGGCACCGTCACGGTCGCCGCCACGGCGGCCGAGCTGGCAGCGCCGGTGGGGGGGGCTGTCCTCGTCGGGGGCGTTCTCGGGGGCCGGGCTGGGACTCGGCATGTGCCGTCGCCTCCTCGGCGATCTGGGCGGCGCTCTGAAGATCAAGACCGTGCAGCCCCTTGGCACACGCGTGCAGTTCACGCTGGATCTGCCCGCGCCTTAGTTTCCGGTACCCATCGTTTTTCGTTGTGACCCATAGGAGCCGGCAGAGATGAGCCAGTCGAACACGGAAGCCCCCTCGGCGCAGGACACGCTCGAGCTTCGCGATACGCGTACAGACAAGACGTACAACGCCACCATCCGTACCGAAGGTCCGGAAGGCGATACCTACGTGCGTGCCATGGATCTGCGCGCCGTGAAGCGCGAGCCAGGCGAGTTCGGTCTGCTCAGCTACGATCCGGCGTTCATGAACACGGCGTCGTGCCGCAGCGCGATCACCTTCATCGACGGCGACAAGGGCATCCTGCGCTATCGTGGCTACCCCATCGAGCAACTCGCCGAGAACGCGACGTTCCTTGAGGTGGCGTACCTGCTGCGCCACGGGGATTTGCCGAATCAGGGGCAGTACGATACGTGGGTACACGACATCACGTTCCACACGTATGTACACGAGAACATCCGGAAGTTCCTGGAAGGGTTCCGGTACGACGCGCACCCGATGTCGATGATGTGTAGCGCGACGGCCGCGCTCTCGAGCTTCTATCCGCAGGCGCGCGACATTCACGATCCGCAGCAGCGCTACATCTCGATGATTCGCCTCATGGCGAAGCTGCCCACGATCGCCGCGTTTGCCTATCGCCACGTGAAGGGCTTGCCGTTCATCTATCCCGACAACGATCTCGGCTACACCGAGAACTTCCTGTCGATGATCGCGCGCATGTCCGAGCCCAGGTACGAGGCGAATCCGGTGTTCGTGAAGGCGCTGGAAGTGCTGTTCATCCTCCATGCCGACCACGAGCAGAATTGCAGCACCAGTGCGGTGCGCGCCATCGGCTCCAGTGGCGTGGATCCGTTCTCGGCCGTAGCCGGCGGCATCGCGGCGCTGTTCGGCCCGCTGCATGGCGGTGCCAACGAGGCCGTGCTGCGCATGATCAGCGACATCGGCGACAAGAAGAACATTCCGGCTTTCATCGAGTCGGTGAAGAGCGGCAAGGGCGAGCATCGCCTCATGGGCTTCGGTCACCGCGTGTATAAGAGCTACGATCCGCGTGCCCGCATCGTGAAGAAGCTGGCCGATGAAGTGTTCGCCCAGGTCGGCATGGACAAGGACCTCGAGATCGCGCTCGAGCTCGAGCGCATCGCGCTGAGCGACGACTACTTCATTGCGCGTAAGCTCTATCCGAACGTCGACTTCTACACGGGGCTGATCTATCGCTCCATGGCGTTCCCGACGGACTTCTTCACCGTGCTGTTCGCGGTGGCCCGTGTGTCGGGTTGGATGGCACAGTGGGAAGAGATGATTCTCGACAAGGAGCAGAAGATCGCGCGTCCTCGTCAGATTTATGTAGGCGAAGGCGAGCGCCAGTACACGGATCAGCTCAACGACAAGTTTCCGCGTGCGCGCAAGGACAGCATTCGGAAGTAACGGGAGAGCCGCTCGGCGATCCACGGATCGCCGAGCGGCTGTCGAGCCTACCCCGCCACCAACGTCGACGTCCACCGGGCACCGTCCGCCACCCGCCCGGCACGCTCGGCGTACTCGTTCAGCTGGTCGGGCAGCAGCTTCCCCACCCCGAAGTAGGTCGATTCGGGCCGCCAGAAGTACCAACCGCTCACGCTCGCCCCAGGCATCATGGCGTAGCTCTCGGTGAGCACGATCCCCGCCCGTACTTCAGCCTCTGCGACGGCGAAGAGCGTGCCTTTCTCGCGGTGGTCCGGACAGGCCGGATAACCAGGCGCCGGACGGATGCCTTGGTACTTCTCATGGATGAGGCCGGCGTTGTCGAGTGCCTCGTGTGGCGCGTACCCCCAGAACTCCCGCCGCACCCGCTCATGCAACCGCTCGGCAAACGCCTCGGCCAGACGGTCAGCGAGCGCCTTGGCCATGATGGAGCTGTAGTCGTCATGATCGGCCTCGAACTCCGCCACTAGGCTTTCCAATCCATGCCCGGTGGTCACGGCGAACGCTCCTATATAGTCGGGCACGCCACTTTCCTTCGGTGCCACGAAATCGGAGAGGCAGGAGTTCGGCCGCCCGTCGCCCTTCTTGTCGAGCTGCTGGCGCAGCATGTGCAGCGTGGCCACCACCATGCGGCGATCATCGCCGCTGTAGAGCTCGATATCGTCACCCGCCGCGTTCGCCGGCCAGAATCCGAAGCTCGCCCGCGCCTCCAGCCGCTTCTCGCGAACGATCCGATCCAGCATCGAGCGGGCGTCGGCATACAACGAACGCGCCGTTTCGCCCACGATGGGATCCGTGAGAATGGCGGGGTAATGCCCGGCCAACTCCCACGTCTGGAAGAACGGCGTCCAGTCGATGTACGGCACGAGGTCTTCGAGCGGGTACTCCAACAGCGTGCGCGGACCCGTAAAGGTGGGCACCGGTACCGGCACTGAAAGGTCGATCTTGGCACGATTCGCCCGCGCCGCCGCAATGCTCACCAACCGCTCGGCACCGCCACGCGCCGCGCGCGCCACGCGCAGCTCCTCGTATTCCTTGCGCACGCCAGCCGCGTAGTCGGCCTTTCGATCATCGCTTAGCAGCGCGCTGGTAACACCCACCGCGCGCGACGCATCGAGCACGTGCACCACGGGGCCCGAGTACGACGGCTCGATTTTAAGCGCGGTGTGTGCCTTGCTGGTGGTCGCGCCACCAATCAACAGCGGTACCGTAAAGCCCTGACGTTCCATCTCGCTCGCCACGAACGTCATCTCTTCCAGCGACGGCGTAATAAGCCCCGACAATCCGATCACATCGGCGTTCACTGCGCGCGCCTTCTCCAGAATGGCGGCGCACGATTGCATGACGCCCATGTCCACCACTTCGTAGCCGTTACACTGCAGCACGACACCCACGATGTTCTTGCCGATATCGTGCACATCGCCCTTTACCGTAGCCATGAGCACGCGGCCGGCCGGCTTGCTGTCCACCGTTTTCAGCGCTTCGATGAACGGGATAAGGTGCGCCACAGCCTTCTTCATCACGCGCGCGCTCTTCACCACCTGCGGCAGAAACAGTTTGCCTTCGCCGAACAGATCACCCACCACGTTCATGCCGCGCATGAGCGGGCCTTCAATCACTTCGATGGGGTGTGACGAGGCGAGACGCGCTTCTTCCGTGTCTTCCACCACGAAGGCATCGATGCCGCGCACCAGTGCATGCGCGATGCGCTCTTCGATGGGCAGTGCGCGCCAGGCCAGATCTTCCGTTTGCTTGGCGCGACCCTTGGCCTGATCGGCCACTTCCAACAGTCGCTCGGTGGAATCGGCCCGGCGAGCCAGCACCACATCTTCCACCCGCTCGCGCAGGTCGAGCGGAATGTCTTCGTACGGAATGAGCTGACCGGCATTCACGATGCCCATATCCATGCCGGCACGGATGGCATGATACAGGAACACTGCGTGCATCGCTTCACGCAGCGGATTGTTGCCGCGGAACGAGAAGCTCATGTTGCTTACGCCGCCGGAGATCTTGGCGAACGGTAACGTGCGTTTGATTTCGCTGGTGGCTTCGAAGTAATCGATGGCGTAGCGCGCGTGTTCTTCGATGCCGGTGCCGATGGCGAAGATGTTCGGATCGAAGATGATGTCCTGCGCCGGAAAGCCCACCTGCTCAGTGAGAATTTTGTACGCGCGCGTACAAATCTCGACTTTCCGTGCGGCGGTGTCGGCTTGGCCCTGTTCGTCGAACGCCATCACGATCACGGCGGCGCCGTAGCGGCGCACGAGGCGCGCCTGCCGCAGGAACTCCTCTTCGCCCTCCTTCAGCGAAATGGAGTTTACGATGCCCTTGCCTTGTAGGCATTTGAGGCCGGCCTCGATCACGGTCCACTTGCTGGAGTCCACCATCACCGGCACGCGCGAGATATCGGGTTCCGACGCCACCAGGTTCAGGAAGGTGACCATCGCCTTTTCGGCGTCGAGTAATCCCTCGTCCATGTTGATGTCGATGATCTGGGCGCCGTTGTCCACCTGCTGGCGCGCCACGACCAGTGCGTCGCTGTAGTTCCCGTCGAGAATGAGCTTGGCGAACTTGGCCGAGCCGGTCACGTTGGTGCGCTCGCCCACGTTCACGAAGTTCGTGTTTGGGCCGACGTTCATGGGCTCGAGCCCCGACAGTCGCAGCAGTGGTGCCACCTCGGGAATACGGCGGGGGGCCACGCCGTCAACCGCCTGCGCGATGGCCGCGATGTGGGCCGGCGTGGTGCCACAGCAGCCGCCCACGATGTTTAGCAGTCCACTGCGGGCCCACTCGCCGATCTGCACGGCCATGATCTCCGGCGACTCGTCGTAGCCGCCGAAGGCGTTGGGGAGACCGGCATTCGGGTGGGCACTCACGTGCGTGTCGGCGATGCGCGAGAGCTCCGATACGTAGGCGCGGAGCTGGGCGGCGCCGAGGGCGCAGTTGAGGCCGATGGAGATAGGCTTGATGTGGGACATGGAGGTCCAGAAGGCCTCCGTGGTCTGTCCCGACAGGGTGCGGCCGCTGGCGTCGGTAATCGTGCCCGAAATCATGACCGGCACACGCATGCCCGACTGCTCGAAGTACGACTCGATCGCGAACAGCGCTGCCTTGGCGTTCAGCGTATCGAAGATCGTCTCGACCATCAGAAGGTCCGCGCCGCCGTCGAGCAGCCCCTTGGCCGCTTCGGTGTAGGCGGCCACTAGCTGGTCGAAAGTGACATTGCGGGCACCTGGGTTCTCGACCTCAGGCGACAGCGAAGCGGTGCGGTTGGTGGGACCGAGCACGCCGGCCACGAACCGGGGCTTGGCCGGGTTGGCCGCCTCGAACTCATCGGCCAGGCCGCGGGCCAGGCCGGCGGCGGCCACATTGATCTCGTACGCCAGCGACTCCATGCCGTAGTCGGCCATGGAGATGGTATTGGCGTTGAAGGTGTTCGTCTCGAGGATGTCAGCCCCGGCCTCGAGGTACTGCCGCTGGATGGCCCCGACGATCTGCGGTTGCGTGAGGGCCAGCAGATCGTTGTTGCCCTTGAGATCGCTGGGCCAATCGGCGAATCGCGTGCCCCGGTAGTCAGCCTCGGTGAGCCGATAGGTCTGGAGCATGGTCCCCATGGCGCCGTCCAGCAGCAGAATGCGGCGGGCGAGGAGATCGGGGAGCAGCCCGAGACGGGAGGGGCGATTGAGTACGCCGGATGCTGGCTTTGACATATCTTGAATTTATCTATGATGAGCGCAACGGAGCACCCGACAAACACGCCTGACACCGCGAATGGTGCCACGAGCCCGCGCCCCCGCGCTGAACTTCTGGCGCGGCTGCTCGATCCCGAACAGGTCATCATGTTCGACGGCGCGATGGGCACCATGCTGTACGCGCGTGGCGTGTTCATCAACCAGTGCTACGACGAACTCGTGCTGCGCAGCCCCGATCTCGTGCGCGAGATCCACGCGGCGTATGTGAAGGCGGGCGCCGAGGTGCTGGAGACGAACACCTTCGGCGCCAACCGCGCCAAGCTCACGCAGTATGGGCTCGAGGGGCAGGTGTCGGCCATCAACACCAAGGCGGCGCAGCTGGCGCGCGAGGCTGCGGGAGAGTATCGGCTGGTGTCGGGGGCCGTGGGCCCATTAGGGGTGCGCCTCGAGCCATACGGACCCACCGGCAAAGACGAAGCGCGCGGACTGTTCCGCGAGCAGATGCTCGCGTTGAAAGCCGGTGGTGCCGACTGCTTCCTTTTGGAGACGTTTACCGATCTTGAGGAGCTGGAGCAGGCGATCTTGGCCGCTCGCGAGGTCGACGCTGGTATGCCCGTGATCGCGCAGGCCACGGTGGGCCCCGATGTGCGCACCGCCTTCGGTGCGAGCCCGGAAGACATTGCGCGCGTGCTCGATCGCTGGGGCGTGGATGTGATCGGGCTGAATTGCTCGGTGGGGCCGCAAACGATTCTGGAAGCGATCGAGCGCATGGCCACCGTGACCACGCGTAAGCTGTCAGCGCAGCCGAATGCCGGCATGCCGCGCGATGTTGGTGGCCGCTCGATGTACATGGCGAGCCCGGAGTACATGGCCACCTATGCCCGCCATCTCATTCAGGCCGGGGCCAAGATCGTCGGCGGCTGCTGCGGTACCACGCCCGATCACATCAAGGCGATGGTGGAAGGGGTGCGTCCGCTGGCCCCGCGCACGCGCGTGATCGTAGAGCACGACCGGTCTGACGCCATGCACGACGAGCCGGTTGGACGCGCGCCGGTGCCACTGGCGCAGCGTTCTCGGTTTGGCGCCAAGATCGCCAGCGGGCAGTTCGTCACGTCGGTAGAAATCGTGCCGCCCCGTGGTGTGGATACGGTCAAGCTGGAGCTCGATGCCGCCGCGCTGCACAAGGCCGGAGTGGATGCCATCAACGTACCTGACGGACCGCGTGCACAAAGCCGCATGGGCGCGATCGCGACGAGCCTCATTATCGAGCGCCATGGCATCGAGGCGGTGACGCACTACTGCTGTCGCGATCGCAATCTGTTGGGGATGCTCAGCGACCTGCTGGGCGCGTCGGCGCTGGGCCTGCGCAACATGCTGCTGATTACCGGCGATCCACCGAAGATGGGCCCGTATCCTGATGCGACGGCCGTATTCGACATCGACGCGATCGGCCTCACGAATCTCGTGAACAAGCTGAATCGGGGTCTCGATCCCGGAAACAATCCCATTGGCGAACCCACCCGTTTCGTGGTGGGCGTGGGTGTGAATCCGGCGGCGATCGATCCGGCGCATGAACTCAAGCGATTCCACTGGAAGGTGGAAGCGGGTGCGGAGTATGCGATCACGCAACCGGTGTTTGATCCGGCCCAGTTGGAGCATTTCCTGACCAGCATCGACGATGTGCGGATCCCGATTGTCGCAGGAATCTGGCCGCTGGTGTCAGCGCGGAACGCGGAGTTCCTGGCCAATGAAGTGCCCGGCGTCACGGTGCCGAAGGAAGTGCTCGACCGCATGCGCAAGGCGAACGACAAGAGCAAGGAGCACGCCCTCGCCGAAGGCATTGCGATTGCTCGGGAGGCGTTGGAGCGGGTGCGCGGATCGGTGCAGGGTGTGCAAGTGAGCGCGCCGTTTGGACGGATCGAGCTCGCACTGGAAGTGTTCGGATAACGCGCTGACCGCCCTCTGCCAATCGCAACAGCCTAGGTGCGGCATGAACGGCACGGTCCGGATTCGAGTGGCCGCTGGTGTTCGACCGACGGGCGCGTGGGCGGCCGGTGTTACCACTTCTTATTCGCTGCCTCGCTCCTTAAATCCCAAGGAGCACTCCCTTACACCCCGATGGCGATGACTGCTCCGTCTTCTTCCGACCTCACCCGCGCTCCCCTCACGATGTTCTCCGAGGAGGAGGAGCTGTTCCGCGCCGCCGTGGCCGATCTGGCCGAGTCGGAGGTGCGGCCGCGCGTGCGTGCAATGGAGGACGCCGGACAGATCGACCCCGCACTCACCGCGAAGTTCGTGGAACTTGGACTCATGGGCATCGAACTGCCCGACGAGTTCGGTGGTGCCGGCGGATCGCTCATGATGGTCGCCATCGCGGTGGAAGAGCTGAGCAAGGTAGACGCCTCGGCGGCCATCCAGGTCGACGTGCAGAACACGCTCGTGAACTACCCGCTGTATCGCTACGGCAGCGCCGAACAGCGCGCGCGTATCTTGCCGCGCATGACGGCGGGCACGATTGGCGCGTATGCCTTGTCGGAGCCGGGCTCGGGGTCGGACGCGTTCGGTTTGGCCACACGGGCTGAAAAAGTAGACGGCGGCTGGACGCTGAACGGATCAAAGGCGTGGATCACGAATGGCAATGAGGCCGATGTGTTCGTGGTGTTTGCGAACACGCGTCCCGACATGGGCTACAAGGGCATCACGGCGTTCATCGTGGAGCGCGGCGCAGCCGGCTTCTCGGTGGGCAAGAAAGAGCACAAGCTGGGCATCTGCGCGTCGAGCACGACGTCGCTGCACTTCGAAAACACGTTCGTCAGTGATGCGAATGTGCTGGGCGAGGTTGGCACCGGCTACAAGATCGCGATCGAAACGCTGAACGAAGGGCGCATTGGTATTGGCGCGCAGATGATTGGCGTGGCGCAGGGTGCGCTCACCGCAGCGGT
This sequence comes from Gemmatimonadota bacterium, assembly GCA_002737115.1. Classification (GTDB taxonomy): domain Bacteria; phylum Gemmatimonadota; class Gemmatimonadetes; order Gemmatimonadales; family Gemmatimonadaceae; genus Gemmatimonas. Next base: position 4,719 of record NSHR01000053.1, on the reverse strand, counting down.
CGCGCATTTGAAAGAGCGCAAACAGTTCGGCAAAGCGCTAGCCGATTTTCAGGGCATTCAATTTCAGGTGGCGCAGGCGGCGACCGAGCTCGAGGCCGCGCGACTCATGGTGTACAACGCGGCGCGTTTAAAAGACGCGGGCCAGGACATCGCACGGGAAGGGGCGATGGCGAAGTTGTACTCGTCGCAGATGGCCGAGCGCGTGACGTCGCTGTGCGTGGAGCTGTTCGGCGGGTACGGGTATACGCGCGAGTATCCGGTGGAGAAGTTTTATCGTGACGCGAAGATCGGCACGATTTACGAGGGGACGAGCAACATGCAGTTGAATACGATTGCGAAGGCGGTGTTGCGATAGGTGGTTGGTGCGTAGGCAGTGGCGCGTTCGGCGGGGCGCGACGCAGCGACTACGCGCACGCGTCGACACCAGACAGAGTGAGCCAAGCGGGTCGCTCGGGAGTATCATTCGTCTATGCTCGGATTCATCGTCGGTGTCCTCGATTTGCTCCTTGGCGTGCTGCGCCCCGCGGTCTTCATGGCCGGCACCTTGGCCGCCGTGGCGGCCGTGGTGTCGTACAGCGTGCGCACCCGCAAGATTTCGCCCTTCTCCCCCGTCGCGCGCTTTACCCGCGACAAGGTGGACCCGTGGCTGATCGCCCCCATGGAACGCCGCATCGTACGCGCCGGCGGCACGCCGTACGCGGCACCCTGGTGGGCCCTGGCCGCCGTGATCGTGGGTGGACTCGTCCTGCTCTCAGCCGTGGGCTTCCTGCGCGATCAGCTCATGATGCTGGCGTACATGAGCGGCTCCGCCGCGTCGCTGGCAGCGCTGCTGGTGCGCTGGACGTGTAGCATCTTGCGGCTCGCGCTCTTCGCCCGCGTAATCTCGAGCTGGGTGGGCGGCAGTCCGTACTCCAAGTGGTGGCGCTGGTCGTACGTGCTCACCGAATGGTTCCTGGCGCCGCTGCGGCAGGTGATCCCCACCATCGGCATGATCGACATAACGGTGCTGATCGCGTACTTCGGCCTTGGAATCTTGGAGTCGGTGATTACCTCGGCCCTGCGTTGACCACGGTTGCCAGCGTGTGATTTCACACCGGAAGCAATGTGGCCGGGAGCCTGGCGGTTTCTGGGTTAGGACCGTCAATCCGGACCGGGCCTGCGTTTGTCACAGTTGTGCGAGCGCGGAACCGGCACCCAGCGGCTCGTGTTTTATTTACGTGTAGGACTGTTTGGTCCTATAAAAACCGTCATCGAATTTTGGAGCTCCCACTGATGCGTAAGCTTTCCATGCTGGTTGCTGGTGCCATGTTCGCCGTGGCCGCCCCTTCGATCGCGCAGGCGCAGGACAAGGACATCGTCGAGACGGCGGTGGCTGCTGGTTCGTTCAAGACGCTCGCCAAGCTCCTCACGGACGCTGGCCTGATCGAGACGCTCAAGGGCCCGGGCCCGTTCACGGTGTTCGCCCCGACGGACGAAGCCTTCGCGAAGGTTCCGGCCGCCACGCTGGAAGCGCTGGGCAAGGACAAGGCCGCGCTCAAGAACGTGCTGCTGTATCATGTCGTCGCCGGTAAGGTGATGGCGGCCGACGCGCTCAAGCTCGCAGGCAAGGGTGCCAAGACGGTTCAGGGCTCGGAAGCCAAGATCACCGTGATGGGCGGCGTGCCGATGATTAACCAGGCGCACATCGTCAAGACGGACATCATCGCCAAGAACGGCGTGATCCACGTGATCGACGCAGTGATCCTGCCGCCGGCCAAGTAACTCGGTCACTGCGAAGTAGGCAGTACGGGGAAAAAGAGTACGGGGTAACGCGGGGTGACCATCACGGTTGCCCCGCGTTACTCTTTTTCGGACCCTCTTACCCCCGCTCAATGATCGCCTTCCGCACTCTCCTTGGCGCTGCTGTCCTCACGGCGCCATTCGGTCTCCTCGCGCAAAGCGCGGCCCCCAAGGCGCCGGCTGACCTGATCGTCACTAACGCCCGCGTCTACACGGCCGACGACGCCCGTCCGCTGGTGGAAGCGTTCGCGGTGCGCGATGGACGCATCGCCTTCGTGGGCTCGCAGCGAGAGGCCGCCGTTCTCCGTGGCCCAAACACCCGCGTCGTCGACGCCGGTGGACGCACGGTGATTCCGGGCATGGTCGATGCCCACGCGCACTTCAGTGGGCTGGCCCAGACGCTGCGGTCGGTGGATCTCACGGGCACCAACAGCCTGGCCGAGGTCATCGCGCGAGTGGTGGCGAAGTCGACGTCGGTACCCAAGGGCACGTGGATCACGGGCCGCGGCTGGGACCAGAACGATTGGGGCGTGACCGACTTCCCGACGCACGAGGCGCTCACGGCGGCGCTGCCGGATCATCCGGTGCTGTTGGAGCGCGTGGACGGACACGCCATGTACGCCAACATGGCCGCGATGAAGGTGGCGGGCGTGACGGCCGCCTCGAAGGCACCGGTGGGTGGGCAGATCATCAAGGACGCCAAGGGCAATCCGACGGGCGTGTTCGTGGACAACGCGTCGAACGTGCTCGAGGAGAAAGTGCCGGCGCCCACGGCGGCGGAATACAAGAGCGCGCTCAAGGAAGCGATCGCGCTGATGCACCGCTGGGGACTCACCGGCATGCACGACGCTGGCGCGTCGCGTACCGCGATCGACACGTACGAGGAGCTGGCGAAGGCCAAGGAACTCAACCTCCGCCTGTACGTGATGATCAGCGACGACAAGGCGGCGCTCGATCACTACTTCGCCAAGGGGCCGCAGTCGGCGCTGTACGACGGGCAGCTGTGGGTGCGCGCGGTGAAGCTGTACGCCGACGGCGCGATGGGCTCGCGTGGGGCGGCGTTGTTGGAGCCGTACAGCGACGACCCGAACAACTCCGGGCTGCTCAAGAGCACGCAGGAGCACATTCGCGACGTGGCCGAACGGGGCCTCAAGGCGGGGTTCCAGATCAACTCGCACGCCATCGGCGACCGCGGCAATCGCGTGGTGCTCGACGCGTACGAGCAGGCGCTGAAGACGGTGCCGAGTGTGGACCACCGGTTCCGCGTGGAGCACGCGCAGATCCTGCATTACGACGACATCCCGCGTTTTGCGCAGCTGGGGGTGATACCCAGCATGCAGGCCAGTCATCAGACCAGCGACATGTACTGGATCGGCAAGCGACTGGGCCCCACGCGCTTGTATGGCGCGTATGCGTGGCAGTCGCTGTTGCAGACGGGCGTGGTGATTCCGAACGGCAGCGACTTCCCAGTGGAGCAGGTGAATCCGCTGATCTCATTCCATGCCGCCATCGCGCGTCAGGATGCCCGCGACTGGCCGGCGGGTGGCTGGTTCCCGGAGCAGAAGATGTCGCGAGAAGAGGCCCTGCGTAGCATGACGATCTGGCCGGCGTACGCGGGCTTCCAGGAGACGTCGATGGGCTCGATCACGGCGGGCAAGTTTGCCGACTTCGTGATCCTCGATACGGACATCATGCGCGTGCCGGCGGAGATGGTCATGAAGACGCGGGTGCTGTCCACGTGGGTTGGCGGGAGGGCTGTGTTCGAGGCGGCGAAGTAGATGCGCACCGTTTCTCTCCTCCCCGCCGCCACCGAAATCATGGCGTTCCTCGGCGCCACGGATCATCTCGTGGGTGTCACGCACGAATGCGATTACCCGGAGATCGTGGGGTCACGGGCGCGGGTCACCAAGAGCAGCATTCCGCACACAAGCGATCCCGCGGTCATCGACGCCGCCGTGCGCGAGCTGCATGGCGCGGGGCATGCGCTGTTTTCGATGGACGAAGCGCGCATCAAGGCGCTCCATCCCGACGTGCTGCTCACGCAGGCGTTGTGCGAGGTGTGCGCGATCAGCGAGACCGACGTGCGCGCCTTGGCCGAGAAGCTCTCGCCGGTGCCGCGCATCGTGACGCTGGGCGGCACGACGCTCGATGGGGTGTACGCCGACATTCAGGCCGTCGCGCAGGTGATGAACGCCAGCGACGAAGCCGAGGAGCTACTGGCCGGGTTGCGGAACCGCGTGAAGCATGTGCACGACATCCTGAAAGCCGCCAAGGCGCCACGCCCACGCGTCGCGCTCCTCGAGTGGACCGACCCGGTGTACATCGCCGGTCATTGGGGCCCCGAACAGATCAAGCGCGCCGGTGGCGTCGACGTGCTCGGCACCGCCCGCGCGCACTCCACGACAGTCCCCATGGAACAGCTGGTGCTGGCCGATCCGCAATTCGTACTGTTCGCCCCGTGCGGCTACTCACTCAAGGCATCGGTCGCGGAAGCGAAGCGGTGCCTAGCGCTGCCGCAGTGGTCATGGCTGGCCGGACGTCAGGTATGGGCGCTAGACGCCAACGGATTGGTGAGCCGCCCCGGCCCGCGCATCGTGGACGGCATCGAAACGATGGCGCGGATATTGAATCCGTTGCTGTTCACGGCGATTGATGCGCGGCATGGGGAGAGGGTGCGCTGACAACTGACGACTGCAAACTGCCTAGGGGGCAGGGAGGAGGGTGTCAGGGTGGAGCTACCCGACCCACAACTTTATCGCCATCGCCACCATCAGCGCCGCGAACATTTTTCGCAGGACGGCGGCATCCACGTGCGTGGCGATCTGGGCGCCGAAATATGCGCCTGCGGCCATGCCGACGGCGATGAACAGCGCGTCTCGGGGCTGCAGGTGGCCAGCCTTGTAGTAGGCCATGGCACCGACGGCGGCACCGAGCGGGAGT
>NSHR01000005.1 GCA_002737115.1 Gemmatimonadota bacterium | reverse complement strand
CGCGCCTCGGTTACAGGATGCTCCGGTGGAAGAGTTTCATGTCGCGATCCTCGACGCGCAGCATCGTCTCGAACGCGATGTGCTAATCACGAGGGGACTGTTGAACTCATCGCTGGTGCATCCGCGGGAAGTGTTCCGGGAGGCGATCGCCGAGCGGGCGGCGGCGGTGATCTTGGTACACAATCATCCGAGTGGCGACCCGACGCCGTCGGCGGAAGACCGGGCGGTGACGGAACAGTTGGTGGCGGCTGGACGCTTGCTGGATATTCCCGTGCACGACCACATCATCGTGGGACGTGGGCGATACGTGAGCTTTGCGGAGGCAGGTCTGCTGTGACGATGATCGCGCTGCACGAGATGATCCCCGGATTCGGGCCGAGTGCCGATATCTCCTATGATCGGCTCGACCACGAGCTCCTCGTGCGCGCGTACAAATTCTCCGATGTCGCGCATGCGGGGCAGGTGCGTCATTCTGGCGAACCATACGTTTCGCACTGCATCGAAGTCGCGCGCATCCTTGCCGACTTGCAGCTCGATACGACGACGGTGGTCAGCGGACTACTCCACGACATCGTTGAGGACACCGCCATCACCATCGAGGATGTCGCGCGCGAGTTTGGATCCGAGATCGCGCAGATCGTCGATGGCCTCACGAAGATTGCAAATCTGCCGCTCTCGTCCCGTGAGGAGCGACAGGTTGAGAACTATCGAAAGCTGCTGCTGTCGATTGCCAAGGATGCCCGCGTCATCCTCATCAAGCTGGCCGATCGACTGCACAACATGCGCACTCTCGACTATCTCGAACTCGAGAAACAGCGACGCGTTGCGCAAGAAACGCGTGACCTCTACGCGCCGCTGGCTCACCGCTTCGGTATGGCGAAGGTCCGCTGGGAGCTCGAAGATTTGGCGTTCAAGCATCTCGAGCCTGACGCGTACAAAACCCTCGCGAAATTGGTGGCGGCAAAGCGTGGCGAGCGGGAGCAGCTGATCGCGCAGATGCGCGAGCCGCTCGAGAAACGGCTCACGGACGCGGGCATTGCCGACGTTGACGTCACGGGCCGGCCGAAGCACTTGTGGTCGATCTACAAGAAGATGCAGCAGCGCGATCGTCCGTATGAGGATATTTACGACCTGTTGGCCATTCGCGTGATCGTACCGAACGTGCTGGAGTGTTACCACGCGCTCGGCGTGATCCACGACGGATGGACACCGGTGCAGGAGCGCATCAAGGATTACATCGCGCAACCGAAGTCCAACGGCTATCAGTCGCTGCATACGACGGTGTTCGGCCCAGGCCGTCAGTTGTTCGAGATCCAGATCCGGACGCGCGACATGCACCGCACCGCCGATTTTGGCATCGCGGCGCACTGGCTGTACAAGGAGTCATCACGCAGCGCGGATGATCTGGATCGACAGCTGGCGTGGTTTCGCCAGGTCCTCGAACTTCAGCTCGATGCCGAGACGCCCGGTGAGTTTCTCGAATTCCTGAAGCTCGATCTGTACCAGGACGAGATCTTCGTGTTCACCCCGACCGGTGATGTCATTCAGCTGCCGAAGGGTGCGACGCCACTCGACTTCGCGTTTTCCGTGCACACACAGGTCGGCGCGCATTGCGCGGGCGCCAAGGTGAACGGTCGCATCGCACCGCTGTCGCGTGAGCTCAAGAATTCGGAAACGATCGAGATTCTGACCAATCCGAACGCGAAGCCCAGTCGTGACTGGCTGTCGCACGTGCGCACCGGTCGCGCGCGTCACAAGATCCGGCAGATGCTGCGGCTCGAGGAACGCTCGTCGGCGATGCGCCTGGGGCGCGAAATCATCGAGCGGGAACTGCGCCGTCGGCGGCTGCCAAAGATCGACGACCACGGCTTGCAGCCGATCGCGAAGCTGTTGAAGCTCAAGGATGCGACGCACCTCATCGCATCGGTCGGCGCTGGCGACGTGCACGTCTTGCAGCTGCTGAAGGCGCTGCACCCGGATCTCGAGACGGCCGAACCGGCCGAGAAGCAGAGCACCCTCGAACGCATTGTCGATCGCGTGCGAGGGACGGGTAAGGGCATCCGGATTCAGGGCGCGGATGGCTTGCTCGTGCGGTACTCGCAATGTTGTCAGCCCGTGCCCGGAGATCAGGTCGTTGGCTATGTCACCCGCGGACGCGGCGTGAGCATTCACCGCGGGGATTGTCCGAACCTGCTCTTGCTGGCGCACGAGCCAGAACGACGCCTCGACATCGATTGGCGCGAAATGGCGGGCGAGCGGTTCATCGTGCGCCTCGCCATGGAGGGGACCGACCGCCGCGGGCTCTATGCCGACGTGGCGGCGGCCGTGAGTGCGACGGGCACCGATATCAAGAGTCTCGAACTAAAGACGACCGATGGTCGAGTGACAGGATCGGCGATGGTCGAGGTCGAGAACCTGGCGCACCTGGAGCGCATCATGAAGGCGGCCCGTCGTGTGAAGGGCATCGCGGCAGTGTCCCGACGCGAGAAGATTACGGCGGAGGAGTAAGCGACAGGCTCGACCGGCGAGCGGATGGTGCGTCCCCTCGAAGAAAAGCCGATTCCGCTATATTGCGGTCATGGTTGCCCCATTCCGACTACAAAGTCCCTTCGCCCCCGCTGGTGATCAGCCGCGCGCGATCATCGAGTTGTCCAAGGGACTCGCGCGTGGTGACCGCTTTCAGACGCTGCTCGGCGTGACCGGCTCCGGGAAGACGATGACGATGGCCAACGTCATCGCGCAGTGGGGACGACCGACCCTCGTATTGTCGCACAATAAGACGTTGGCCGCGCAATTATACGGTGAGCTCAAGTCGTTCTTTCCGACGAATGCGGTCGAGTACTTTATCTCGTACTACGACTACTATCAGCCGGAAGCGTACGTTCCCTCGAGTGACACGTTCATCGAGAAAGACGCCAGCATCAATGAGGATATCGACCGTCTCCGCCTGCGTGCGACGTCGTCCCTCATGGAGCGTGATGACGTGGTCATTGTGTCGACCGTGTCCGCGATTTACGGCCTTGGTGATCCGGTGTCGTACCGCGAGCGAATGGTCGCCCTCTCGCGTGGCCAGCAAATCGCGCGTGATGATATTCTCCGCGCATTGGTCGGCATTCAGTATCTGCGCAACGATGTCGCGTTCGATCGGGGCACGTTCCGCGTGCGGGGCGATACGGTGGAGATCTATCCGGCCTACGAGGAGCAGGCGGTGCGCCTCGAGCTCTGGGGAGACGAGATCGAGCGAATTTCGAAGATCGATCCGCTCACGGGCGAAACGATCTCGACGCTCGAGCGGATGGCGATCTATCCGGCGAAGCACTTCATCACGAACCGCCCCACGATCGAGCGTGCGAGTATAGCGATCCGTGAGGAGCTGGCGGAGCGGCTAGCCGAGTTGCGCATGCAGGGTAAACTGCTGGAAGCGCAGCGGCTCGATCAGCGCACGAATTTCGACCTCGAGATGCTCGCGGAGATCGGCACGTGCGCCGGCATCGAGAACTATTCCCGACACATCAGTGGCCGTCAGGCCGGTGAGCGTCCGGCGTGTCTGCTCGACTACTTCCCCGATGATTACCTCGTGGTCGTCGACGAGTCACACGTGTCGCTGCCGCAGATCCGGGGGATGTACAACGGCGATCGGGCGCGCAAGCTCACGCTCGTCGACTACGGGTTCCGCTTACCCAGTGCACTCGACAATCGCCCGCTGGTGTTCGACGAATTCATGCAGCTGGTGCCGCGGCTCGTCAACGTCTCGGCGACGCCCGGAGAGCTCGAGTTGCAGCTGTCCGAAGGTGTGGTCGTCGAGCAAGTCATCCGGCCCACGGGGTTGCTCGACCCGATCCTGGAGATCCGCCCGGTCAAGGGGCAGGTGGACGATCTTTTGCACGAGATTCGCCTGCGGGAACGTAAGGGCGAACGCGTGCTGGTCACGACGCTCACCAAGCGCATGTCGGAGGATCTTACCGATTATCTGCAGCAGATGGGTGTTCGGGTGCGCTACATGCATTCGGACATTGACGCCATCGAGCGTATGGAAATCGTGCGCGGGTTGCGACTCGGCGAGTTCGATGTGCTGATCGGGATCAACCTGTTGCGCGAAGGGCTCGACATGCCAGAGGTCTCGCTGGTGGCGATCCTTGATGCCGACCAAGAAGGCTTTCTGCGCAGTGATCGCTCCTTGATCCAGACCATTGGTCGCGCGGCGCGCCATTTGAACGGGAGGGCCATCCTCTACGCCGATCGCATCACTGGCTCGATGCAGCGAGCGATCGGCGAAACGGATCGTCGTCGGACGATCCAGCGCGAACACAACGAGAAGCATGGGATCACACCGCACGGCGTCCTCAAGAGCATCGATGACGTTCGGTTGATCACCCGTGTGGCCGATGCCCGAACGGCGCACGAACCGATCGCGCCGGCTACCAAGCGCCTCGGCGCGGAGAGCGCGCCACGTTCACGTGAGGATTTGCAGACGCTCGTTGGCGAATTGGAAGTCGCGATGCGCGAAGCCGCGATCGCGCTCGACTTCGAGGCGGCGGCCCGACTGCGCGATCAACTGTTCGAAGTGCGCACCGCGCTCGGCGAGAAGCCGGAACAGGCGCGCGGCAACACGGCCGCCCCCAAACGACCGCCGGGCAGTGCGCCGACGCGGCGTGCCGGCGGCAAGCGTGGCCGCTGATTCACTGGCGTACCTGCTTGGGCGAGGCGCTCCGCGCGCGCCGGATCGGAAGGCGCTGGAGGCCTGGGGGCGCGCCCTTGGCGCGGTGCTGCCACGCCCCGTCGTCATTACGCTTGAAGGCGACCTGGGCGCGGGCAAGACCACACTGGTGCGGGCGATCTGCACCGGCATTGGGGTGTCGGCCATCGAGGCGGTGACGAGTCCGACGTTCTCGATTATTCAACAGTATGACGCGTTGCGCGGACCGGTCATTCATGCCGACCTGTATCGGCTACGGTCGGACACCGAGCTTGAGCTGCTTGGCTGGGATGAGCTGGTTGATCGTGCGGCCGTTTTGTTGGTGGAGTGGCCAGATCGCGCCGTGAATACCTTGCCTCGCGACACCATTCACGTGGTGCTGGCTCATGATCCGGAGAATGCTGATCGGCGGCTGCTGCGCATTCACGCGCCGACCGTACGCTGATCCTCGCCGGGCGGGGATGCCCTCGCGCGGGCCGCTCGGGCGTCGCGTGTTCGCGTCGTGGGGCTGGGGCCGGAGTGGCGGGCGCGCTAGACTCTAGGTATGCCCGCATCTTTGCTACCCCCAAAGACGTCCGCGACACCGGTCGCACTGCTTCTGGTACTCGAGGCTTCGACGACCGCTGGCTCGGTCGCGTTGATCGCTGACGGGGCTCGCGCGCTCGTACGATCAGTGACGATGGGTGCCGGCCGAGAAGATCATCTGTTTCCGGCGGTGCAGGCACTGCTTGCCGAGGCCGGTGCGACGGCGGGCGAGCTCACGGGCGTGGTGTGTGGGGCCGGCCCGGGCAGCTTCACTTCGTTGCGCATCGCGGCGTCGCTCGCGAAAGGGTTGGTGGACGGCACGTCGGTTCCGCTCTTTGCGGTCTCGTCACTGCTCCTCGCTGCGGCGGACGCGCGGGAGGTGCTTCCGGCCGGCCCCGCGGTGGTGCATGCTGACGCATTACGAGGCGAGCGGTACGTGCTGGACGTGAGCTTCGACGCGGATGGCTGTGTGCGGCCCCAGTCGGCGCTTCAGCGCATGACCCTCGAGCAGTTGGAGCATCATGCGGCTGGAAGCCCACGGCTCGCGGTGCTCTCGTCGCCGACTCCGGACCGCGAGACGCGCATCGTGTCGCCGTCATCGGCCAACTTGCCGCACGTTGCCGCGTCGGCTTGGTCGGGCGCGGTCTCGCTGGACCGCTGGGAGCCGGAGTATGGCCGTCTGGCCGAGGCACAGGTGAAATGGGAGGCGTCGCACGGCGCGCCGCTGCCGTCCCATGTGGTGCCATGAGCGCCGCGGGCCTCTGTATTCGTCCGACGGTCGCGGCGGACGTACCCGCGATGGCGTCGATCGAAGCGCTTGCGTTCACCGATCCGTGGCCGGAGACCTCCTTTCTCGAACTTCTGGCGCACCCATACTCCCGAATGGCCACCGCGTCGGACGAGTCCGGCGTCGTCGGCTATTGCATCATGCTGCGCGCTGCTGACGAGGCCGAGATCGCGAATATCGCGACGGCGCCGGGTGCCCGTCGGCGGGGGATCGGCGCTCGACTGCTCGACGACGCGATCGCCGCTGGGGCGACGGCGGGGGTGGTCGCCCTGTTTCTCGAGGTTCGCGAGTCGAATACCGCGGCGCGTGCGCTCTACGCCTCCCGTGGGTTTTTGGGGGTTGGACGCCGGCGGGGGTACTATCGGCACCCCGTCGAAGACGCGCTTCTCCTGCGTCGGGACGCGACCGCGTTCGAATAGCCTCACGCGCAGCGTTCGGGTTTGGTTTGGTCAGAGGACCATCCTAGGTTATTCGACACCCACTACTATCGCACTCCGAGGAGGCACCATGAGTCGCAGCCTGAACAAGGCCGTTTTGATTGGCAACGTCGGGTCAGATCCCGAAATCCGCACGATCGGCACCGGAACGCGCGTGGCGCAGTTCTCGCTCGCCACGAGCCGCAACTGGACGGACCAGGCCGGCGCGAAACAGGAGAAGACGGAGTGGCATCGCTGCGTCGTCTGGAACAGCGCGCGGGGCTCGGGACTGGCCGATGTCGTCGAGAAGTACGTGAAGAAGGGCGAGAAGATCTATGTCGAGGGCGAGATCGAGTATCGCCAGTGGCAGGACAAGGATGGTCAGACGCGCTACACCACGGAGATCAAGGTCAAGGAGCTGATGCTCCTCGGTGGTCGTGCCGGCGGCGGTGGCGGTGATGACATGGACAGCGCACCGCGTCGCTCAGCGCCGCCAGCGGGTCCGAAGGGCGCGGCCGGGCCGTCGGCCGGGAAGGAAGAGTTCGGGGATTTCCCGGGCGCGCTGGAAGACCAAGACGACGATCTGCCGTTCTGATCGCACGGAAGTTCCTAGGGCCCGCCGTCGGGAACTCCCGGCGGCGGTAAATGTGATGATGTCCACCTTCGTGGTCAGGCGCTGTCCGTTACCCGCGTCCGTCGCAGGCGTCTGCGGTATGGGCACCTCGCATCCATTTATGCCGGCGAGTCGAGGGCCCTCCAGCGCCCCGGGCGGGGGTGCGTAGTCTTCCACTGTGAGGCTCGCTGATGCGCGCTGCAAACCAGCCGCCGTCGTCTACTGCCGTCGTATCCAACCAGGTGCATTTTTCGGTCTATCGCATCCTGGTGGCACGGCTGTCGACGGTCGCTCTTCTGCTCGTCTGGCATCCCGCCGTCGTGCATGGTCAGGAGGCCGGCGGTCGTATCGTCTCGGTGTTCGATACGACCGTCGATCAGGTCCAGGACGCTGCGACCACGACGCATGTGGTCCGTGCCGGCGAGACGCTCTGGGGCATCGCGGCGCGGTATTTCGGCGATGGGCACCAGTGGCCGACCCTCGCGCGCCGCAATCGCCTGGCGATCACGGGACCCGCGCCATTGCAGGTCGGCACGAAGTTGACGGTGCCCGTTTCGCCCGTGATTCGCCAAGCCAAGGCGGCCGTGGTGGCGGCAGCACCGGCTGACTCCACGGTGCCGAGCGTCGCCCTCACCACGGCTGGCGAAGACACCTTGCCGTCGCCGGCTCCCGCGCGTCCCGCTGGATCGCTCTCAGCGCAGACGGTTGGCAAGGCCAACGCGGCCCCCAGGGCCTCGGCCGGAAAGGGCCGGTTGCCCGCGAAGGCCGCCGCGGTAGCCTCGGCCCGTCAGGGGACGCGGATCGGACTGGTCGATTTGGAAGCCCAGGAAGCCTCACGAAAGACCAGTGAAGTGGAGACGGTTTTTCATCGCGACTTACCAGACGCCGCGGAAGCGGAGCGTCGTACACGCGCCGTGCTTCGGCCGAACGCGCCCGCGCCGCGACAGGCCGAATTCGACGCCGCACCGTTTGTAGTGTCGCCGTCCGATCTGGTGAAGGCCGGATCGATCATCAGGCGTATCGGTTCCGCGGAGACCACCGAAAGCGGGTATCCACAGCGTGCGATCGTGACGGATCAGATCGAAGTGCGCCCGCCCGCTGGGGTGACGTACTCCGTTGGACAGCGGCTTGTGGCCGTCACGACGCCCGCGGCCGTGGACAAGCAGACACTGATTGCCATCCCGGCCGGCATCGTTGAAATCGTCCGGGTTGAGGCAGGGAAACCGGCTGTGGCCGTGCTTATGCGCCAGTCGGGCCGCGTGGAGCAGGGTCAGCGCCTACTGCCGGCCACTGGAGCGTCGGCCCCCTGGCTGACCGCGCAAAAGATTGAGGCACCGGACGTGAAGACCAGCGTCCGCTGGATCGACCCGCATGAGCTGCAGCCTACGCTGCAAAGCTTCCTGATGCTTGCCGCTGGCTCCACGCAGGGCGTGAAGGCTGGGGACGAGTTTGGGCTGTACCGCAGCGGCACCACGGAGCAGCCCGCGCGGGAGTCGCTGGTCGCGACGGTGCGCGTGGTGCGGAGCGAAGTGGCCTGGAGTTCGGCGGTGATCACCCGCCAGTATCAGTCGGACATCGCCGTCGGGCTGTCGGCCCGCCGCGTCGCCAAAGCGCCCTGATCGCCGGGATGCGGTGCTCACGCACGACGTGACCTGCGTCGCGTCGCTCTCAGCACGATCGCTCACTCGCACGCGCCGAGGCCCCATGGGCGTCGGCGCGTGTGTACATTGGGGGATAGTCTCAGGCATGGCCCCGACGAGACGAGGGCGACAGCGGATTTCCCCATTGGATCGAGGAAACGAACGGTATGGCAGAGACGGTCGTGGTGACGGGCGGGGCAGGATTTATCGGATCCCATGTCGCGGACAGATTTCTGGCCGAGGGGTGGGACGTTACCATTCTCGATGATCTGTCGAGTGGACGCGAAGAGAACATTCCGTCGTCTGCGCGCTTCGTCCGCGGAGACATCACGACCCCCGAGGCCGCGACGCTCATTCGCGACGGCAAGTTCGACGTGATGTGCCACCTTGCCGCGCAGATCGATGTGCGCCGCAGCGTCTTGGATCCCGTGTACGACGCGACGCGCAATATCCTCGGCACGCTCAATCTGATGGAAGCCGTTCGCGCGGGAGGCCACCCCACGCGCACCATCTTTTCATCCACCGGTGGCGCACTGTACGGGGATTTCGATCCACCGCCGAGTGCCGAATCAAACAGCAAAGATCCGGAAGCACCCTACGGCATCGCCAAGCTCTCGACCGAATACTATCTCGCGTCTTACGGACGTGTGCACGGACTCGATAATGTGGCGCTGCGCTACGGCAATGTGTACGGTCCGCGACAGGACCCGCATGGCGAAGCCGGCGTGGTGGCGATCTTCTGCAACCGCCTGCTCGACGGTCGGGCGCTCACTGTATTCGGCGATGGTGAACAGACGCGCGACTACGTGTACGCCGGGGACGTCGCGGGTGCAAACTTTGCCGCCGCGACCGTTGATCTTCCTCCACCTGGCCGTCTCGATGCCCGCGCGTTCAACATCGGCACATCGATCGAAACATCGGTGAACACGCTCGCAGAAACGCTGCGATCGGTCTCGTCGGCGCACTCGCCGATCGAGTATGCGCCGGCCCGCGCGGGCGAGCTGGCGCGCTCGGCCCTCGCGACAACGAAGGCGCAGTCCGTGTTGGGCTGGATGCCGAAGGTCACGCTTCGCGAAGGACTGGAGCACACGTTCCGATCTTTCGCCGATCGTCGCGCGCGCGCGGAGCGTCGCACGTGACGGCGGTGGTCGGATTGTTCGCGGCGCTGCAATTGGCCGGCCAACAGGATGCGTTGCCCTCCTCAATGCTCGGGATGCTGATCAACAGCGATCCCGTCACGAAGAGTGTGTTGGCGCTGTTGGTCGTGCTGTCGCTGGTTTCATGGGCGATCATGTTCTCCAAGTGGCGCGGCTTCACGATGGCCGAGACCAATGGCCGCGCGTTCGTGGCCGACTTCGAGCGCGCGCGCGGCATGGACGACGCTATGCTGTGCGCGCAGCGGGCCAAGCCGAGTGCGTTCACGGCGGTCTTCGCGCGTGCGGTGTCGTTTCTTAATGACACCAAGCCGGCGCTTGGCGCTACCATTGATCGTACGGCGCGACTTTCGGGCTCACAGGTCGAAGCGTTGCGACTGGTGCTCGACGCTGAGGGATCGAAGGCGCGTGAAGAGCTTGGTCACTACATCCCATGGCTTGCGACTGTTGGCAGCGTCAGTCCGTTGATCGGTCTCTTTGGCACGGTGCTTGGCGTGATCGAGGCATTCGTCGGCATCGGGCAGAAAGGATCGGGAAACATTCAGGCCGTGGCGCCCGGCATCGGCACGGCGCTGATGGCGACGGCGGCGGCGCTGGCCGTCGCGATTCCGGCGGCCTTCGCGTACAACGTGTTTGCCTCGCGCCTGAATCGCTTCGATGACGCGCTCGAACGGTTCGGCTCAGAGCTGATCGCACTGATGGTGCGCGAAGGGCGGATCTGAGGATGCGCCGCGGCCGCCGTCGGGAGCGCGCTGGGGTGAACGCCGAGATCAATGTGGTGTCGCTGATCGATGTGATGATGCTGTTGATGATCATCTTCATGATCACGGCTCCGATTATGCAGGGTGGGGTGGATATTGCGCTGCCGACAGCCGATGTCGCGCCACTCGAGCCGAAAAATGGTCTCGTGATCACGGTCGATCGTCGCGGGCAGATCTTCATCGATGAGACGATGCTGTCGTTCGACGAGTTCGCCGGTAGCATCAAGGCGTTGTCGGACAAGAAGAGCGGGGGTGGGGTGTATCTGCGCGCCGACGAAGCCGTGCCGTACGGCACTGTGGTGCGCATCGTTGCGGCGATGAAGGCGAAGGGAATTACCGATGTGGGGCTCGTCGCGGAACCGGACGGCAATCGGTGAGTGCGTCGCACGCGGCGACCAGGCCGACGTCGCTCGGCCGCGGTATCGCGTTCTCGGGGGTGGTGCATCTCGTGCTCGTGGCCGCGGCGCTCTGGTGGGGCTCGCGTGC
>NSHR01000052.1 GCA_002737115.1 Gemmatimonadota bacterium | reverse complement strand
TCGGCACCTCCATGTACGTCGCCGTGGCGACCGGCGGCGTCTGGAAGACCACCAACGGCGGTCTCGCCTGGACGCCGGTGTCGGATTCGATCGGTGTCGGCTCCATCGGCGCCGTGGCCGCCGCCCCGTCCAACGGCGACGTGGTGTGGGTCGGCAGCGGCGAAGCCAACAACATGCGCAGCTCGTCGTGGGGCGTCGGCGTGTTCAAGTCGACCGACGGCGGCAAGACGTGGTCCAAGCCGATGCTGCCCAAGTCGCAACACATCGGCCGCATCGTGATCGATCCGCGCGATCCCGACATCGTCTACGTGGCCGCCATGGGACCGCTCTGGGCGCCGGGTGGCGAACGCGGGCTCTTCAAAACGGTCGACGGCGGCAAGACGTGGACGAACACCAAGTCGATCTCCGCGCAGACGGGCTTCACCGAAATCGTGATGGATCCCGCCAATCCCGACGTGCTCTACGCGGCATCGCTGCAGCGTGAACGTCGCGAGTACGGGTTCCTGCCGGGTGGTACCGAGAGCGCGATCTGGAAGACCACCGATGGCGCGAAGAGCTGGACCAAGCTCGCCAGCGGTCTCCCCACCGGTGAGATCGGCCGCATCGGTCTCACGGTGTGCCGCTCGCGTCCGAGCACGGTGTATGCCTCGGTGCACGCGAAGGCGGCCGCGAATGGCTTCTATCGCAGCGACGACGCCGGCAGCACCTGGAAGCTGGTGAACAGCAGCAACGGTACCGCGTGGTACTACAGCCAGGTGCGCTGCGATCCCACCGACGCCGAGCATGTGTATCGCCTGAATGCGAACTCGCAGGAGTCGTACGACGGCGGCAAGTCGTGGACCAGCTTCGCCGCCGGCGGCGGCGTGCATGGCGACGCGCATGCGCTCTGGATCAACCCGGAAGATCGCGAGCACATCGTGCTCGGCAACGACGGTGGCGTGGACATCTCGTACGATCGGGGCCGCACCTGGTACAACGTAGAGAACATCGTTGGCGCGCAGTTCTACGCCATCGCGGTGGACAACGCCACGCCGTTCTACAACGTGTACGGCGGCCTGCAGGACAATCAGACGTGGGCCGGCCCGAGCCGCACGCGCAACGCCTTCGGTCCGTCGAACGCCGATTGGTATCGCATGGCGGGCGGCGACGGCTTCTACAACGTGCCGGACCCTCTCGATCACAACATCGCCTACGCCGAGTCGCAGAACGGTGGTGTGGTGCGCTACGACGCGCGCAGTGGGCAGACGAAGAGCATCAAGCCGTATCCGAAGAACGGCGAGCGGCATCGCTGGAACTGGAGCGCGCCGATCGTGCCGTCGCAGCACACGGGTCGTACGCTGTACATGGCGGCGAACTACTTGTTCAAGAGCGCCGATCGCGGCGACTCGTGGACCACGATCAGCCCCGACCTCACCCGCAACGTCGATCGTGACAGCCTGCCCATGCGCGGCACCGTGCCGTCGCGTGACGTGCTCGGTTTGCACGAAGGCACGGCCGAGTTCAGCAACATCTCCACGGTATCCGAATCGCCACGCCGTGCTGGACTCCTGGCGGTCGGCACCGACGACGGACTGATCCAGGTCACGCAGAACGACGGCAAGTCGTGGACGAAGACCGCCAGCTTCCCCGGCGTACCCGACACCACGTTCGTGAGCCGCGTGCAGTTCTCCGCGCACAACGAAGGCACGCTGTACGCCACCTTCGATGGCCATCGCAGCAACGACTTCAAGCCGTACGTCATGCGCAGCACCGACTTCGGTCGCACGTGGACGTCGATTGCCGGTGACCTCCCCGACGGTGGCGCGGTGCAGGTGATTCGCGAGCATTTCCGTCAACCCAACCTGCTGTTCGTGGGCACCGAGTTCGGCGCGTTCTTCACGGTCGACAACGGCGTGCACTGGACGCAGCTCAAGAGCGGCATTCCGGGTGTGCCGGTGTGGGACATGCAGATCCAGTCGGGCTGGAACGACCTCGTGCTCGGCACCCACGGCCGCGGGGTGTACATCCTCGACGACCTCGGACCGCTGGAGAAGTTGGCCGAGGCCAAGCGGGCCGAGGTGGCGTATCTGTTCCCGGCGCGCAATGAGATCGCCATGACGCTCAACAACAGTCGCAACTCGGGGATGGGCTCCACCGGTTTCACCGGGCAGAATCCTGACAATGGCGTGCGCCTGGCGTATCTGATCAACACCATCGCATCCGACGACAAGGCCAAGCTCGAAATCATCGACGGTGGCGGACGGATCGTGCGTGAACTCCCGGTGCCGCGGCGTACCGGCATGTTCCGACCGGTGTGGGACATGCGCGTGGGCGCACCGCTCACCGCCGCGGTGGATACCAACGTGGCCGCCGGTCGTGCACCAGCCGCGGGCGGTGGATTCGGCGGTGGTGGCTTCGGTGGCGGCTTCGGTCGTGGCGCGACGGCCAGCTACACCGCGGCGCCTGGCAGCTACACGGTGCGACTTACCATCACGCCGAAAACGGGCGCGAGCACGGTGCTCACCCAGCGCTTCGCGCTGTTGCGTGACACCGAACAGGCGATGTCCGAGGGCGAACTCAAGGCGCTCGACGCGTTCCGGTTCAAGGTGGTGCAGTTCCAGAAGGCCATCACGGCGCAGCAGACCCGCGGCGACAGTGTGGTGGCGCGCTTCGCCGAGGTGAAGAAGGCGGCCGATGCCAATGCGGCTAAGCTCACGCCCGAGCTCAAGCAGAGTCTGGCCGCCATCGGGAAGGAACTCGCGAGCTATGTGAAGGAAGTCGGCCAGGCGACGGCGTCACGGCCGCGCGGAGCCGGTGGTCCGCCGGCTGGTGGTCCGCCGGCGGGCGGTACGCCTCCCGGTGGCGATGACGATGTGGGCGCGTCGGGGCAATCCGACGGATCGTTCACCGGACGCGCGGGAATGCTGAACAGTGCGCTGAACAGCAGCTTCCCGGTGTCGGCGGCGCAGCAGTCGCAGTTGCAGAGCCTCACGCGTGAACTCGAGCAGCACGGCGCGCGCGTGGTGTTGGTGAAGACGGACCGGTTGCCGGCGCTGCTCAAGTCGCTGCAGGGGGCGGGCATCACCGTGCCCGACGCCCCCGCGCGCAGTCAGTAATTCGTGGGCGGTGGTTTAACGAAAGATGGGCAAGGGCGGGGCCGCTTTCGGCTCCGCCTTTTGCCAATCCCGCCCCAGCAAGGCGGCGATCGTGGCCGCCACCTGCGCCTGTTGCACCGGCGTGTTGGCGCGCACCCCGCGGGCCGGTGTATCCGGGCCGATCACGGCCGTCCAAATGAACTCGGCGCCGGCCACCTCCTTCCCGTGGTCAGTCCACTCGCGTCCCCAGCCGCGACCGTGGTCGGTGCTCACGATCATGGTGGTCTTATCGCGCGTGCGCGGATCGCTTTGCACACGCGCCCAGAGCTGTGCGAGATAGGCGTCCATGTTGCGCGCCGAGCGCAGGTACAAGTCGTACTTGCCCGCGTGCGCCCATTCGTCGGGCTCGCCGTAGCCCACGAACAGCACGCGCGGATCGTGGCCGCCCAGATACTCCAGCAGTGATTGCTGCATCAGCGCGTCGAACGCCACATCCGGCCACACACGAATCGTGGTGGCGTACAGATCGCGCAACAGTGCAGACCGCGGCGACTCCGACGGGGCCACGCCGCGCGTCCAACCGTCGTACACCGGCACGCCGCTTCGCTCGGCGTTGAAGATGCGACTGAACGCGTGCCACGTGGCGAAGGCTGCCACGCGCCCCGTAAACGCCGCATCGCGATTGAGCCATTCGAACACCGTGGTGTTCTCGTTGGGCGGATGGTCGTTGCTGTCAATGCGCGGGTCGGCAAACCCGGTGAACGTCTCGCTGTACCCGGGATACGAGAACTTCATGGTGTTGGTGATGCGCGCCGGGCTGCCGCCGGCGCTGTCGCCGAACACTTGTCCTTGTGCGGCCACGGTACCCCACAGGAACGGGAACAGCGCCGCACGGCGGGCCGCCGGGGTATCACGCCAGAAGTCGCGACGGAGCGAGGCGGTGTCCGACACGCCGCCGGCTTTGCCCATCAAGGCGTTCTCGGCGCCGGTGAACACTTCCTGCCAGCGCACCCCGTCGGAAATCACCAGCATCACGTACTCGGTCTTGAGCGCGGCCGGTGGCCGCATCGTGCTCTGCGCCTCGAGTGTGGTCATGCCGGCGAGGCACCACGCCATCGCCGCCACGGCCGCCTGAAGGCCTCGCATCACCGTGGCTTCCGCATGGTGGCTGCCTTGTCCACCAGACGGCGCAACTCCTTGATGGGCTCGGGGCTATCGTCAACCTGCAGACGCAGGACGACGTCGTTGTGCAGCCACACGCCGCCGTCCTTCTTCACAATCAGCATCGCGGCCGACTGCATGCCCCGCTTGTCACCGCCGGCCATCTGCCCCGCTTCGAGCGCGGCCATCAGCCGCAACGAGAGATGCCCGGTGGTGCTCTCGAACGCGCTCACCATCCCATTCACCACCTCGGCGTTGGCCAAGATATTGCCTTGTGCCGTGCAGAACTTCCCCTGCTTGTCGCCAGCCCATTCGGTGGCCTTGGGTCCGGTATAGGCGGCCACGTTGCCCTGGGCATCGATTACCGCGAACTGACGCCCTTCCTTGGTCCAGTCCACCGGGCGCGGATCGGGGTCGGCCTGCCGCACGCGCTGCACGACGTCGGCCGGCTTCACGCCTTGCCGCAGCAGGGCGATCGCTTGCGGGCCGTAGCTCACGTCCACGATGGCCTGTGTGGCCGCCGCGCCAACGCCGGCTTCGGCCCAGAGCACGCCGTTGCCGACGGAGAACACCCGCGACTGCACGGCACCGCCGACTTCACCGGTGGCCGGATCGTAGCCGAGGATGGAAAAGGTCGCGACGGGAGGCCAGGGCAGTGGGGGCATCGTCGAGAATCCCGGCGATTGCGCCCGGGCCGGGCTCGCTAACGCGAGGAGCCCGACGGCGAGCGCGATGGTACGGGCGGCAGATGGCAGAGTGCGCATGGCAGCGAATTGGCGAAGGTGACGGAGCGGTCGGCCTCAACAGGACGCGTGAAATGTGCACCGAAAACGCCCCGCATGAGCGCTCAAGCCGTGTGTTGCGTAGTCTCCCAGCAGCAGGCGGTCTGTCTGGGCTCCAGCGCGCGTTGTTGATCGGCAGTATTTTTCAGCATGACACGTGCATCGCTTCTTCGCATTCTGCTCAGCTCGCTGTCTATTGCGAGCGCAGCCGCCACCGCGTCGGTCGGCAACGCCCAGACGACGACTCCCGCCACCGGTTGGGCTCGCGCTGGCACCCAGGGCGACTTCGTCGTCACGGATTTCACCTTTCGCTCGGGTGAACGACTCCCCGCGTTGACGCTCCATTACACCACCCTCGGCACACCGCAGCGCGATGCCGGCGGCGTCGTGCGCAACGCTGTCATGATCCTGCACGGCACCGGCGGGACGGGGCGCAGCTTTCTCTCCACCGCCTACGCCGGCGAACTCTTCGCGCCCGGCAAGCTGCTCGACAGCGCGAAGTATTTCATCGTGCTGCCTGACGGCATCGGCCATGGCGGCTCGAGCAAGCCCAGTGATGGTCTCCATGCGCGATTCCCGAAGTACACGTACGACGACATGGTCACCGCACAGCACCGGTTGCTCACCGAGCATCTCAAGGTCAACCATGTGCGTCTCATCATGGGCACATCGATGGGATGCATGCACGGATGGGTCTGGGGGCATACGTACCCCGACTTCATGGACGGCCTCGCGCCGTATGCGTGCGTGCCGGCGCAGATCGCGGGCCGCAATCGTATGATCCGTACGATGGCGATGGATGCCGTTCGCAACGATCCGGCATGGAAGGGCGGCGAGTACACCAGCACGCCGCCGGGCCTGCGCGCCGCGCAGATGATGCTGTACATCATGTCGAGCGCGCCGCTCGTGCAGCAAGCACAGGCGCCCACGCGCGACAAGGCCGACAGCGTGATCCGCGCGTACCTCGATGCGCGTATGGCCACCACCGACGCGAACGACTTCCTGTACCAGTTCGACGCCTCGCGTGACTACGATCCGTCGCCGAACCTGTCGCGCATTACCGCACCCGCCTTATTCATCAACTCAGCCGACGATCAGGTCAATCCGCCGGAGCTGGGGATGGCCGAGCGGTATGCCGCGACTATGCCGCGCACGAAGTTCATCCTGCTGCCAATCACGCCGGAGACGAGGGGGCACGGTACACACTCGGCGCCGAAAGTGTGGGGTGAGTACCTCCGCGCATTTCTCGCCGCGCTTCCCCAGCGGTGACCGACGGAACAGTCGCGGTTGCCCGACCGTCGATCACCCAACTCGTTGTCCGCGCCCTGCAACTGCGCTGCCCGCACTGCGGCGGCCGCCAGATCTTCGCGTCATTGTTCGAGCTCAAGGACCGATGTCCGAGCTGCGGCATTCGCCTCGAGCGAGGCGAGAAGGACTACTTCGTGGGCGCGTACCTGTTCAACCTGATTGCGGTCGAACTGATCCTATTCTTCTGCGTCTGCGGCTTTGTGTACGTCACGTGGCCCGATCCGCCCTGGGATCTGATCACGTACGTCAC
Organism: Gemmatimonadota bacterium; assembly: GCA_002737115.1. Lineage (GTDB taxonomy): Bacteria > Gemmatimonadota > Gemmatimonadetes > Gemmatimonadales > Gemmatimonadaceae > Gemmatimonas. The sequence goes on along the minus strand of NSHR01000052.1, from coordinate 11,149 downwards.
GGCCTTTCTGATGCTGTCGGGCTGCGTGTTCTGCTATCCGTTCGCCAAGACCACGTGGCTGGCGGTCGATCTGGCCATCCGGCCACTCTCGCCGGAAGAGCTGGATTGGCATCACCAAGGCGGCGACGTGGGAGACCGCGAACTCCCCCACGTCTGACCGGCGTTACTTCTCGACGATGATCAGATAGCGCGACGCCGCCCAGAACTTCACCGGGTCGGTGATGCGAATGCTCTCCCCACGGAAAGCGCCGTCCTTTTCCTTCTTGGCCACTTCGATGAGCCCCACATCGTGACGTGATACGATGCGGTACGGGCGATCGCTCCGGGGCAGCGGAATCGTGAGCACTTCGCGGCGATCGGCCCGCGTGAAGCGCGACTCGTCGAGGGTACGCGCCGGCACCAACGTCTTGCCGAGCTTCACGATGAGCAGGCCGCGCGAGCCACCTTCTTCGGTGACCAGCTTGTCGGCAATCAGCTGCCGTCGTGATCCCACGAGGTAGAACACCTTGTTCTCGCGCACATCCATGGCCTTCACCGTATCGGTGAGGACAGACTTCTCCACGGTGAGCTGCGCGTTCTGCGTGCGGAGGGCGCGAATCTCGTCCTGAAAAACGGCGATTTCCTTGTCACGCATCGCGAGACGGGCGTTCAGATCCGCCAGCAGCGTGGCGGCCGCACTGGAGTCGGCACGCATGGTCTTCATCGTGTCGAGCAGTGCCGTCACCTGACGTTGGCGCGCGGCCAACCGTTGCCGCATCTGCGCGAGGCGGTCGAGGATGTCCTTTTGAGCGGCGGCGGCTTCCGTTTTGCCCGACTCGTCGCTCTTGGTAACGCCCACCTGGCTCGAGAGGCCGCGCACCTTGCGCAGCTCGGCGTCAACTTCGTCGGCGAACTTCGACGCTTCAACGACCTGGGCGAGTGCCCGATCCTTATCGGCGCTGGTGCCTTGCATCAGTCCCTGCAGCGAGTCGCGCTCGGCGCTCGTACTGGCCAGGGCGGCCGACAAGGAGTCGGCACGGGCACGCGCGGCGGTGTCGGTACAGGCGCTTAATGCAAAGGCGATGACCACAGCAAGTACGCTGGTGCCGCGCGTCCGAAAGACGAAAGAGCTCATGGAATTGGTGGCGAGAGGGTGGACAACATGAAAAACGTACCGATCTCGAGCGTCACGGGAAAGTGTCGACCGTCACCCATTCGATAAATTGGTCGTGCGCAGGGGCGCGGCCGCCGATATCGGCGCCGCGCCCCCGAAACAACACATCACTCACGCGGGCCCACCGGTGGACTCACCACCAGATCGCGTACTGCTGATGTGCTCACTGCTGGTTCGGCGTCACGCGCTGTCCCTTGGGCGGCGTCTGATACTTGTCGAACCAGCTGCGCAGATAGAGCTGGGTCCGAATGAAATTCGAAGGGGTCGAACTCGTGCCGTGCCATTCGTTGTTGAAGCGGATCATCGCTGTCGGCACTTTCCGAATCTTGAGCGCCTCGTAGAACTCCTCCGTTTGGCCGATCGGCGTGCGCAGGTCGTTCACGCCCGTCATCAACATCGTCGGGGTCTTCACGCTGCCCACATACATCAGCGGCGAGCGCTTGAGGTGTTCGCTGGGATCATCCCACGGATACTTGGCGAAGTTGTAGTACCAGCTCGAGCCGTCGGTCGTACCTACGAAGCTGAGCCAGTTGATCACGGGGCACTGCGACGCGGCCGCGGCGAAGCGGTCGGTGTGGCCCACGGTCCAGGCCGTGAGCACGCCGCCGCCAGAGCAACCGAACACGTACAGGCGATTGCTGTCCACGAAGCCGCGGTTGATCACCGTATCCACGCCGGCCATGAGATCGTTGTAGTCCTTGCCGGGATACGCGTTCTTGATCGCGTTGCCGAACGCCGAGCCGTAGCCGGTGGAGCCGCGCGGATTCGTGTAGAGCATGACGAAGCCATTCGACGCGTGATCCTGCCGCGCGAAGTTGAAGCCCACGTTGTACATCGAGTGCGGGCCGCCGTGAATCTCGAGCATCAGCGGATATTTTTTCTTCGCATCGAACCCGGCCGGCTTCACGATCCAGCCCTGAATCCGCTGGCCGTCGACCGACGTGTACCACACCTCTTCGGTGGTCGCGAGCTCCTTGCCGGCCAGCACATCGGCGTTCACTTCGGTGAGCTGCTCCATGGCCAGTGTGCGCACATCGAACGTCACGATGTCGTTGGGCTTCATCGGCGACGTGGCGACACCCACGGCCATGAAGTTCCGGTTGATGTCGCTTACCGTGAGCACGTGCGTGCCCTTGGTCACCTGACGGATGGCACCCTTGAGCGACACGAAATACAGGTTGCGCGATCCTTCGTTCTCCACGTTGAAGTAGACGCCGCTCGCATCCGAGGCCCATATCATGCCGCTCGGCGAGCGATCCAGCTTTTCCGTGAGGGCGCGGGCGTTCTTGCCGTCGGCGTCCATCACGTACATGATGGCGTCCTTCCAGGTGGCGTCGGTGCTGTCGTAGCCCGTGTAGGCAATGAAGCGGCCGTCGGGCGACGGCACCGGCGAGTTATCCGGACCGTTGCGCGACGTAAGTGCCGACACGGCGCCGGTGGCGATGTCGACCTTGTAGATGTCGCTCTGACGCCAAGCGTATTCGGCCTCGGCCGTGCGCAGCGAGGTGAACACGAAGCTCTTGCCATCGGGCATCCACGTGGTGCCGTTGGCCGCCCAGTCACCGCTCGTGACCTGGGTCGGCGTGCCACCGTCGGCCGGCACCGTGAACAGCTGCCGCAAGCCATCTTCGAGGAAGCCCTGACGGTCGGCGCGATACTTCACCTTCGTGACGACGCGCGGCGGCTCCGCCCACTTCGCGCCGCGTGGCGGCGTGGGCATGGCGATCCGCCACGTGTCGGTGCCGCGCACCAGCATGCCGAAGCCGATCGACTTGCCATCGGGGGACCACTCGACATCGGCCGGTGCTTCCGTGAGGCGCGTGATCTGCGTGGTTGCCCCCTCGGCGTCCATGTACCGCACCCAGATCTGCGCGCCGCCCGGTTCACCGGGGGCGACGTACGAGATGCGCGACCCATCAGGCGACCACTTGGCATCAGCGCCCTTCACGAGGACGCGGTTCTTGGTGCCGTCGGCGTTCATGATCCACACCGACGATTCGCGCTTGTCGTTGAGCTGATCGATCCATGTCCGCGTGTAGATGATCTGGCGGCCGTCGGGCGACAGCGTCGGCGAGGCGACATCTTCCCAGTTGAAGTAGTCGGCGATCGTGAGCCGATCCTTCGGCGGCGACGGCTGCGCCGCCAGACCGGCGGGCAGCAGCACAGACAGACACAACGGCGCCGCGAACAGTACGGCGCGAGTGGTACGGCCAATACGGACGGACATGAATTCCTCCGGGGGGGACTTCGCAAAAAAGAAAACGCCCCCAATGCTGGGGGCGAATCGACGACTTGGCAACAATGACGCGAAGTTACTGCTTGATCGAGTCGGCGAAGGCGAGCAACGAATCCCGCAGGTTGACGCCGCCGGCGCCGACGAGGCGCCGCACGCCCTTCCACTGACGGATGAGGGGGGAGCGCTCGGAAATACGGGTTTCGATCACCCGGCGCTGGGAGGTGCTTGCATGCACCATCCGGCCTTCACCCACGTAGATGCCGATGTGCGAGATCCGCTTGCCGCGGCCGAAGGTGAGCAGGTCGCCCGGCTTGAGCGCCGCGAGATCTTTCGGCACTTCCTGGCCTACCGTGGCCTGCTTCTGCGCGGTTCGGGGGAGGATCACGTCAAGCGCGCCCATCACGTATTTCACGAGGCCGCTGCAGTCGAGCGCGAGATTGGGCTTCGTGCCGCCCAACTTGTACCGCGTGCCGATCTGTCCACGCGCTTTGGCCACGATTGAATCGCGGAGATTCTGCGCGGACTCGCTCCATGCGGCAAACGGCTTCCGGCTTTCGAGCTTCTCGGCCGACTGTCCTTCCACGCACGGTGCGAACGCGACAAGCGCGCCACACAGGCTGAGCGAAAGGAGTTGGCGCGAGAAGGAGATCACGATACGCGGTGCTCGGGGGGCGACGTTGGTCCGGAGGAAGAAAGCTAGCCCTGCCTCCGCCGTCACGCTACCGGGGATGAGCACACGGCGGGACCCCTTCGGTCGCTACCGGCCCGCGGCGTTGTTCGCCCCCGTGCTACCGGATCCCGAGCGCCTTGTGGGTCTGCACGGACAACCGCCATTGCGGGTGGGCGAGGCAGTAGGCCAGCGCCGCTGCCGTGTTCTCAGCCGCCTGCGGTCCGTCCATTGGCTGCAGCAGGAAATGTCGAAAGTCGAGCTGGGCGAAGCGCTCGGGCAGGGCCGTGGGCTGCGGGTATACCAGCTTGAGCTCGTCGCCCGAGGTCAGGAGCAGTGGCGCCTGAGCCTTTGGGCTGACGCAAATCCAGTCCAGCCCCTGAGGGGCCAGTTGGGTGCCGTTGGTCTCCACGGCAATCTCGAACCCTTCGGCGTGCAGCGCCGCCACCGCCGCCTCGTCAAGCTGCAGCAACGGCTCGCCGCCGGTGCAGACCACGAACGGCCGCACACTGGCGGGGGCGTCGGCCGGCCAGCGGCTCTTCACAAAGGCCGCCAACTCGGGGGCGGTCGAGAATTTGCCCCCGTCCGGGCCGACGCCCACGAAGTCGGTGTCGCAAAACGTACACACCGCGGAGGACCGGTCGGCTTCGCGCCCCGTCCACAGGTTGCACCCCGAAAACCGGCAGAACACGGCGGCGCGTCCGGCCTGCACCCCCTCGCCCTGCAGTGTGTAAAAACACTCGCGAACCGTGTACGTCATGGCTCAGCTCCCAACCGCGTAGGCGATCGGATCGACCGACCCCGCTTCGGTAAAACCGCGCAAGCGGAGTTGGCACGCATCGCAGTGGCCGCAGGCCCGTCCATCAGCGGCCGGGTCGTAACAGCTGGTCGTGATCGAGAAATCCACGCCGAGCTCGGCGCCAAGACGAACAATGTCTGCCTTGCTGAGGTGCTGCAGCGGTGCATGAATCTTGAGGCGCTGCGTGCCTTCCACACCGGCCCGGGTGGCCAGGTTGGCCATCTGTTCGAATGCCGCGATGTATTCGGGCCGGCAGTCGGGATAGCCCGAGTAGTCCAGCGCATTCACGCCGATAAAGATCGCCTGCGCGTTGAGCGTTTCGGCCCAGGCGAGCGCGAACGACAGGAAAATCGTGTTGCGCGCCGGCACATACGTGACGGGGATCTCAGCGGAGGGATGCTCGACGTCGCGGTCCTTGGGCACGGCCACGTCGGCCGTGAGGGCAGAGCCGCCCCACTGCCGAAGATCGATGTCGACGACCACGTGCTTTTCCACGCGGTGGGCGGCGGCCACCCGTCGGGCCGCGTCGATCTCGAGCGAATGGCGCTGGCCATACCGGAAGGTCATCGCGTAGGGCGTGAACCCCTCACGGCGCGCCACGGCGAGCACCGTCGTCGAGTCGAGGCCGCCCGACAAGAGGACGACCGCGGGACGGGCAGCGGAGGTGGCGTCAGACGACGCGGCGGTGGTCGGGAGGACAGACATTTTGGAAAGATAGCCCATTAGCTTGTCTCGATGATCGATCTGCTCGCTGATCCGCAGGCGTGGATTTCCCTGCTCACGCTGTCGGTGCTCGAAGTCGTCCTTGGCATCGACAACATCATTTTTATCTCGATTCTGGCCGGGAAGCTGGCGCCGGTCGATCAGCCGAAGGCGCGCCGGTTTGGACTCATGGGCGCCTTCATGTCTCGGGTGGCGCTGTTGCTGTCGATCACCTGGGTCATGCGTCTGACCGAGCCGTTGTTCACGCTGCTGAGTCGTGCCGTCTCCGGACGTGATCTGATCCTGATCGTCGGTGGCCTGTTCCTGATCGGCAAGGCCACGATGGAAATTCACAGCAAGCTCGAAGGCCTCGAGGAGTCCGCCACGAGCGCCAAGGGCGGCCGCTCGTTGTGGGCCACGGTCGCCCAGATCGCCGTGATCGACATCGTCTTCTCGCTGGACTCCGTTATCACCGCCGTTGGTATGGCCGACAGCGTGGTCATCATGATCGCCGCCAACGTGATAGCCCTCGGTGTGATGCTGATGGCGGCCACGCCGATCAGCGATTTCGTGGACCGGCACCCCACGGTGAAGATGCTGGCACTGTCGTTCCTTGTGCTGATCGGGACGAACCTGGTCGCCGAGGGGTTCGGGCAGCACATCTCGAAGGGCTATACGTACATGGCGATGGCCTTCTCGGTGATCGTCGAGATGCTGAACATCCGCGCGCGCGCGAAATCCGAGGCGCTTCAGTCACGGGGCGTTCCGCCGGCGCCGGATGACGAATAGCCGGCCGAGACCGTGCAGCGGTCCGATTCATGCACCTCGAGAGATCGTCACTTTCCGGAGATCCCGCATGTCGAATACTGCTTACACTGCCTCGCTCCCGCGCCCGACGTCCGCGTCCGCGTCCGCGTCCGCTTCTGCGTCCCGCACGCTCGCCGTCGTGGTTGCCCTGTTAGGGCTCTCAGTTCTGGCACCGCGGGCCAAGGCCCAGCCCGGCGTCGGCGCCATCCTCACGCCGTTCGCGGGGTACCTGATTACTGGCAACTGGTACGACGGCCCGATCGGCACGAACCTATCGACCACGAACGCGCCAATGGTTGGCGGACAGGCGAGTATCCCGCTCACCAAGGGCCTCGCGCTCGTGGGCAGCCTGGCCTATGCGTCGGGCGACCTCCGCATAGGGTTGCCGCTCCTCAGCGGTGTCAACGTGGGGACGGTGAAGACGTGGCTGTACGATGCGGGGCTCGAGCTTGGCGGCTTGCCGGCGAAGAAAACCGGCCTTGCGCCGTTCGTGCAGGTTGGCATCGGCGGGCTGACGAACGACATCAAGAACTCGCTCTTCGACGTGCGGGCCTCGAACATGACCTATACCGGCGGTGTGGGGCTTGATCTCGGCTTGGTCGAGCGATTCGCCTTCCGGGCACAGGCGAAGAACTGGGTGAGTCGATTCGATTCTGAGGATGCGGTGGGTTTCCGTGCCGAGGGCAACCTCACGCACAATTGGGCGCTCACGGCCGGGATCAAGTTGACCTTTTAAATCCCCGGGCGTTCCGCCGAGCGTTAACTTCACATCGACGCGCCCGGTTCATTTGGGCGCCACCGATGTCGTGTCGCTGTCGCGCCGCGCCGACCGCTACCGGTCGTGCGGCGCGCGGTCGATTTCTCTCAGGAGCAGGCCCTTGGTGAATCAGATCGCTTGCCGCCGGTTCATGTCGACCGCGTCGCTCTCGTGGGCGGTGGCGGCATTCGTGTCGCTTTCGTTGGTGTGCTCACCCGCCGTGTCGGCGCAGACGCCGCCCGTCGGCCCGCCGCCGCCTGATACGACCCGTCCTCCGGTCGTCGGTGGTCTCACCAACGTCCCGCCCGATCCGCTGCGCGGTAACCCGGCCACGATGAGCCCACTGGGTTCGCAGGCGCGCACGATGCAGGACGGCTTCGAGGGCAATCATCGTACGGGACTGCGCTTTTACAACGGCGGTGCCGATGCCTCGTGCGAAGTGCCGCTTGGACGCATCTGCTACTGGAACAACAACGGCGACGTCCCGCCGCCGGCCGAGCGTAATGACGCGAAGCTCGAGCGCGAACAGTTGCTCGACCTGCTCGCGCAGGCCCAAGCCGCCGACCCGAAGGACGATTGGGTGAACGGCATGCGCGTGCGGTACGCCATCGAGTCGGAACAGCGCGATGTCGCGATCAGTGCGGCCCGCGCCTGCAAGGGTACTCCGTGGTGGTGCGAGGCGCTCGAGGGGCTCGCGCTGCACAACGCGAATCAGCACCAGGACGCTACGACCGCCTTTGCGCGCGCGCTCGCCGCGATGCCGGTGGCGCAGCAGTGCACATGGACCGACCTCTCGTGGTGGCTCGATCCCGTCATGCACGTGGCGTACAAGGCCACGCCGTGCGCTAGCCGCGGCGCTGAGAACATCCGCGTGTTGCGTCTCGCGCAGCCGTTGTGGATGATCCCGTCTAACGATATTCAGAACGAACTCTACGCGCGTCGTACGATGTCGCGCGTGCATTCGCTTGCGCGCATTCCGTACGACTTGCAATGGGGCGACGATCTGCTCGAGTCCCAACTCCGTTACGGCTGGCCCACGGCGTGGTCGGTGCAGAACGGTGGGGTGGCCGATCCGCGCCCACCGTCGGTGATCGGTCACGAGCCCACACCGAGCTACGACTTCATGCCGACGGTCGAAGCGATCGGCAAGCCGTTGTCCGCCACACCCGCCGACTGGAATCCGCGACGCCAGAAGGCGCGCATGCGCTACGCCCCGCGCTTCGCCACCGGTTTCGGCGCGCTGCCGTATCAGTTCGCGCGCTTTCTGCGTGGTGACACCACGATTGTGGCCGGCGGCTATCGCCTGATGCGCGAGCTCGAGATGGGGCGCGCGCCGTACACCGCCGCGCTCACGCTTGATGCCTTTGATGGTCGCGTACCGCTGCAGGCCACGCGCGACAGTGCGCCAGCAAATGGCGCGTTGGTCTTGCCAGTGCCATCTCCGATGCTGGCCAGTCTCGAAGTGCTGGCCCCGGTTGGCAAGCGCGCCGCGCGCGTCCGCACGGTGATCGCGCCGTTGCCGGCTGGCACGCGTTTGTCGGAATATCTGCTGCTGCAGCGCGGGGATGTGTCGGCCACGCCGATGCTCGAGCGCAACGCGCTGCAGGCGTACGGCAGCAACGAGATTGACGGGGGCACGTCGGTCGGTATCTACTGGGAGACGTACCGTCTGGCGTCTCCGGGCCAGCCGCTGCAAGTCAGCCTCCGCGCCACGCGCGTGGGCGCCGGCTTTCTGCAGAAGCTAGGCAGCTCGTTCGGCCTGTCGAAGTCGGTGACGCCGGTGTCGATCAAGTACAACGACAACGGCCGTCCGGATGGCGGACCGGGGCGGAGCCTGACGATCAACTTCCCGCAGGTCCCGGCGGGAGACTACCAGCTAACGCTGATGGTATCCGGGGCGGGCATCACGGACAGCACGACGCAAGTCATTCGGGTGAAGGGCGGGAAGTAGCGGGGTACTGCTCAGTAAACAGTGGCCAGAGCTCTGGACACTGCTCAGTACACCGTGCTCTGAGCGCTGGCGTCTGACCGTGTGTAGCGGTCGGAGTTCAGCAACGACAGTACACAGTTCCGAGCGAAGTTATTGATGGAAAAGCACACGGGCCCTGTCGAATCGATCGACAGGGCCCGCAGTTCTTCCGAAGACGCTCGACACTGAGCACTGTAGCTGCTGAGTTCTGAGCACTATACACGGTCTGATGCCAGAGTTCAGACCACGGCGTACTGAATCCGTTCAATCCCGTCAGTCGTCCGTCAGACCGTCAGTCCTCAGCGGCGCTTCCCGCGCACCGAGATCATCCCGACGGGGCTCCCGAAGTCGTCACTGCCCATTGGCAGTCCTGGCGGCGCGATCCACGCCCCGCCATCGGCGCGCACGGTAATGCGGTGCATGCCAGGCGCGAGCTTCAGTTCGGCGCGCCACCGTCCGTTCGCCGCGCGCTGCATCTGCGTGACCATCCACTCGGTCGCGTCGCCCATCAGCTCCACCGATTCGGCGCGCGGCGCATCGATCAGGAGCACGACGCGCAGGGTATCGCCGTCAGGCGCCGACACGCCCTGTTCGACGGCGAGCGAATCGACGGAGCCGAGTGTGCGCGTTTCGAAGGCGAGAATGCCGCCCGGCACGCCGTCGGTGCCGCGGAAGGGCAATCGTGCGATGCGCACGCCGATCGCGAGCACGGGGGCGAAGCTACGCGCGCGCTGAGGGTCGAGGTCGTCGTGTAACGCGGTGCCACCGACGGTGGCGGCGTTGGTCGCCGCGGCGCCGACCAGCGAGAGCCACGCGGTGACGGGCTGCACCACGGCCAGGGATGCCACGGTGGGGAGCAGGCTTGGCGTGGGCGAGAGGGCGTCGCTGGAAATCCACGTCGCGACCGGCGAGGTCACCGACACCAACCACGTGGTTGGCCCGGTGTTGAAGCCGATCGACGCGATGCCCGTGGCGATATCTCGGCGCTGCAGTGAGCGCGTGGTGCGGTTGCTCACGAGCCGCGTGGATCCACCCACGGTCGGCATCGTGATCGCGTCGGGTTCATCGATGGTGAGCGTCTGCGTGGTCGTGCGCGTGGCGCGCTCCACGGAGAAGCCGAACGAAAACTCCACGCCCGACACATTGGTCATCACGCCGGCTTCCGCGCGACTGATCGCGCCGACGTCGACGCGGCGCGACACGGTGGTGTCGACGGCGCGCATGTCGAGGCCGCCGGCCGACATCGGTGGCATGGCGGTTCTGAGAATGCTGGCCGTGGGATTGGCGCCGTTCACGGAGGCATGCCCGTAGCTGATGGCACTCCACACGCGCTGTGCGCCGACGCGCGCGCGCGCGCGCACGGCGAGCGTTCCCTCCAGCTGTCCATCCGTGCCGACACCTTGCGGCACGCGCCAATTGCCCGTGCCCAGCGCGGCCAGGCGCACCCGTCCGATACGGCCCAACGGCTGCGTCGCGCCGAGCCACACGTCGTTGCGCTGCGTGAGCGCGCTGCCGGTACCGTCGGGGAGCGCCGCTATGCCCAGCACCGACAACGTGGACGCGTCGGTGACCGGTCCAATCGTGGCCGCGGGCGCGATGGGCGCATCACCGCGGACCTGCGCCGCCAGCGAAGGCACCAGGACGAGGCTGGCAAGTGCGCACGGTACCAGAGCACGCGGCAACGCCGATCCGCGGCTCGGCAAGGAGCGGCGGCACGACGCACGGAAGAGGCGGCGAGCGGGCGTCACGGGTCGGGAGGGCGGACCGGCTTACGGTCGTTCGTCGCGGGAGTGGACGGCGACACGGTTCCGGTTACCGTGCCACGAACATAGCGATTGAGCGCATCGAGAGCCATACCGGGCCCACGCTGCGCGTTCTTCGCCACCGTGGCTTGCAGGCCCAGCAGGGCGTCGTCGGAACGGGGAGTGCGGGCAATGGTCGCGACCGCCTCACGTGCGGTCGAGGCCGGTACGCCGCGTTTCACCACGTCGGTCAGCACCACCAACGCCGTCACGGCGGTCCCGTTCGGGCGCGTGCCGCGCACCACCGTGAGCGTTCT
>NSHR01000051.1 GCA_002737115.1 Gemmatimonadota bacterium | reverse complement strand
GACTCCGTGAGTGAGGCGGAGGACGTCGCAGCTCTGAGTTCCAGTTTGACGGCGCAATCCGCGGCCATCCGCGAACATTCGCGGCTACACTGTTCGAGAGGCCGCTACGCCGACTCCGTCTTCGACATCACCGTATGTCGCCGCCCCAGCCACAGCGCCACCACCAGCCACACCGCGCTCATCGGCGCCGCAACCAACGCGATCGAACTCACCGCGAGACCGGCGGCCGACATCGCGGCGTAGCTCCAGGCCCCGATCTGATCGCCGCTGCGATACGCAAACGTGTCGATGAAATTCTTGGCTTTGTACTTGTCCTCGGCCGGGATCACCGAAAACAGCACCTCGCGCCCCGGGTTGGCGAAGGCATAGTTGCCGGCTCGACGAATCACCGTGAACGCCACGAACAACGAGAGCGACGGCCACACACCGAGCGCGCCGAACCCGATCACGCTCACCAACGGCAGAATCGCCAGCGTCATGCCGACGCCGATCCACTTAATCACGCGACCCGAAATGAACAGCTGCGCCAGCACCGTGAGCAGCTGCACATAAAAGTCGAGATTCGCCAGAAACGCCGTGCGCGATTCACGATCGGCGAACTTGGCGCCTACGATCTCAGCCTGCTGGAAGTACAACACCGTTGTGCCGATCGTGAACAACAGCATGAACAGACAGATGCCAAGCAGATACGGCGACCGGAGTACGTGCGTGATGCCGGCCAATGATCCACCACCAACCGATCGCTCCGCCTTCTCCCGATCGCGCGTCTCCGCGCGAAAGCTGGGCGGGAACCGTCGAAGCACCTGCACACCGCACTCCAGTAACAGCACCGACATCAGCATCAAGACCGGCGTTCCAACCTGCGTCGCCATCAGCGCGGTGAACTTCGAGCCAAACATCCCGCCCAGTGTTCCGCCCACCCCAATAAAGCCGTATAGCCGTTTTCCTTGATTGCTATGGAAGGTGTCCGCCATGAAGCCCCAGAACACCGAGGGCACGAACAGGCTGAACACGCTGATGAAGATCCAAAATGCTGGGCCAAGGTACTTCTCCTCCGCCGGCCCCGTGCTCGACACCGCAAAGGCGAAGATCAGCAGGAGCGCGGAGAACACCCGATACACGATCGGGATAAAGCGTCGTACCGGGAGGCGCGACACGATCGTGGCATAGAGCGGATTCGCCAGTAACGTCGCGACCAGCGTCCCCGTGAACAGCCACGGCAGTTGCGCTGTCCCGGCGGCTACGCCGATCGCGTCACGAATACTGCGCAAAATGAAATAACTGGCCAACAGAAAGAAGAAAAAAGAAAACGCGAACAGCGTAGCCCGCCACTCGCCTTCTTCCACCGTCACCAGCTTCGCCATAACACGACGGATCACTTGGCTCCGGCTTGCTGGGCATGCCACGCCGCCAACACGTCACGCTCACGCTCTGGCGCGATGCCGGCACGCAGCTTCTCTTGCTCGGCTGCCGGTCGGGCATGATACCACGTGAGTGCATCGCGCACCGTGGTGGCTAACGGACGGAAGGTCAGCCCCGCCGCCAACGCCTTTTCAATCACGCTCGTGCAGAACGCCACCGTGCTCGCGCCGGTGAACGACCACACGGGCATGTCGCCCCATGATCGCACCTTCTGCGCGGTGAGAAACGTCGTGGGCACCCACGTAAACCGCGCGTCGTTATTGAAACACCCCTTGATGCCGTACAACAGTTCGCCGATGCCGCAGGTCGTGCGCGGACCCACCGCATTGAATACGCCGCCGGTACGGCTCTCGCCGAGGCGTACCATCCACTCGGTGAGATCACGCACGTCGATCCACTGCGCCGGATCGTCGAGTGTGCCCGGCGCGAGAATCTCGCCGCCCTTCTCGATACGCACCGGCCAATACGTGAACCGATCGGTGAGATCGCCCGGACCCACGATGAGCCCCGCCCGCACGACCGTCGCGCCAGCGCCGAACGCCTCCTGCACCAACTGTTCGCACCGCACTTTCTTGTTGCCATACGGTGCGGCCGCCGCATCGGGGCCACTGATTGGCGCCGGCACCTGCGTCGGGTGCGTCTCGTCGGGGAACGAGCGCGTGAAATCCTTGTACGCCGCCGTGCTGCTCACGTACACGTACTGCGCCACGCTGCCCTTCAGCACCGCCGCGGCGTTCACAATCCACTGCGGCGTCGTGGTCGGTAAGTCAAACACTACGTCCCACGTGCGCCCCTTGAGCGCGTCGTGTCCATTCGGATCGTTGCGATCGCCGATCAGCTGCTCCGCCTTCGGAAACAGCCCGGGTTTGGTCTTGCCGCGGTTGAACAACGTGACCGTGTGTCCGCGCGCCAGGGCATGCTCCACCAAATGCGGACCGATGTATCCGGTGCCACCCAACACCAACACACGCAACGGTGCTACGCTCACTTCCCCACCTTCGCATGCCACGCCGCCAACACCGTCTTTTCCTTCTCCGGCGCAAGTCCAGCCCGCGCCTTCTCCTGCTCGGCAGTCGGACGCGTCTTGTACCAGTCGAGGGTGTGCTTTGCCGAATCGGCCAGTGGCCGCACCGTGAGTCCGGCCGCGAACGCCTTGTTGCAATTCACCGCCATGAAGCCGGCCGTGCGCCCCGTGGGCGGCATCCACACCGGCATGTCACTCCACGGCCGCACCTGATTCTCGGCGAGGAAGTCGGCGGCCACCCAGGTGAAATGGGCGTCGCTGCTGGTCACCGCTTTGATGCCGTACAGCATCTCGGCGATGTTCGTCGGCGATTTCGGACCCGTCGCATTGAACGTCCCGATCGTGTGGTTTTCGGCCAGCCGTACGGTCCACTGTCCAAGATCTTCCGCGTCGATGTACTGCACCGCGTCGTTCGGCGTGCCGGGCGCCATGATCTCCCCGCCCTTGTCGATGCGCACCGGCCAGTACGAAAAGCGGTCACTCAAGTCGCCAGGACCGACAATCAATCCAGGGCGCACGATCGTGACCTTGTCATCACCGAACTGCGCCTTGGCATCGAGCTCGCACTGCACTTTGTTGGGACCGTAATTCGCGCCGTCGCTGCTGGCCCACACCGACGGATCGCTCGGCTTATGCAGCGGGCCGCTCTCGTCCATGCCGACGATCGAATTGTCGCTGTAGGTCGAAATCGTGGAGACGAAGAGGTACTGCCCCACACGGCCCTTCAGCGCTTCGCCCGCGCCACGCACCCACAACGGATTCCGCGTGGGATTGTCGATCACGACGTCCCACGTGCCCTTTTTCAGCCCATCGTGACCACCGGCCACGTTGCGATCGCCGATGATGCGCGGGACGTTCAGAAACAACGTCGCGTTCGTCTTGCCGCGATTGAACAGCGTGACCTTGTGCTTCCGCGCCAGCGCGTACTCCACCTGATTCGGTCCGATGAATCCCGTGCCGCCCAATATGAGAATGCGTAATGGTTTCGGCTGCGCCGTCCCCGTCTCCGGGCGGTACACCAACGGGCGCACGCCGTCCGCGGTAAACGCCTGGGCGGCAGCGGGCAGTCCCAGTCCAACGGCGCCGCCGAGCAGCGCTGAATGCTTCAGGAATGTGCGGCGATCGAGGCTCATGGGCGGCGTCCGTCGAGTTGTTGGATGGTCTTCGTAGAGGAAGGTCGCGATGTGCGCAACAGCGCCGAGACCGACTCGGCACCCTTCAAGACGCGTAGTACATTCTCGCCGGCGAGGCCTTTGAGTTCCGTGGCGGTCCAGCCGCGCTTCAGCAGTTCGGCGAACAGCGTCGGGTACGTCGAAACATCCTCGAGCCCCTGCACGGTTTCCGTGATGCCGTCGAAGTCGCCGCCGATGCCTACATGCGCAGCGCCGGCGATCTTCTTGATGTGGTCGAGATGGTCAGCCACATCGCTGATCGTGGCGATCGGTGTGGGGTGCGTTTCGCGCCACGCCGCCACCGCCTTGAACTGCGCGTCGTTGTCGTTCGGGAAACGGGTGGCGATCGAGTCGCGCACCGCCGTAACCTGCGCGCCGTAGTTCGCCACGGCCTGCGATACGAAACCCGGCACGAACGTCATCATCACCACGCCACCGTTCTTCGGCAGGCGGGCCAGAATCGAGTCGGGCACATTACGCGGCACATCAGTGATGCCGCGCGCCGCGGCGTGCGACCAGATCACCGGCGCTTCGGTGACCGACAGGGCCTGACTCATCACCGCCGGCGACGTGTGCGCCAAGTCGACGATCATGCCAAGCCGGTTCATCTCGCGCACGACTTCCTTGCCGAAGGCGGTGAGCCCGTTGTTGCGCGGCACATCGTTGGCGGCGTCGGCCCAATCCAACGTCACGTTGTGCGTGAGCGTCATGTAGCGCGCGCCGAGTTCATAGTAGGCGCGCAGCGCGCCTAACGAATTCTCGATCGCATGTCCGCCTTCCATGCCCAGGAGCGAGCCAATCTTGCCCTGCGCATACGCCTTGCGCACGTCGGCCGCGGTGAAGGCGGGCACGAAGACGTCGGGGTAGCGCGCGATCACGCGCTTGGCGATGTCGATCTGTTCGAGCTGAATGCGCGCATAGCCGGAGTCGCGCACTTCGCCGGGGATATACACCGACCAGAACTGTCCGCCTACCATGCCTTTACGCAGGCGCGCGATGTCCGTCATGCCGGCGGTCGGGCGGCGGAGATCATACGCCACGACGTCGAGCGGATCCTTGGCCGCTTCCCGCATCGCCCAGGGCAGATCGTTGTGCCCGTCTACCAGTGGCGTGTTGCGCAGAATCGTGCGCACATACGCGAGGCGTGTCTCGAGCAACGCCTCCCGTATCGAGACCGCGGCGGCCGCCGGCTTCTTTGCCGACACCTGCCCCATCGCCGCCGTAGGGGCACTCATCGCCAACCCAGCACAAACCACCCAATACGCCCGACTGTTCTTCAGCATCCGAGTTGCTCCAGATAGTGCGGAAGCATGGTACGCCACCACGGCCCGTCGTGGTTCACGTTATGCCCCCACAGGTCGAAGGTATGTCCGATCTGTTGGCGATCAAGCAGGTCGTGGAACAGCCGCGTCGCCGGTGTAGCCGTGGCCGGTGTCGCCGTTGCCGTCGCTGGGGGACAGCTCGTAGACGCCACTCATGCCCATCAGCCCGTCGAACGTGGCGGAGATACGGTAACCACCTTGTCTGCAATGTAGTGCGAGGAGAGCGCCGAACGTCGGCCGGCTTCCGGCACCGGCACGCTGCGGTCCACCCGCTTCGACAGCGAGGGATCGACCAACGGTGTAGACGTGATGGGGAAAGCTCACCCCAGTGCCGCGTCGGGGCCAGTGCAGTGCGGGCGTACCGTTGCCGGGTAGTGACCGTTTCGTGGTCATTCGGCCGCCGTTTCGGTACCCCGGCGCGGCACGTTGTGCCGTCCGAGCACGTCGCGACGGACGTCACCGACCACTGGAGGCCTCATGCTCGCTCGCGCATTTGACGCGTCGACCACCCCCTACCTTACGCCGGCTGGCGACGAAACACAGACGGTCGCGCCGCGCGAGGCCGACGTCTTCCCGCACCACGTGGACGGCATTCCGCCGGGCACCGTCGAGACAGGCAAGTACGTCCTTCGCTTCGCGTGGTCCCGTCACGACCTGCACGCGGTACAGGCGTTGCGCTACCGGGTGTTTTGCGAAGAGCTTGGCGAAGGGACGCCCGACACCACCGCGCCGGCGGCCACGTCAGCGCGTGAGGCCGATGAACGGGATCCCTGGTTCCACCACCTCATGATCTGCGAGCGCAGCTCCGGCGCGGTGGTTGGCACGTATCGCCTCCAAACAGCCGTCATGGCGGCTACTCGTCATGGGTTCTATAGCGCCACGTTGTTCGAACTGGGCGCCATGCCGGGAAGCGTGTTGATCGGCGCTGTCGAAATCGGGCGGGCGTGCGTCGATCCCGCTCATCGCTCGGGACGCGTGCTGCGGCTGTTGTGGAAAGGCATCGCACGCTATCTGCAGTGGAACGACAAGCAATACCTATTCGGCTGCTGCTCACTCGCCGGCGTCGCCCAGGAACCAGCCGTCGAGGCGTGGCGGGCGCTGCACGCACGGCACGCCATGCACGACCGGATTCTCGTGCGTCCACGGCCCGCCGCGCGCGCCCTCCCCGACGACGGCCGCGTCCGACCCCTGATCGACGCGACCGCGCTCGCCGCGGCGCTGCCGCCGTTGTTCGAAGGCTACCTGGCACTCGGCGCCAAAGTGTGCGGCGCGCCGGCGCTCGACCATGCCTTTGGAACAACCGACTTTCTCGTCTTGCTGGACATTCACGATATGGATGCGCGGAGCTACGCCTCGCTGTTCGGTTGAGGCACCTCATGATGCGACCGATCGCCTCGCGTGTGCTCAGACCCGTTGGCCGCCAGCTGATGCGTCGCGGCGTCCGATGGCTGTGCCGCGGCGTGCTGCGCCTGCTGGCCATCGAGGTGCGCGCCGAAGGCCAGCTGGCGGCGGGTCCGGCGCTCCTCGTCGCGAACCATCTGTCGTGGATCGACATTGTCGCCCTGACGGCGTTCTACGACTGCACGTTCGTGGCGAAGAACGAGGTGCGGGACTGGCCGCTGGTGGGCGCGCTCGGCGCCGCCCTCGATGTGGTGTGGATCGACCGGCGCCGGAAGCGCGACCTCCCACGCGCCGTGGCCGTCCTCAGCGAAACGCTACGACGCGGGACGCACGTGGTGCTGTTCCCGGAAGGCACCACGACCAACGGTCGCCAGACCCTGCCGTTCCGCTCCTCGCTGCTCGAGGCGGCGGTGATCGCTGGGGTCCCCGTCGTACCGATCGCGCTCTCTACGGCTGCCGCGAACGGGCAGGGCGAAGCGCTCTGTTGGGTTGGCGATGAAGCGCTGTTCGCGCACCTGCCGCGGGTCGCGGCACTGCGACAGGCCACCTTTGAGATCCGCGTGCTCACGCCGTTGGCCGCCGGACCAACCCGAAAAGTGCAGAGCGCGGCCGCGCGCGCCGTGATTGTTACCGCGCGCCAGCGACGGCCCTATCAGCCCGCCACGGGAATGGACGTCAGCTTCTTTGCGAAGCAGAACTTCCGGCCAATGGAGAGCTCGGAGCGCGAAATCGCCTGGTAGCGCGCAATCTTCTCGGGATAGCGCAGAATCGTGGATTCCTGAAATCCCATGCGGAGAAAGAGCGGCTCGGCCAGTGAAATGGCGAACAGCTCTGGGTAGCCACGCTCCCGCGCCAGCTTTTCCGCCGCCGTGATCAGCCGCTGCCCGAGACCGTTTCCCTGCGCCTCGGTCGCCACCGCGAGCGACACCAACTCCACGAGCGACGGCGAATACTCGTCGAGGGCGACCTGACCCATCAGCGTGCCGTCGGCGCCGCGCACCACCTGATAATCCTGCAGGTGACTCACGACGAAGGCTTTGCTGCGATACAGCGTAAGTCCGTCCGGGGCGAACATGTTGTTCAGGGCCACGATATCGGCCACATCATCGTCGTGCGCATGGCGCACCCGCAGGGGCCACGCCGCACTCTCCACCGCCGCGGTGTCCGTGTCGGTTGCCATCAACGCGACGCGAACACCCGGGTCTTGCCGGCTTTGTCGAACAGGAGCACGTCGAAGGCGTCCTTGGGCGCTCCTTGCTCCATGCCCGGCGACCCTTGTGGCATACCGGGAACGGCCAACCCACGCGCCACCGGCTGCTCACGGAGCAGCTTCTGAATCAGATCGGCCGGTACGTGCCCTTCGATCGCGTAGGTACCGACCCACGCCGTGTGGCAGGACTCGAGGGCCGACGGCACACCGAACGACGCCTTCACGCTCGACATGTCGGCCGTGTCTCGGACAGTGACCACGAACCCGGCTTTCCGCACGTGGCTCACCCATTCGGTGCAGCAGCCACAGTTCGGATCTTTATACACGGTCATCGGTGGCAGCGCGGCGCCGGCAGCGGCCCGCTTCGGGGCCGGCTGGGCACCGATCGCCTTCGCCCCGACCACAGCCGCGAGCGTAGTCACGGTCGCGGTCGCGAGGGACGCCAACCCCAGTTGGGCGGCGGCAAGGAAAAAGGCACGCCGCGTGGGCGGGAGAGGAGAGTCCGGGTGTTGGCTCATAACAAGAAGTATAGCGAATTTGACCGCCGCGAAGGCCCCCACTGTGTTGCCGCCCGCGGGAATGACCGAGCTCGCTACGGCCATCGCAGCACCGCTTCCGGTGAGAAGTCCCACGTTCGCCTCCGTGTTCGACTTCCGGCGGGAGATCAAGCGATTGCCCCCGTGGCCCCTCTGCCGATGCGTGGCGACCGTGGCCACATTACCGCGATGAGCAACGCCGCCGCGAATGCCGATCTGTGAACCCCGAAGGAGCGCGACCGCTGCGAGGCCGACATGGCCCGGATCATGAAGACCGTGCGCACCCACGCCATGAACAGCGAGATGCGCGCGCCGCTGGATTAGCAGGAGCTCTGCTGAACGCGGCACACGATACCGCGCACGATCCTGCGCTCGCGGCGCGCCTCGACGCGATCTGCGCCGAGGGGTGGAGCATCTGGGAGCGATTTGAGCGCACCGTGCGCGACCGCGACTTCCATGCGTTCGTGGCCGCCGACTATGACGCGGTACGCCGCGCCCTGTTGGTGCACCGCGCCCACGGTGCCCGCTTCCTCGAGTGGGGCTCGGCCACCGGCGTGATCGCCATCATGGCCGACATGGTGGGATTCGAGGCGTACGGCATCGAGCTCGACGCCTCGCTAGTGACCACCGCCCGAGCCCTCGCCACCCGCTTCGCCTCACACGCACAGTTCGTAGCCGGTAGCTTCCTCCCCACCGGCTACAAGCGGCTCGGCGGTGACGACGAATCCGAAACCATCGGTGACGGACCATCGGGGTACCTGCAGCTTGGCCGCGCCCTCGACGACTTTGACGTCGTCTTCGGCTACCCGTGGGATGACGACGCCCCACTGATGCACGACCTCATGCGACAATACGGACGACCTGACGCCTTGCTGCTACTCAACGACACCGCACGCGGTGTCCGCGCCTTCCGCGGTGGTCGCGAATTGCCCGTCCCCTGAACACCCCATTGCCGACACCGATGACGACGATCCCCCGTTACACGCTCGCCCCTGGTCTCGAAATCTCCCGTGTGCTGACCGGTCTCTGGCAGCTGGCCGACATGGAGCGCGATGGACGCGTATTTGATCGCGACGCGGCCGCGCACGCGATGGCCGAGTATGTCGAGCATGGCTTTACGACGTTCGACATGGCCGATCATTACGGTTCGGCCGAAGACGTCGCGGGCATCTTCCGCCAGCAGCGGCGCCCCGACGCGTCGCTGCAGTGCCTCACCAAGTGGGTGCCCGAGCCCGGCCCGGTCACGGAGGCCGATGTGAGCGCGGCCGTCGATCGCGCCTGTGCTCGACTGCGCACCGACCGCATCGATGTACTGCAGTTTCACGCGTGGACCTTCACCGATCCACGCTGGCTCGATGCGCTGTGGTATCTGGAAGCCGAACGCGACGCCGGCCGTATTGGCGCAATCGGCCTCACGAACGTGGACACCGCGCACCTGCGGGTGGCCGTGGCCAGCGGTATTCGCATTGCGAGCAATCAGGTCAGTGGATCGCTGCTCGACACCCGCTTCACCGCCAAGCTCGCCCCGTACGCGTTGGCGAACGGCGTTGGTCTCCTCTGCTACGGCACGCTGCTGGGCGGATTTCTCAGTGAACGCTGGCTCGGCGCGGCCGAACCCGACTGGGACACGCTGAGCACCTGGTCGCAGATGAAGTATGGTCGGTTCATTCGCGCCGCCGGTGGCTGGGCGCCGTTTCAGGGCGTGCTGCGCGCCGCGCACACCGTGGCCACCACGCACGGCGTTTCGATTGCCGCCGTGGCCAGCAAGTGGGTACTCGATCAGCCCGGCGTGGCCGGCGTCATTGTCGGCGCGCGCCTTGGGCAGTCGGCGCATGTAGCCGATACGGCGAAACTGTTCACCTTCACGCTCGACGACGACGATCGCCGCACCATTGCCGACGCGCAGGCGGCGCTCACCGCGATTCCCGGTGATTGCGGCGATGAATATCGGCAAGCGCCGTATCTCACCGCGAGCGGTGACCTCAGCCATCATGTGTCGCAGTTTCCAGCGCCGTTCACCACGCGGCCCGGCGTGAATGGACGCACGCTGGCACTGAGCGGCACCGTGTGGGAGCCGATGGCTGGGTATAGCCGCGCGGTGCGCCAAGGACACTCTATTTCCGTGTCGGGCACCACCGCCACGCATGGCGATCGCCTCATCGGCGGCACCGATGCCGCGGCGCAGGCGCACTTCGCCATCGACAAAATCGCTGGTGCGATTCAGTCGCTGGGCGGCACCCTCGAAGACGTCGTACGCACCCGCGTGTTCGTGTCGAATGTGGCGCACTGGGAGCCGGTCGCGCGTGCCCACGGTGAGCGCTTCGGCCACATCCTGCCGGCGAACACACTGGTGGAAGCGCGGCTGGTGGGCGCCGAGTATCTTGTGGAAATCGAAGCGGACGCGATCGTCCACGAAGCCTGAACATTCTTCATACCGGACCTACTGCCATGACGCGTCGCCCCCATTCTCATGCGCTGGCCGCAGCCGCGCTCATACTGTCGGCTGCTGCATCGCCTGCTGTCGCGCAGGTCAAAGCCGCCGATCCGCTCGCTGCCGAAATCGAAACGCGCATGACGGCCGTCATGCCGAAAGTGGTCGCATGGCGTCGCGACATTCATGAGCACCCCGAACTGTCTAATCAGGAAACGCGCACCGCCGCGCTGGTGGAGAAGCACCTCCGCGCGCTCGGTCTCGAGGTACAGCCGAACGTGGGCAAGACCGGCGTGATCGGCATACTGCGTGGCGGGAAGCCAGGGCCGGTCGTGGCGCTCCGCGCCGACATGGACGCGCTTCCCGTAACGGAGCTGGTGGACCTGCCCTTCAAGAGCAAAGTCCGCACCATGTACAACGGCCAGGAAGTCGGCGTGATGCACGCCTGTGGCCATGACAATCATGTGGCCATCATGATGGGCACCGCCGAAGTGTTGGCGGGCATGAAGGAGCGCATTCCCGGCACGGTGAAGTTCATCTTCCAGCCGGCGGAGGAAGGACTCGGTGGTGCCGAAGCGATGATCGCCGACGGCGCCCTGCAGAACCCGCGCCCCTCGGCGATTTTCGGCCTGCATGTATGGCCGTCGGCGCTGGGTTCGCTCAGCACGCGCGCCGGTGGCTTCATGGCCGCCGCCGACAACCTCGACATCGTGGTCAAGGGACGGCAGACGCATGGATCGCAGCCGTGGTCGGGCGTGGACCCGATCGTGATCGCCGCGCAGATCGTAATGGGACTGCAGACCGTCGCCAGCCGGCAGATCGATGTGACATCGGCCCCGGCCGTTATCACGATCGGCATGATTCAAGGCGGCAATCGCGGCAACATCATTCCCGACAGCGTGGTGATGATTGGCACGATCCGCACCTTCGACCCCGAGATGCGCAAAGAGATTCACCTGCGCGTGAAGCGCACCGTAGAAGACATTGCGACATCCGGCGGCGCGACGGCGCGCGTGAATGTCTCCACGGGCGGGCTCATCACGCAGAACGATGCATCCCTGCTCGAAAAGATGACGCCCACGCTGCAGCGCACGGCCGGCGACGGCGGCTTCAAGATCGTCAACCCGGTTACCGGCTCCGAAGACTTCCCCGCCTTCACCAAGGACATTCCGGGGCTGTTCTACTTTCTCGGCGTCGCTCCGAAGGGGATGGATCAGAAGTCGCAGGCGGCCAATCACTCCCCGCTGTTCTTCGCCGACGAGGCCGCGTTGCCGACCGGCGTGCGCGCGATGACGAATCTGGCCGTGGACTATCTCAAGAGCGGCGGCATCGCGACGGCCAAGCCGGCGATAAAGCAGTAGGACTACGCCTCGATGAACGTCTCCGAGTGGATCAGCCACCCCATCTCGCTGAAGCGCCACTCGGCGACATAGCTGCCGCCCTGCTCGTGCATGCCCGCCTTGAGGCGCCACCGGCCGACCCATTGTCCGCGCTCGGTGGCGCGCATCGAGTCGACCATGGTGACCTGCTCGATCGTACGCACGTAGGTCACGAAGGCCTTGTCAGCAAACTGTTCTACAAACGCCTCGCGCGAGGCGTCGCGCCCGTGCAGCGTGGGGCCACCAGCCACGCCGACCGCGATATCCGGTGCCATGAACGACACCGTGCGGTCGACGTCATGCGCGGCAATCGCCTGATTGGATTGCTCGCGCAGCGCGCGAATCTGTGTTTCGCCCGTCATCACGACGCCAATCACATCGTGGTGCGCTTTTTCGGCTTCACGTACTGATCGAGCCACGCCGCCATTTCCGCGAGCGCCTGCCCCACGCTTTCCCGCGCGCGGTAGCCATGCGACTCACCGGGCAGCTGCACGTAGCGCGTGGTCGCGCCGTTCCCCTTCAGCGCAGCGAACATCCGTTCGCTCTGGATCGGGTACGTGCCGGTGTTGTTGTCGGCCATGCCGTGCACCAGCAGAATCGGATCCTTGATCTTGCTGGCATAGGTAAACGGCGACATGGCATTGTACAGTTCGGGCGCATCCCAGTAGGTGCGCTCTTCGCCCTGGAATCCGAACGGGGTGAGGGTGCGATTGTAGGCACCGCTCTCCGCCACACCGGCGCGGAACAGGCGCGTGTGCGCCAGCAAATTCGCCGTCATGAACGCGCCGTACGAGTGTCCACCCACGCCGATGCGATCGCGATCGGCCACGCCCATCGCCACGATCGTGTCCACGGCCGCCTTGGCACTCGCGGTGAGCTGCTCGACGTACGTGTCATTCGGCTCTTTCCCATCCACACCCACGATGGGCATGGTCGGGTTGTCCATCACGCCGTAGCCTTGCGTGAGCATGAACAGATGCGACGCACCGCTTGGCCGCACAAAACGATACGGCGAACCCACCACCTGCGACGCCGCTTCACGCGAGCGGAACTCGAGCGGATAGGCCCACAGGAAGAACGGCAGCGGGCCATCCTTCGCCTTGTCGTAGCCAGCCGGCAGATAGATGGTGGCCGACAGCTTCACCCCATCGGGCCGCATGTACGTGATCAGCTGGCTCGTGACACCCGCGAACACCGGCGCCGGGTCGGTGAACTGCGTGACGGCCCGCGGCGCGATCTTGCGCACGAAATCGCGCACGAAATAGTTAGGCGCATCGGCCTTCGACTCGCGACGCGTGAGCGCCACGGTGCCATTGGCATCGAGCATGCCGATGGGCTGCTCGAAGTACGGCGCGACGCTCTGGAACACGCGCGTCTTGGCGGCCGTCGCGAGGTTGAAGCGATCCACGAACGGACGATCACCTTCCGGTCCGGCACCGAGTCCGGTCAGAAACGCCACCTTCTGGTCGGGCGTGGTGAGCAACACCGTCTGCCCGCGCGCATCGCGCGTGGTGAGGAAGTCGCCCGGGTCGGCGTAGCGATCTTCACTCGAGCGCTCCCACAACAGCCGCGGCGCCTTGGCCCCCGACGGATCGATGATCCAGGCGCGCGTCTTCCGTGTCTTGCCTTCAGTCTCGCGGGCGATCGCGAGCCCCGCCGTGCCCCACGTGATGGCACCGGCACGCCAGCTCGTTTCCAGCAGCGTTTTCGGTGTGCCGGTGAATGGCGCCTCGAGCAATGCCATGCGATCCCGCTTGTCCGCCTTCGAATCGCTGTCCCCCCCATCGAGGGCTTCCACCCACGCCAGCGTGGCATCGACATCGCGACGCCACTGTACGTTGCGGATGCCAGCGAGGGCGCCATTGCCTCCCCATGGCACGCGCTCGATGAGCGGACGGGCCACAATCGACTTCACCACCGCGCCATCCATCGACCACACTTCGGTGCGCGTGGGGAAGTAGCTCAACGGCACCGTATACGAGAACGGGCGCGACAACGTGCTCACCAGCAAGTAGCGACCGTCTGGCGACGCGCTCACGTCGGTGCGCAGGCCGGGTGCGCCGAGCGTCTTGACGGTGCCGTCGAGCGATACGAGCGCCAGCTGACTCGTGCCGTAATGTTCGAAGATCGTTTCGTCGAACGGGCTCTTAAGCAGATCCTGATACGTAGCGGCGCGGTCACTGCGACCGGTGAGCGCTTCCTGCACGATCGGTCCTTCCGGCGTGACGGTCATGGCCGGCGCCGTACCGCGCGCCGCGGGCACGAACGTGCAGGCCAGCGACGCGGTAGACACCCACGAGCAGGGATTGCCCAGAATCGCCGTGAGACGCTGAGACGTGAGCGGCTTCGCCTGCGCCGTCGCGACATCGGCAATCCACAAGGTGATCGCGTCGCCGCTCGTCACCGTGAACGCGATCTTCTGCCCATCAGCCGACCAGGACACGTTCTCGATGCTGCTGCCAGCCGGAATCGACGCCTGAATCTTGCGCGCCGCACCACCGCTCACGGATTGCAGCGACAGACCGGTGTAGCTCTGCCCACGCGTGGGTCCGCTGGTCTTGGGATCAAAGCGCAATCCGGCCAGACGATATTCGAACGCCCCGACTTCACTGATCGGCGGCAGCGCCGGACGTTCCAGCAGCAGTAACTGCTGACGATCTGGACTCAGCTGCACCAGCGGTGTGGCTGGCTGGTCGAGAATCTGCGCGATCGGCTGTGGCGGCTGCCGGTACTGGGCCTGCGCGGTGGCCGGAACAAACGCCGGAGCCAGCGCCACGAGAACCGCGATGCAACGCGGCGAGCGAGAGAGGAGAGTCACACGTATCCCGATGGTCGAAGTGAAAAGACAACCTGCCTGCACGCACTGCGTTACCGCAGCTTCATCACCAATCCGTTGTGCGCCTTGATCACGCCGGCGCGCTGAATGTCGAGGCCGTTTTCGTGGCAGTACAGCCCCATCTGTCGAACGTCCATCAGTTCGCGATAGCCGTGGTTCATCCAGTCGGCCATCAAGTTATAGAACACGCGCGACTTGAACTGATTGCGCGGCGTGGTCATCACCACCGTACCGCCCGGCTTGAGGAAGCGCCGGTGCATCTCGAGGCACTCCGCCTTGTGCGTGTCGGGAAAATGCTCCAAGAGTCCGATCGACACGACCACGTCGAATTCCTTGCCGTACTTCAGGTCGCGGATGTCGGCGACCTCGAAGTGAATCGGCATCTCGTCGCGGTACCACACGCGTTGATGGCCCGTGGTCGGATCGACCCCGAGAAATGGATAGTCGAGTGGAAACTTGCCGAAGCGGTCAGTGGCGCAGAAGGCATCGTAGTCCACCAGCACGATCTCACCGCCCGGATACATCGCCGCCAGCTGCATCGCCTCGTAGCCATCGGCCGCGCCAAGAAACAGAATGCGCGGTTTTTTCACGTCGAGGCCGGCGAACAGCGCCCGCTTGCCGCGGGGGTCCCACACCGCGTCTTCCACCCGCATGATCTTGTTCCACACCGCGAGGTAAGCGATGTCCTGCAGCGCCTCCTTGGCCTCATGCAGATCCAGACGCGACAAGGCCGCACCGAAGTGCGCCTTGGCCTGGTTCTGCGCCTCCGGCACGTCGGTCAGGAAGAACTGATGGAAGGCCGTGTTGAAAAGGCGCCATCCATCCGCGATGGGGAGCGGCTGCTGATGTTCCTGCTCGTAACGTCGCCGCGCGCTCGACCACTTCTCGGTACGATACGGCCGGCCCACGTCGCGCCAGGTGAGCGTCGACCAATCCATCGCGCTCACATCGTCGAACTGGTCCGGCGCCTGATCGCGCAGGTCGATGCGATACTGACCGGTCAGCTCGTGGTGACCGATGCGGTGGCGCGCGCCACGCGGTCGCCCCCAGGGGCGACTGGTCTGCGCCGGAAAGGCGCGCGTGCTGGCGGCAGTGGTTTCGGGGGCGATCAGCGTAGCCATACCAGACCGGGCGGGAGAATGTCGACCGGTAGAGTCTGGGTGCTTGGCGGGCTAGGCGCCAGTGCTGGGAGCTGGGGCCGGGGCTCCGTTCGGCCCCCCCGAGTGTCTGCGCTACCGCCGCTGCGTGCCGGTCGTATCCGTCAGCGCTCGCATGAACGCCACCAGGTCGCGCTGCTCGGTCGCAGTCAGACGCAGCGGATCGGGAGGCAGCGTTTGGTGGTCGAGCTGAATTCCGATGCCGGCTCCGCCACCACGGTTGTAGAAGTCCACGACGGCCTCGAGCGTGCGATACACCCCGTTATGCATGTACGGCGCCGTCAGCGCCCCGTTGCGGAGGGACGGCGTCTTGAACGCGTAGCGGTGCGGCTCGGCACGGGTCAGTCGAAAGCGACCGAGATCAGGATCAATCATGGCGTTGGCGATGACCGCGCGTGACGGCGTGCCGAGCACTTCCACCTCGGCTTTCCGATAGGCGGGCGGGACGGTGCCGTTGGTGAGGGGAATGAAGTGGCAGGTGGCGGGACATGCATTTCAGGAATCATTCGCGTGTCGACACTCGCGCGCCGCGACGTGCTCTAACTCAGTCCGAACTCTTCCCGGGCCTGACGGGCCGCGCGCGTTTGCACGTCGTCGGCAGCCAGTGCGGAACCGCTGGAGTCGCCCGCTGTCCCCAGCGTCATGGCCTCTTCCCGCCGTGCCAGCAGCGTCCAGAATTCTCCTGCATCCGCATCGGCTCCTTGGCCGGCCGGCAGCAGGGCGTACATCGCCTTGTACATCATTGAAAAGGCGAAAAAGATCGCGACCATGTCCGGCAGCACGAGCACGAACCGGGTGATCGCGTTCACATTGGCGACCTGATCATTAAACGCCGGCGTGTTGAACGGCGCGAGCACCACGCGGTAATTGATCACGAAGTTGATCGCACCGGCCGCCAGATTCGTCACGCCAATCAGGATGCCCGCCTTCTTCATGGCGGATCCGACGGTCGGTTCATCGAGCAAACGGTTCATCTGCTGCTCACGCTCCGGCGTGTCAGGGCTCAGCCCCTGCAGCGCAATCGCACGCGTGACGGGTGACCCGAGCAGCGCCGTGACGCCGAACACCAGGAACGACACCACATAACTGACGCTGTCTTTGACCGCGAACAGCAGGCCGTCCACGTACCAGAAGGCGAGGGCCCCACGCATCAGCGACGTCAGACCGACAAACGCCGTGATGAAGTTGAAGCGACGGGTGATCACCAGGAGGTCGAGGAGTACCCAGACCACCGGGATCATGGCGGCCGTGAGGTACGCATTGAGCGCCCCGAGCGGCTCGGTCCCGTACTTCAGGACAAGAATCGGTATGGCGGCACCGATCAGAATGTCCAGCGTGAGTTTCAGCGACTTCGACATGAACACGGAATCTCACCGGTACTGAGGGTGGACGGTACCCGTGGGGATCGCGAACTGCCAAATGCTTAGGAGGCAGGGAGGAGGCAGGGACACCGCGCGCCGTTGCTGCGCCCTCCTCCCTGACACCCTCCTCCCTGCCTCCTAAGCATTTGGCCGTTACAGACCTAGCGGCGTGTCGCCTCTCCCAAACCAAGCGCCCCGTTCAGCCACCGCACGAACGGCGTCATCGCCGCGTAGTGTTTGGCCAGCGTCTGCGGCAGCGTGGGACTCGTTACTTCCTCCGGCGTGAGCTCGGCGAACGCGGTGTACGACTGATACCGCAGCCAGGCTTCCGCCGGATGATCCGCGGCAAATCCGCGAGGCAGCCTCGTCAGCATGCCATCCGTATCCAGATCGCCAAAGCGACGACGGAACGCGCGACCCTTCACGATCTCCTCGAATCCGTCCAGGTCATCGGTGAGCGCCTGACGGATCTTGTGCACCGCCGAGCGCGGCGGCATCCAGATGCCGCCGCCGCAAAACGATTTGCCGGGCTCGATGTGGAAGTAGAAACCCGCTCCACCGTGTGCGGCTTCAGTGCCCACGCCGCGTCCCGCATCACGGTGAAAGAACCAGCACGCCGCGTGCGTCTTGTACGGGGCCTTGTTCTTGGAGAAGCGCACATCGCGGTGAATACGAAACACCGACTTCTTCGACGAGCCCACGATCTCCGGCGCCATCGTAGCGAGATGCACGTCCACTTCTTCCACGAGCAACGCCAGCGGCCGCTTGATCTCGCGTTCGAAATCCGCCCGATGCGCCTCGAACCATTCCTTGCGGTTGTTCTTGGCGATGCCGCGCAGGAACGTGAACGCCTTCGGCGTGAATGACGTGAACTGGTCGCCGATCAGTGCCTTCATGACATCCCCGAGGACAGCAAGATGCGACCGCGCTGCCACCCCATGCGCAGCAGCATGCGATTCAGGATGCGATGCAGGATGTGCTGCAGCATTCGGGAAACGGGTGGCGAGGGGTTCAGCTCGTCGGACAGCCCAGCATGGACCACGGTGGCGAACGTGTTGGGGCTGGGGAAGCCGTTTGGAGGCGAACGTGTGGGGGCAACCGGAAGTACCGGAGCCTGCAGACCACCGTGAACGCAACCGAAGCGGCGGGGGTGGCGCGGGGCATACCTTGAAATTCGTGCGGCGTCAGACCGGGTCGCTGACGCTCCCGGTCTGCACGAACGAATCGAGGTTCGATAGCGCGCGCATGCCCATGTTGGTGCGCGTCTCGATGGTGGCGCTCCCCAGATGCGGCAACAACACCACGTTCTCGAGCTCCATGAGCTCGGCCGTCACGCTCGGCTCGAACTCATACACATCGAGACCGGCGCCGGCGATCTTGCGCTCCTTAAGTACCGATGCGAGCGCCGCTTCGTCGACCACATCACCGCGCGCGGTGTTTACCAGGTACGCGTGCTCCGGCATGAGCGCCAACGTGCGCGCATTCATGAGGTGCCGTGTTTCGGGTGTGGCGGGGCAATGCAGCGACACCACATCAGCGCGCGCCAACA
>NSHR01000050.1 GCA_002737115.1 Gemmatimonadota bacterium | reverse complement strand
GGTGCTGCGCATCGTGGACGTGGCCAGCGCGCGCAGCGGACTGCCCGACGGGCATTCGCCCGAGGAAATCGGTCCCACGCGCGCCGCCGTGAATGCGGTGACGATGGTGCAACCGAAGGGCGCGTCATACACGCTGAACGGACACGAAGTCGCGTGGCAGAACTGGAAGTTCCATTTCCGCATGGACATGCGTCGCGGCCTGGTGCTTTCGCGCGTGCGCTACGTCGATGGCGGCAAGGAACGCTCGATCATGTATCAGGGCTCGTTGTCGGAGCTGTTCGTGCCATACATGGACCCCACCGATCCGTGGAACTACCAGGGCTACTTCGACCTCGGCACCTATCCCTTCGCCTTCGGTGGCATCGCCAGCTCGCTCGAGCCCGGCGTGGAGTGCCCGGAGTACGCCACGTACTTTCACAGCTATGTGGTGACCGCCAAGGGCGCCCCGCGCGAGCGTCAGCGCACGGCGTGTTTGTTTGAGCGCAACACGGGTGATGTGGCGTGGCGGCACACGCGCGCCGGCGGTGGTGTGAACGAAGCGCGGCCGCGTACCGACCTCGTGCTGCGCATGTACATGAACGCCGGCAACTACGACTACCTGTTCGACTGGGTGCTGGGCCAGGATGGCTCGATCACGGTGAACCTGGGCGCCACCGGCATGGACCAGGTCAAGGCCGCCAGCGGTACGCCGAAAGACAACGACTACGGGCGCATGATCGCCAACAAGCTCGTGGGCGTGAACCACAGCCACTTCTTCTCGTTCCGTCTCGACATGGATGTGGACGGCACGCAGAACTCGCTGATGGTGGACAAGCTGCAGACCACCACGCTGCCCAAGGAGAATCCGCGGCGCAGCGTCTGGACGGTGAACACGCTCACGGCGCAAACGGAGAAGGATGGCATGCGCATGTCGGCCATGAATGCGCCGGAAGTGTGGCGCATTGTGAATCCGGCGGTGAACAACCCGTTCGGGTGGCCGGTGGGCTACGAAATTGAAGGCCACGGCGCGATGTCGCTGATGAGTCCCGACGACTACATGCGCCAGCGCGCCGGCTTCGTCGATCATACGCTCTGGACCACGCCGTACGCGCCGGCCGAGCTGTATGCGAGCGGCGATTACCCCACCAACAGCGTGGCCGGTGACGGCCTCCCGAAGTGGACGTCCGCCAACCGCGCCATCGCCAATACCGACGTGGTCACGTGGCTCACGCTCGGCTTCCATCATGTGCCGCGTCCGGAAGACTGGCCGGTGATGCCGGTGGCCTGGCACAGCTTCGCGATCAAGCCGGTGGGCTTTTTTGGGCGCAGTCCGTCCCTCGACATTCCGCGCCAACGCTGATCGACAGGGTGGTGCCCCTTGGGCAGCTCGGCGCGTACTCATCACGCGCCGAGCTGCCGCTTACATTGGTGGAGTCCCTTCCCGCCACCGACGACGCCCCCGCCAATGAACCGCTTTCTCGCCCTCGGACTGCTCGCGGCCCTGACCGCGCCACACCACGCCGACGCACAGGGTCGCGAGACCGACACCCTCAGCAGCACGTCAGCCCTCGCGCGTGTCGCGTATCTCACGCAGCTGGATCTGCTCGAGGATACGCGCAGCGATGAGGCCCGTTGCGGCGCGGCCGCGTCGCTGAACGCGTATCTGCTGCTGGGTGGTGACCTCGACGTGGTGGTGCGATTGCTTGGCCTGCCGGTAGACCATACGATCGGCACGGCGCATCGGGTGCAAGACCAACTGTATCGGCACGCCGATGTGGATGGTGTGGCGGGACTGATCGGGTCCACCAAGCCGATCGTCGACGCGAGTGGGGCCATCGTTGCCTCGCGTCGTTCGGCCGCCGACGAGTTTCATCGCATCCTCGACGTGCTCGGACTGCGCGCGGAACCGCTCTTCGGGAGCACGCTGGCCACGGTGGGCAACCGCGAGCGCGCGGTCGCCGCGTATCTGCGTCGCACGGGGGATGCCGTGTTCATCGTGGGCGCCGATGCCGATATCAGTCGTGGCGCACGACCGAGCCGGGCCCCAACGGCGGGTTCGGCCAATCACTACATCGTCCTCGCACGCGTGGCCGGCGCGTGGCAGAAAGTGGACAGCTGGTACCGCCCCGGTCAGCGCACCGTATCGCCGATCTCCGAGGCCGAGGTGCGGGGGTTCCTGCACAACACACCGGTCACGCCGTGG
This sequence comes from Gemmatimonadota bacterium, assembly GCA_002737115.1. GTDB lineage: Bacteria > Gemmatimonadota > Gemmatimonadetes > Gemmatimonadales > Gemmatimonadaceae > Gemmatimonas. Next base: position 17,054 of record NSHR01000050.1, on the reverse strand, counting down.
GGCATCGTGCGCGACGTGAACAGCGCCCCGCGGCTGGCGCAGGTGGGCTACCGCACCCCACCGGAAGGCAGCGATCTAACGCGCGCGACGACGCGCACGGCGACCGTACCACGTGCGGCGACACCACGTGCGCCGACCCCGCTGGCGCCGCTCGACCTGTTTCGCCTGGAGACGGCCAACGATCCGCGTCTCTCGCCCGATGCCAAGCGCGTCGTATACGTGCGACAGAGTTTCGACATCATGCGCGACCGCAAGCAGTCGCAACTCTGGATGGTGAATGCCGATGGATCGTCGCATCGACGCCTGACCGCGGCGGACGGCAATGATCGCGCGCCGCAATGGACCCCGTCGGGCGACGCGATTGTGTATTTGTCGGACGTGGACGGCACCACGCAACTGTTCCGTCGTGAGGTGAACGGTGAGGAGACCGTGCGGCTCGCGACGTTGGCGGCCGCGCCGGAATGGTTTGCGATCTCACCCGACGGGTCACAGATCGCGTTTGCGATGCTGGTCGCGTCGCCGTCGCGCGTACCGACTGGGTTGCCGGTCGCGCCGGAGGGCGCCACGTGGGCGCCGCCAGCGATTGTGGCCACCGATACGCGCTACCGCAGCGATGGCCTAGGGCTGCTGCCAACCGGTCGCGCCGAGTTGTTCGTCGTGCCGTTGGCTGGTGGTACGCCGCGACGCCTGACCTCCGGCGGGGTGCTGCACTTCGGCCGCGCGTATGGCGCGACGCCGGGCATCTGGGCACCCGATGGCGCCTCACTCATCGTGACCGCGAACGGCACGCCGTCACCCGATATCACCGCACGCGCCTCCGATCTGTTCGAGGTCCGCGTGCGCGACGGCGCGGTGACGCCCGTGCTCCGTCGTCGCGGTACAAACCGTTCGCCGGCGGTGTCTCCCGATGGAAAGTGGCTTGCCTTTGTGAGCGTGGCCGATTCCGGCCACGCGTGGACGCAACCGCGGCTCTGGCTGATGTCGCGCGAGGCCGACGCCAAGCCCAAGCTGCTGTCGGCCGGCTTCGATGCCGCGATCGAGAGCCCCGCGTGGCTCCCCGACGGCAGTGGAGTGCTCTTCCTGGCCGATCGCCAAGGACGCGTAGGCCTGTGGCGCATGGCGCTCGACGGGTCGACTACGCAAGTGGCCGACTCACTGGCGAGCGACCTCGAAGCATACGGTGGCGGCCAGGCCTTCTCGATGAATCGCAGCGGTGCCGTGGCGATGACCCGTGGCTCGCCGGTGTCGCCGGGCGATCTCTGGTTCACCGCGTCCGGTGATACACGAGCCATACGTCTCACGGCGGTGAACGACGACCTGCTCGCGGAGCGGCAGGTGGGACAGGTGACGTCGTTCTGGTCGAAGTCCTCAAAAGATGGCCTGCCGATTCAGTCGTGGGTGATCACCCCGCCTGGCTACACGCCCGGTAAGAAGTATCCGCTGATTCTCGAGATCCACGGCGGTCCGTTCGCCGCCTACGGCGATCGGTTTGATCTCGAGAAGCAATGGATGGCGGCGCAAGGCTACGTCGTGCTGTATGTGAATCCGCGCGGCTCCACCAGTTACGGCGAAGCGTTTGCGCGTCTCATCGACAAGATGTATCCCAGTGATGATGCCGACGATTTGTTGACCGCGGTCGATTCGCTGGTGGCGCGCGGCATCGCCGACCCGGCGCAGCTGTACGTGACCGGCGGCAGCGGCGGTGGATTGCTCACGGCATGGCTCACCGCGCGCACGTCGCGATTCCGGGCGGCGGCGGTGCTGTATCCCGTCGTGAACTGGACCAGCGAAGTGTTGACCGCCGACATGGGCGTCAATTTCCAGGGACACTGGCTGCGTGGCACGCCATGGGAGAATCCCACGCATTACTGGGCGCAATCACCCTTGTCGCGTGTGGCGAGCGTGCAAACCCCCACCCTCGTGATGGGTGGAGACGCCGACTACCGCACGCCGTTTGGCCAATCGGAAGAGTGGTTCACCGCCCTCCGCTTGCGCGGCGTTCCCACCGAACTCGTGCGGCTGCCGGGCGAACCGCATGGCACGCGCGTTCGGCCCAGTCACTACATGGCGAAGGTGGCGTACATCACGGACTGGTTCGCGCGGCACCGTGACACGCCCTGCTGCGCGCTGCGGTCGGCCGAGCACACCGACGCGCTCACCGCCTTTGCCGACTCGGCCGCCCGTGGCGACTTCGGCTACGTCGATGCGCTGCACGTGATGCGCGATGGTGTGCCCCTCATCTCGCGCACCTTTCCGCGCAGCTATACCGGGGTGTATCCGATGAAATCGCCGCCGGGCACGTACAACTATCAGGATACAAACTGGCACCCGTTCTATCAGGGTAGTGCGCTGCATACGTTGCAATCGGTGAGCAAGAGCATCACGTCGCTGGTGTACGGCGTGGCCATCATGCGCGGAGCGATCACCACCATCGATCAGCCCATTGCTCGCTTCCTCCCGGCGCATGCCAGCGCCTTTCGCGATTCGGTGCGAAAGCAGATCACGATCCGGCATTTGCTCACGATGACATCGGGCATCGACTGGCCGGATGGCGGTGGGTACGGCAGCAACGACGACATCACGCAGCGCATGGAAACCAGCGCCGACTGGGTGTCGATGGTACTCGCCCAACCCATGGCCACCGCGCCTGGGAGCACGTACCACTACAACGACGGCGCAGCGGCGCTGTTGGCCGAAGTGTTCCGCGGCGCGACCGGCATGGACCTGCAAGCATATGCCAACCAGTATCTGTTTACGCCGCTTGGCATCACGCGCTTTCACTGGAAGCGCTCGTCGGGCGGACTCACCGATTCCGAAGGGGGCATGTACCTCGAGCCGTCGGACCTCGCCAAGATCGGCCAGCTCATGCTGGATCAGGGCGTGTGGAACGGCACGCGGTTAGTGAGTGCGGCGTGGGTGGCCGAGTCGGTGCGCGGGCAACTGCCCACCAAGCCGGGGCAACCGCCAATGCGCACCAACTACGGTCTCATGTGGTGGACCGTCGGTCCCGACGTACTGCAGGATGCCGGCGCGTTCTCTGCGCGCGGGTACGGCGGACAATATCTGTTCGTCTTCCCGAAAACGCGCACCGTGGCGGTGTTGAACCAGTGGATGTTCAAGGGACAAGAGATCTCCGCCCTCGAGTTCGCGCGGCGTATCGAGAAGGCGTTGGCGACCATGCCGTAAGACGGCGCTGCGCGACGCGGACAGCCCTACACGAGTACGTCAGGCAACCGCGTCTCTCCGCCCGTCACGCCAAGCCGTGCGATGATCGCGGCGGCGTGCGGGTAGCGCGCCGTCAGAACATCCACGCGCCCAGCCTCGAAACAGTCCGGCGTGAATCCCGGCGCCATCGTGCAGCCGAACAGCGCATGCTGGCCACCGGGCAGCAGACGCCCGGCCTGCCACGTGCCAGCCGGCACCACGTACTGCACCTGCTGACCCTCGAGGGGGTCCGTGCCCATGACGACCTCGCTGGTGAGGCCGTCATCGTGCAGCAGATACAGCACGAACGGATCGCCTGAATACGCGTGCCACACCTCGTCGTGGGTGAGGCGATGAAAGCGCGACAGGCTGCCCAGCGTCTCGGCATAGCAACCGATCATGGCGGTGCCGGCGGGCGCACCTAGAGCGTCCCCGTCGGTCGCGCGCCACGTCTCGCAATACAGGGTGCCTTCGATCGGCAGTCGCTGGAATCGGTAGTGGCGGAGCAAGGCCATGGTGTCGGCAGGCACCGCCACTCCCGGAAAGTGCGAAAGCTCCATCACGTCGACGATGGCCGCCAAGTCGATGGGACCGTAGCAATGCGGGTACAGCTCACCATGCGCCGCGTCTTTTGGTGAGGCCGTCGGCAGCGGGGCCGGTGGCTCGTACGCGAGCGGCGCCGTCAGCAACGTGGGATCGATAACCAGCACCACGAGCTCGGGTACGCCCGCGAAGTACGCCGCCGCAGTCGGCAGCACCTGATGCGCGCGCGACAGATGGATGAAGCCCTCGTCATCAAGGCTATCGGCGCGGTAGTGGCCAGTCGTCCGCGCCAGCACGGCGGCTTCGCGGCGGCAAATGTGAAAGACGGCAGAATCGTGGGCGACAGTCATGATCGAGGACGGCGAGCGGAAGAAATGTGGGCGGCTTACCAACGCGTGGCAGCAAGTTATCACGCGCCGTCTTGCCGCGAGCTACACCGCGCCAGAAATTGGGATATGCCTCCTGACCTGCAGAGCATTCAGCTCATCGCCGTGATGTCGATCTTCCTGGCCTTCGGCCTGGCCGAAGTGTTCATCGGAAAGTTCTTTGCCCAGGAAGCGGGCCGCGAGGACAACCGGCTCGACGTGGCGGTCGGGATCATGTTCCCGCTGGTGTCGGGCAGCGTGTTTGCCCTGTCGCGGGCCCTGTGCGCATGGCTGATGCCCGACATGCTTAACGCATGGGCCGACTGGCCCGTGTGGGCCATGATCGGCGTGCTGCTGGTGGCCGACGATTTCACGCAATACTGGTGGCACCGCCTGTCGCACACCTCCGTGATGTGGCCGCTGCATCGCGCGCACCACAGCGCGGCCTACATGAGTGTGCGCGTCGTGTACCGGAACAATCTGTTCTACTACGCACTGATGCCCGGTCTCTGGCTTGGCGGGGCGTTGCTGTACATGGGGTTCGGGTGGACGTTCGTGTGGTACAGCGTGGTGAAGCTGCTCGTGATCATCGGAGCGCACTCGTCGGTGCGGTGGGACCAGTGGCTGTACCGGTACCGCGTGCTGCATCCACTGGCCTGGGTGCTGGAGCGCACGATTTCCACGCCCGCCACACACTACGCGCATCATGCCCTCACGCAGGACGACGGCATCGGGTTGTACCAGGGGAACTACGGCAACCTGCTGTTCCTGTGGGACATACTCTTCGGCACGTCACGCATCACGCGGCAGTATCCGCCGGCCTATGGGCTCAACGACGACCGGCGTCACGGGGCCGAAAAGTGGTACCATCAGCTGTTCTTCCCGCTGGTGCGGTCACGGCGGGCGGAGACGGTATTGGGGCACGAGAAGCACGTGCCGATCGATTAACGACCGCGCGCCGCGCCCCCTCACGGAGGCGCGGCGCGCGTACGACACGGTGCACCGACGCGTTACGGCGTGATCTTCTTCGGCGCCTGCTGCTTGATCTTCTCCATGTACTTCTGGAAGAAGAGCTTGTGAATGTCCATCATGTTGATCTCGCGACCCTGGATGTAGGACTGGATGATGTTGCTCGTCATGTCCAGCGGCGTCCCCGACGTGATCAACAACGTGGCTTCCTTGCCCACTTCCAGCGAGCCCACCTTGTCGGCGACGCCCATGAGTTCGGCGGCGTTGATCGTGACCGCCTTGAGCGCTTCCTCTTCGGGCAATCCGAACGCCACCGCCACACCCGCTTCCCACGGTAGTCGGTAGCTGTACAGCGCGCCCGAACCGCCGGCGATCGCGAACTTCACACCCGCCGCGTGCAGCTTGGCCGGTGTAGCATAGGCGTTGTCGTAGCTCTCGTAGTCACGATCCGGCGCCGACATCGTCGACGTGAGAATCACCGGCACGTTCTCGGCCTTGAGACGATCGGCCACGAACAGCGCATCACGCCCGCCGCGAATCACGAGCTTCACGCCCTCGGCCTTCCCCCACGTGATCGCGTCGTTGATCTGCGCCGCGCCTTCAGCCGCCACCACCACCGGAATCGCGCCGTCGATGGCGGGAATCATCGCCGCGTAGCGCGCATCAGTGCGCACCACCTGATTCGACTTCACGGCATCACGGTATGCCCGCGCCTCCGCGAAGTATCCCTTGATCTGCTCCACCTGCTCGGCGTACGTCTTCGGCGGCGGACCAGCCGGGCCGCCGCGACCACCCGGGCCACCACCGCCGAAGCGGCCTCCCGGACGCGCATTAGGGTCGGGCCACTTCACATTGAGCGCGGCCGCGCCCTTCATCGACATCTCTTCCCACGTCCAGCCTTCCAGTGACATCGCCGACGACAGCCCCGAGATCACGCCGCCTTCCGGCGTGCTGAAGGCCACTAACACACCGGCGGAGCGCGTCGTGCCGATGTGTCGGCTTTCGGCGTTCACCGCCACTTCGGCGCGCACGTTCGGATTGAAGTCGCCGAGTTCCTGGATGTCGTTCGACATATCCACCGAACCGATCTCGGTGATACCGACCGTGCTGTAGGCGTCGATGAGCCCCGGATAGATGTGCTTGCCGGCCAGATCCACCACCTTGGCACCGCGAGGGACCGCCACCTCAGGGCCGCCGATCGCCGTGATCTTGCCACGATCCAGCACGATGGTGCCGTTGGTGATCGTTCCCTTGGTGACCGTGTGAATCGTGGCGCCGCGCAGCACCACCGGCTGCTCCTGCGGTGCCACCGTCATGCGTTCCTGCGCGATCGCCGCGCGAGGAGCAAGCAAGCCGGCGATCGCCGTCGCCAGCGCCAGCGCGGTATGGCGCGCCGTGATATTCAGGGTTCGCATGGTATCGAGTGTCGAGAGAAATGGACGAATCACTTGCGCGCTCCTTCGCCGCCGCGACCACGCGCCGGTCCAGCCGCGGGCGTCTCGGTGACACCAGCCGCAAGCACGGCCTGAAGAAGCTGCGCACGCTGCTTCGCGATATCCTCGCGGAGCACCTTGTCTTCATCGAGCGAGAAATACTTGCGACCGTCCACCCACGTTTGCTCGGCCTTCGTGAACTGCGACAGTGGATTGCCGCTCCAGATTACGAAGTCGGCGTCCTTGCCCGCTTCGAGTGAACCGACCTTGCTGTCGATCGCGATCGCCTTTGCCGACTGATTGGTCACGGTGGACAGCGCCAGGATCTCGTCCACGCCGGAGCGCAGCAGCTTGCCCGCTTCCCAATTCATGCGCGTCGAGATTTCGGAGTTGTCGGAATGCAGGGACGTGACCACGCCCGCTTCCATCAGCAAGCGTGCGTTGTACGACGTGGCGTCATACGCCTCGAGCTTGAACGCGCCCCAGTCGCTCCACACCACGGCCGCCACACCCGACTTCTTGAGTTCACTGGCGATCTTGTACGCTTCCACGCCGTGCTGCAGCGTCTGGATGCGGAAGCCGAACTCCTCGGCCAACCGCACCAGCGCGAGGAATTCGTCAGCGCGATAGCCGTGCGACGACACGAGCAGCTTCTGGTTGAGAATGTCGAGAATGGCTTCCATGCGCAGATCCTTGCGCGGCGGAATGCCCGTCTTGGTCTTCTCCCAGTTCTTCCACTCCTTCTCGTAATCACGCGCCGCCAGGAAATGGTCGCGAATGATTTCCTGCACACCCATGCGCGTGTTCGGATAGCGCGTGGGACTGCGCTTCGGGTTCTCGCCGAGTGCAAACTTCACCGTGCGCGGCGCGCCCACGATCTTGTACTCGTCGGGCAGCGAGCCCCACCGCGTCTTCACATACACGTTCTCGCCGCCGATCGGGTTGGCGGAGCCGTGCTTGATCATCGTGGTGGTCAGACCACCCGCGAGCTGACGATAGAACCAGACGTTGTTGTGCGTGATCACATCGCCCATCTGTACTTCGGGGACGATCGCAAAGCCCGATTCATTCACCGCGCTCACCCCCTCGTGCGTGTGCGGATCGATGAGCCCTGGCGTGACGTGCTTGCCGGTGGCGTCCACGATCACCGCACCAGCGGGTGCGGCGAGCTTCTGCCCCACGCGCACGACCTTGCCCGCCTGCACCAGCAGGTCGGCATTTTCTAAGCGACCCTGCGTTCCCTGCGTCCACACCGTCGCGTTGCGCACCAGCACCACCGCCGGCTGCGCGGGCGCCGCCGTGCGACCGAACTCCATGGAGGGCCGGATGAACGGCAGGTCGATCTTGGGCACCTTCACCGCCACGGTGCCGCGGGCCGGGCCGGCAAAGGCTTCCGTGCGCGTGCCGCGATACTGGGCGTCGGTGCCGTTGGGAAGCGAGAGCCAACCAAAGAAGGTCGTGTCGCGTACCGAACCCGCGAGCAACAGCGCGCCTTCCTGCCCAAGCGGCTCACCGGCGAACGTCGCTTCGAGGCGACCGGTCTCGGCGATGACACGTACCGACGTGAGCGGGACCGGCCGGCGGCCGGCCATTTCGACGGTGCCACGAATGCGATTGAGCGGGCCATCCAATCGCAGGGTGGCCGTCTTGAAGGTGCCGGCGTCGTCGGAGGTGATCGTCCACGTACCGCGCGGGTCGATCTGCGGCGGACGCGTGATGCCGTACTGACGGCCCTGCACCCACACATCGCGCACGCTCGACTCTTCGGTGAAGAGATCGCCTTCGCTGATCACGAAGTTGGCGACCTTCCCGGCCGCGATGGTGCCGTGCGTCTTCTCGATGCCCAGCCACGTGGCCGGCACGGTGGTCAGCGCCGCCAAGGCCTTGTCGGGCGCGAGGCCACGCGCCACCGCGCTGCGGAGGTTGGGCAGGAACTGCGTGAGCGACGACAGGCCGTCGGCCGTGATGGCGAAGGGCACGCCCGCCGCGGCCAGTTGCGCCGGGTTGGTCGGCGCGAGGTACCAGTGCCGAAGGTCGGCCAACGACACGTTAGTCGCCGCTTCCGGGCTCGACACGTTCGGCGCATCGGGGAAGTTCAACGGCAACACCAGCGGCTGCGTGCGTCCCTTCAGCACGTCGATGAGTCGGTACTCCTGACCACTGCCGCGAAACCACGGCGTGAGCTTGTAGTCCTGCGCGAGCTTGTAGGCGCGGAGGTATTCCTCTTCGCTCGTAGTCTCGAACAGCACGGGCTGCGTGCCCTTCACGGCCTTGGCGAGCGCCGAAAGCGCTTCGCTCGTTTCCGGCGGCAGCAGCGAGCGGCCACTCGTTTCGTAGGCCCCCCACGCGCGGATGTACCACTCGGTGTCCATCAACGTCTGCTTCATGAGCGCGACGGTGCCCATGGCGGAGTTGGGATACATGCCGCCCAGCGCGAAGGAGCGCTGAAAGCCGACGGACTGCGCGAGATCGGGGCGCAGCACGCGTTCGCGCACGCCGGCGTCGCCGAGGCTGACCACCGAGGCGGTGCCGCGGAAGATGCCCTGACGCGGCACGGCGAGGGCGGTGCCGAAGCCGAGGGAGCGCAGGGCGGTGCGCCGCGTGGAGTCGTCCTTGAGATTGGACGTCGTGCTGAACCAGGCGCGTACTTGCGGATTCCAGTGCGTGGGGCCGACATCGCCGCCCTGAGGGGGCGCATCACCGCCAAGGTCGGCGGAGGCGTCGACGAAGCCGGGATAGACCGTGAGGCCCTTGAGGTCCCACACGCGGGCGCCAGCGGGCGCCGCCATACCGGCGCCGACGGCCGTGATGAGCCCGTTGCGGACCACGATGGTGGCGTTGGTCAAGACCTGGCCGGGGGCGGTGACGACGCGCGCGCCGACTAGGGCGTGGTAGCCCGTGCTGTTGTCGCGCAGGCCGGTCACCGGCTCCGTGCGCGAGGACTGCTGGGCCTCGAGCGAGCCGGCAGCGAACACCGCCAGGCCGAGGAGGAAAGGAAACGCTCTCACAAAGGGCTCGGGATACGGGAGGGGAAGCGCGAACGGAGCAGGAGAAGTATGCGGCGTAGGTGCCCGCGCGTCGAGGAGCAGACGTCGCCGATTGGCAACCGGGAGGGAGTCGGGCCCGGGGCCGTTACTTTCACGGGACAACGATCTCATGTGTTCTCCCGGTCGTCACCTCACCTTGGTCTCCGTCATGTTGCGTCGCGTCTCGCTGTTGGCACTCGCTGTGTTCGTGGTCGGCTGTGGTGGTGCTGAGGCCGCACCGACCACGCCCACCTCTTCCCCGCTGCCGCCACCCCCGCCAACGGTGGCGGTGGTGACCGTGTCGCCCACCACCGGCTCCCTGGTGCCCGGTGAATCGCAGCTACTCACCGCCGTCGCCCGCGATGCCGCCGGTACCGCTATCGCCGGCGCGACATTCACCTGGAGTTCGTCGTCGGTGAGTGTGGCCACAGTCGCGAGTGATGGACGCGCCACGGCGCTCACGCCAGGCACCACGACCATCTCGGCGACCAGCGGCGCCGTGTCCGCCACCGCACTCCTGACCGTGAATGAGGGCGGGTTGATTGCGGTGAGTGGCGGGACCGTGACCGCGTTGAACGGCCAGCTTCGACTGGAGATACCGGCCGGCGCACTCACGGCACCCACCGCGTTCGTGGTGCGCCCGGTGGCGGCGCCCACGCCGAACGCGCGCCTGTTGGCCGGCACCGCCGTGGCGATCACACCAGCGATCACGTTCGCCACTCCGGCCACGGTGCGACTGCGCTATCCCACCGCACTCGCGGCCGATGTGGTCGAGACGCAACTGCGTATTGGCCGTCTCACCGATACCACGTGGCAGACATTTGCCGTGGTGGCGCCAGACCGCGTGAACCGGACCGCCGCGGCACGCGTCACCGGCACCGGGACGCTCGCCGTGTTCGCGCCCCCGCCATCACTGCGTGGTTATGCGCAGCGTCGCAGCTTCGATATTGGCGCCGCCGTATCGGTCGACGCACTCCGGGCCGATTCGACGTATCGGCGCGTGCTCGCCGAAGAGTTCAATTCGGTCACGCTCGAGAATGCGATGAAGTTCGGACCCATTCATCCCGCGGCCACGACATACGCGTTCGCCAATGCCGATACGATCGTCGGATTCGCGGTGGCCAACAACATGAAGGTGTACGGACATGTGCTGCTGTGGCACACGCAGCAACCCGCGTGGCTCACGGACGGGACTCCCACGCGCGCGTTCCTGCTGTCGTCGCTCAAGTCGCACATTGAAACGGTGGTGGCACGCTATGCCGGCAAGACGACCAGCTGGGACGTCGCCAACGAGATGATCGCCGACAACGGCACCGGACTACGTCGCAGCTTCTGGATCGAGGTGGCCGGGGCGGATATCATCGACTCGGCCTTCGTGTGGGCGCGCCGCAGCGATCCCAACGCACGCCTCTTCCTGAGCGACTACAGCGTGGAAACGGTGAATCGGAAATCCGATTCGTTGTTCGCGCTGGCCACCCGACTCAAAGCGGCCGGCGTTCCGATCGACGGCGTTGGGCTGCAGGGCCACTTCATGTTACCCACGCCCAGTGCGGCGCAGCTCACGGCGAATTTGGCGCGCTTCGCCGCAGCCGGCCTCGATATCCGCTACACCGAAATCGACGTGCGATTAATGGACGGCACCGACAACCTCGCGGTGCAAGGCAGCGCGTACGGGACCATCATTGACGCGTGCCTGGCGCAACCTCGCTGCAAATCGCTGACCACCTGGGGCTTCACCGACAAGTACTCGTGGATTCCGGGCACGTTCCCGGGCTTTGGCCGCGCCTTGCCATTCGATCAACTCTTCGGCCCCAAGCCCGCGTACCTCACGCTGCGGGATGCGTTGGCGAGACCGTAACGCGCCATGCGGTGATCAGTCGCACCGGCCGGCCGCTCAGGGCTTGGGGGGTGCGACTGAGGCCGCGGGGCGCGTCCCCTGCAAAATCCAGCGCTGAATGCGACGGCCGTTTCCCGCTTCGCCGGTATACATGCGGTTCTTCGAATCGATGGCGATCATGTGCGCGCGAATGAACTCGCCCGACTGACGGCCGGGGCGGCCAAATCGGTCGAGAATCGCCAGATCCTTCCGTCGCAGAATCCACACCCGCTGGTTCGTACCGTCAATGAGGTACAGCAGGCTTTGCGCCGCATCGCGCGAGAGCTGCAAACTGAACCCGCTCCCCGCGGAGCCCGTCTCCGGGCGAATGAAGCGCTCCATCAGGTACTCACCGTTCTGGCGGAATACCTGAATGCGATTGCCGCGCCGGTCCGACACGTACAGCAGCCCATCCTTGGCCCCCACCAGCCCGTGCAATGTGGAGTATTGCTGCGGCGGCGATGCTGGTTTCACGGGATACGAATACCGCACCGTGTCGTCGGGCCGCTTGCCGTAGGCGCCCCAATGACGCTTGTACGCGCCCGTCGTGGCATCGAACACGATCACGCGTTTGTTGATGTAGCCGTCAGCAATAAACAGCTCATTGGTTTTGGGCTCGACGTAGAAGTTGGCCGGCCCACCCAGATGCGTCGAGTCGTTACTGCCCTTGTTCACACCCGGCTCGCCGATCGTCATCACGTACTTGCCGTCCTGCGTGAACTTCATGACGTGCATGCCGTTGCTCGTGCCCATCCACACAAAACCGTGGTGGTCGATGTAGATGCCGTGCTCCTGACTGAACCAGGTGTAGCCGGCGCCGGGCCCACCCCAGGCTTGCACGAACTTCCCGTCGGCGTCGAGTTCGAGCACGGGAGGCGCCGGAAAACAGCAATCGGCAATGGGCGGTTTGGACGCGGCGCCGATCTCCTGATCGGTGAGACTCGACGGCATGTGAATGACCCAGAGGTGATCGCGGTCGTCGACGAACAACCCGCGGATATCCCCCCAGATCCAGTCGTTGGGCAGGGTCGGCGGCCACGTGGGATCGACCACGTAAATCGGCAGTCGCTCGGCCGTCGGTGACCCCCGGGCGACCGAGGCGTTGGCGCCCTGCCCGTGCGCGGCGAAGGCCGGCAGGAGTATGCCGGCGACCACACCCAACAGATGCACGCGTCTCATCATGGTCTGACCTGTTCCGTACCGAGGAGGGGCCTCCTGAGAGGCAGCGAGGCGCGATCGGAGACCGCGGCCGCTGCGACAGTGGTGCGCTGGTGCCGATAACGCAATGCGGGCCGCAGGCGCCGCCCGGTACACGGCACTAGCAAGCTCGGAAGTCGCGCCGTATGCTCGCAGATCGTCACCACCCCGATTGCCCGTCTGTGTCCCGTCCGCCTTTCCGGTCCGCCACTCGATATGAACCCCCTCGACCAACTCACCGCGGCCCTCTCCGACCGCTACGAGGTCGCACACGAGATCGGCGCCGGCGGCATGGCGACGGTGTACCTCGCGCGCGACCTGAAGCACAACCGGCGCGTGGCGCTCAAGGTGCTGAAGCCCGAACTCGGCGCCGTGCTCGGCGTGGAGCGGTTCCTCTCCGAGATCAAGGTCACGGCCAATCTGCAGCACCCCAACCTGCTGCCGCTGTTCGACAGCGGCGACGCCAACGGGCTGCTGTTCTATGTGATGCCGTTCGTGGAGGGCGAGACGCTGCGCGCGCGGCTGGACCGTGAGAAACAGTTACCGGTGGATGAAGCCGTGCGCATCGCGGCCGCGATGGCTGGCGCGCTGGACTACGCGCACCAGCATGGTGTGATTCACCGCGATATGAAGCCGGAGAATATCCTGCTGCAGGCGGGGCAGCCGGTCATTGCGGACTTTGGCATTGCGCTCGCGGTGAGCAACGCCGGCGGCGCGCGGGTGACGCAGACGGGCCTCAGCCTCGGCACCCCGCAATACATGAGCCCCGAGCAGGCGACGGGCGACCGTGTGATCGACGCGCGCACCGACATCTATTCGCTCGCGGCGATGACGTACGAGATGCTCACCGGCGAGCCGCCGCACACCGGCACGAGCGCACAAGCGATCATCGCGAAACTGATGACAGAAGACGTGCGGCCGCTCACCGTGCTCAGGCGCGCGGTGCCGCCGCACGTGGACGCCGCGGTGCGACACGGGCTGGAGAAACTCGCAGCCGACCGGTTTGAAACGGCCGGCGACTTTGCCGCCGCACTCACGGGGGCGCGGCCCTTCGTAATGGCGGGAGCGACGACGGCGGCCGTTGGTGCTCATGCGGCGCCGACGCAACGGGCAACAGCACGACACAAGGCGCTGACCGGATCGCTCGCCGTGGCCGCGCTGGCGTTCGCGGCCGCCACGCTCTGGTTCGCAACTCGGCCGGCGCCATTAGCAGCGCCCGCCGCGCGCTTTGCCCTCGGCCTGCCCGACAGCGTCGGGCTCTATTCCGGCGGCGGAACAAAGCTCGCGTTTTCGCGCGACGGCACGAAGCTCGTCATCGTCGGCATCAAGAACGGCAAGCGCGCGTTGTATGTGCGCCGCATCGAGGATCCGGTCGCCCAGCCAGTGCCAGGGGGCGAGGCTGGGGTGGGCGTGACGAATGTCTCGCCGACGTTTTCGCCGAACGGTGACTGGATCGTGTACGAGGAGAACAGCCGCCTGAAGAAGATCCCAACCGCAGGCGGCACGGCGCTGGTGCTCTCCGACTCGGGGGTCGCCGGCAGTTGGGGCGACCGCAACACGCTCGTATACAACTGGGGCAACGCACTTTTTCTGGGCACGCCGGACGGGCGCGACGGTAAGCTGCTTGCGCGGCCTGATACGGCCGCGGGTGTGCACCGCATTGCGTGGCCGGAGGTCCTGCCTGGCGGCGAATTTGCGCTGGTGGCGCTGGACAGACGCCGCGCGCTTGTTTCAGACTCCATGCGCCTGGGCATTGTTTCACTGAAGACCGGTGCCGTCGAAGACCTGGGGCTGTACGGGACGAATCCGCACTATTCCGGCACCGGGCACATCGTCTTTGGCCGCGCACCGAACCTGGTGTTCGTGGCGCCCTTTTCGCTCCGAAAGCGCGCCATCACGGGTCCGGCGTCCTTGTTGCTGCAGAACATCTGGCAGGGCGGTGGAGGGGCAACCGGATTCACGATCTCGAGCAACGGAGCGCTTGCCTACCATGAGGTAGCGCAGACCGCGGCGCAGGATCTGATCATCGTCGATCGTTCCGGCGCGGCCCAACGCATCCCTACCGAGGCGCTGCAGTTTGGGTACCCCCGCGTTTCGCCAGACGGCCGGAAGATCGCCGCCGAAGTGTTCTCGTCTAGCCGCCGGTACGGCATCTCCATCGTTGACGTGGCCACCGGCGCGCGCGAGCGACTGGCGGTCGACGATTCCGGTCTCGGGCCCGAATGGACGCGAGACGGCACCGGCGTGCTGTTCAGGAACGGGGGCCAAGTCATTCAACGAGCGCCAGACCGGAGCCGCCCCGACACCGTGCTGGTCCGCAACGGGTTGGCGAAGTCGGTGGCAACCAGCACTCCTGTGCCGGGTCCCGCACACGCGCTGGCGGCGACGGCCATCCGCAATGCATCGCCTCGGCAATGGCGCGTACATCTCTCGCCGATGGATTCCATGGCGTCGTTTCGGCCGTTCGCGGCCGGGTCGGCGGACAACTCCGATCCGACGATTTCTGCGGACGGTCGTGTGCTGGCGTGGGTGTCGAACGAATCAGGGACGGATCAGGTGTATGCGCAGCCGATTCCCGGCCCGGGTGCGCGAGTTCAGGTATCGGTTGCCGGTGGTAGCGAGCCGGTCTGGTCGCGGACCGGCGCCACACTCTACTATCGTGGGCCATCCAGGATGATGTCGACCGAGATCGCGGGGCCCCCGCTCAGTGTTGGCCGTCGGGATTCGCTCTTTGTGGACGATTTCGACCGCGGAATAGCGAGTGGACCCCGCTGGTGGGATCTGTTCCCCAACGGCGAGCAGTTCCTCATGGTGCGGTTACCAGAAGGCTCAACTGCCGGCCTGTACCTGGTGCTCAACTGGCCGCAGCTCAAGGCGGCGCAGGGCGGGGCAGCGCCGCCGGAGCGGTAGGCGGCCTCGCCTCCCACTGATTACGGTGTACGCTGGTTCAGGTTATTGACGTGATCCCCGAATGCTTTATCGCGGCGACGAGGCGCGCGGCGGCAGCGGCCCAAAGCCGGGTGGGGGCACCCGATGTTTGGTCCTCGTCTCGTACGCCGACGCGATCCGCAGCAACACCGGCTCCCTGAAAGGCAGCCCCAGGAAGTCGATCCCGACGGGGAGCCGCGCCGGGATCGGGCCCGTGAGGCGCGTACTGTCGCGAAGCGTACTGTCGCGCGGCGTGGTAACGCGCACCCGGTCGTACACGTGCGTGGTGAAGCCGGCGGGGACGGTCATCGCCGGAAAGCCACGGCTATTCACGAAGCTCCACACGCCCGGAGGCCGGTCATTCTTACGCGGCTCTTCCGGGTTCGTGAGGATGGACGCCGGCACGCTGCCCGACGGGTAGATCACGGCATCCAGTTTCTGCTGCGCGAACACCGCGTGCACAATCGTCTGCAGTGCGAAGCGATCCTGCAGCGATTCGCCGACCGCCAACGTCTTCGCGGAATCGGTGGCCATCATGCCGGTCCGGCGGTTCGTGAACTGTGCATCGTCCCAGAAGTTGGCCTTCTCGATCAGGTCGCGGTACGTCTTGATATTCGCATCGCCGCGCTCGCGAAGGTACGTCTCCATGTTGTACTTCCCGCCGCCCACATCCCCGCCGGCCGCGCCGCCACTGCCACGACCGCCGAAGCTGCGGATGTTCGGCCGACCGCCTGAGTCATGCGGCACACGCGTGGGGTCCGCGTACAGGTCGATCAGCGCCGGGAAGTGGTTGGCCGAGTCCGGGAACTGCGTGCGGAACTGCCGGATGAAGGCCTCGCTGCGCCACACCGGCGCGTACCGGTTCACCGCGTCCTGAAACAGCGCGCCGCCCGGTCCCGGGTCCACGATCGTCGCGCCCAGCGCGCGCAGGTCGTCGATTGCGCGCTCGATGAGCGTAATCGACTCGCTGTCGGCCACCGTGAAGAGTTCGCGATTCATGTACTCGCGCACCACACCGATCCGGATGCCGTCGAGACGCCCGCCCCGCGCGAAGCTGGCGTAGGGTTGCGCCGGTTTTCTGCCGACGCTGAACGCGGTCAGTTCGTCCTTCGGATCGTGGCCCGCGTACGCGTCGAGGATCCGGGCCACGTCGCGCACGGTTCGGCAAATCGGCCCGACGCGCGTCGTGACGCCGCGATCCATCATCCCGTCCGCACTCACCAGCTCGCGCGTGGGTGCGAGCCCCACGCTACTCGCGTTCTTTGCCGGCTCGCGCACGGAGGTGCCGGTCTCCTCGCCAATCGCGCACGTGACCAGGTTCGCGCCCACCGAGTTCCCTGAGCCGCCGCTCGACGCGCCCGGGTCTCGCTCGGTGTCGTAGGCATTGCAATTGGTTCCGCCGAACGTGCTGCGCGTGCCGGGAATTCCGCCCGCCGCGTACTCCCCCATGTTCGACTTCGCGAGCACGATCGCTCCGGCATCGCGCAGCCGTTTCACGAACGTGGCGTCATCG
>NSHR01000049.1 GCA_002737115.1 Gemmatimonadota bacterium | reverse complement strand
CAGCGTTTCCTGGAAGATCTCCCCATCAGGCTTGAACCACACGCGCGTGCCCGTTTCCTTCGCCGCGACCGTGCGCATCACCTTGAGCTTCGTCTGCGTGATGCCGCGCGCGAAGTCCATGTAGTGCTCCTTCCCGTCGCGCTTGATCCACACCTTCAGTTGCTGCGACAGGGCGTTCACCACCGACACGCCAACACCGTGCAGGCCGCCGGACACCTTGTACGTGTCCTTGTCGAACTTGCCGCCGGCGTGCAGCACCGTCATGGCCAGCTCCACACCCGGCATCTGCTCGATCGGGTGCATGTCCACGGGAATACCACGGCCGTTGTCTTCAACGGAGATGGAATCGTCGGCGTGAATGATCACGTGCACGCGGTCGGCATGGCCGGCCAACGCTTCGTCGATCGAGTTGTCCACCACTTCGTACACGAGGTGATGCAGGCCGCGCGCCGACGTGGAGCCGATGTACATGCCGGGGCGCTTGCGGACCGCTTCGAGCCCCTTCAGAACGGTGATGCTGTTTGCGCCGTACCCGTTCTCGGGCTGTTCGCTGCTATTCGCCATGAGGTGGGGATATCCCGAAGAAATGAACCGCTGCGGCCAATCGACTGGCCTGCAAACACAACCCCTGAATATAGCCGGTTCGAGCGCGACAAGCAACTCGGCGGTGATATCGCAAGTCGTTGACGTAAAACGATTTACGAGGAGGGTAGACTCAGCGCTGTAGCATCCAGCGCAGCCGCGTGACCGGCGGGCGCGACGTGTCCCGGTTCAGCGAGCGCAGCAGTTCGGGCTCCAGGAACGTCAGCTCCTGCATCCACGCATGCGTCTTCACCATCACCACCAGCGTGCCATCCTGCTGCAGCAATAACGGCTCCGTCACGGTGGCGATCTGTGCCCCCACCAACGTCGGCCATTCCGGAATCACTGCCGCCTGCGCCACGCGATCGGTGAGCCCCGCCTGCTGTAGCACCGAGGCGAGCACATCGCCAAGCTTGGCGGGCGCGCGCTTCTTGGGATCGGCACTCATGCGGGCCTCGCCAGCGGCTGCAGCAGGCCGTCACTCATGGTGCGCTGCGCGAGACGCGTGAATGCCGCCGGAATGTCGTCGACGCGCGGCACCGCCAACAGCACCTGTGAGGCGCCCGCATCTTCAAGCAGCGCCAGCACGCGTCCGGCGCGCCCGAGATCCAGCTCGGCGAAGGGATCATCCAGCAGGAGTAGCGGCGGATAGCCCACCGCATCCCGCAGCGTGGTCAGCTCCAACAGCCGCAGCGCAATCGCGGCGCTGCGCTGCTGTCCCGCTGATCCGAACGTGCGCAGATCACGGCCGCCCAACAGCAGCTGCAGATCATCGCGATGCGGTCCCACTAACGTGACGCCGCGACGCAGCTCCTGCGTGCGCTGCTGCGCGTAGGCCCGACGATACGCCTCCGCCTGCGCCTCAGCGCTCGCGAGCTGGTCGTCCGCCGTCTCGCCGCCGGTGGCGGCGTAGTGCATGATCACCGTCTGTCGCTCGCCGATCGCGGCGGAGAGCTGCGTGAATCGCGCAGAATGATCGCGCACGAAGGCGTGGCGGGTGGCCGCCACGAAGCCGCCGTGCTCCGCCATCGCGGGTTCCCACACACTCACGCGCGCCTCATGCTCACCGCTTCGCGCGCCATCACGCTGCGCGGTCCGCAGCGCGGCGTTGCGTCGCAGCAGGGCGCCGCGATACAACTGTAGCGCCTGCAAGTACGCGCGCGAGGACAGCGCGAGCATCACGTCGAGATAGTGCCGCCGCTCACTGGGGCCACCGCCCACCAGCGCCACGTCGGCCGGCGAGAATTCCACCGACGGCACCGCACCGAGCGCACTCGTCAGCCGCGGCTGCTCCACACCGTCGAGCGTGACCCGCTTGCGCCGCGTGCTGCGCTCGAAGCCGACGCTCACGCTGTTGAACGCCGATGGGTGCGTCAGCTCGGCGCGAACGTGAAATGCCGGTGCCCCGAAGCGCACCACATCCGCGTCGCGTGCGCCGCGAAACGATCGCAGCAACGCGAGATATGCGACGGCTTCGAGGAGGTTCGTTTTGCCATGCCCGTTCTCGCCAACGATCACCAGCCCGGTCGAGGGAATCTCGAGGTCGAGCTGCGTGAAGTTGCGGTAGTCCTTGGCGATCAGTCGGGCGAGCACGGCGGCGGCGCGATCAGCGCCCGGTGAACTGGGGAGGGCGCTTCTCGAGGAACGCGCGCATCCCTTCCTTCATGTCGGCGGTACTGGAGAGCAATCCGAAAAAGTCGGACTCGATCGCGCACCCTTCTTCCAGCGAAACGTCCTGGCCGCGGTTCACGGCTTCAATGCAACCCGCCATCGCGAGTGGGGCGTTGGCGAGCATGGTCCCCAGCACGGCGCGCACGGTCGCGATCAGCTCGTCGGCCGTCGTGACCTGATCCACCAGCCCCAAGCGGTACGCTTCGGCGGCGTCGATCATGTCCCCGGTGAGCAGCAGGCGAAGCGCCGCCCCACGTCCCACCAGACGCGGCAGGCGCTGCGTGCCGCCGTACCCCGGCACGATGCCGAGTTTCGCTTCCGGCTGTCCCAGCTTGGCCTTCTCGCTCGCGATGCGCAGGTGACAGGCCATCGCCAGCTCGCAGCCGCCGCCAAGGGCGAATCCATTGATGGCGGCGATGGTGGGCTTGGGACTCGTTTCGAATCGACGGAAGATGACCTGGCCCGCTCGGGCGCGCCGCTGCGCTTCCAGTGGCGACTGGCTTTCCAGTTCCGAGATGTCCGCGCCCGCCACGAACGCCCGGCCCGCACCGGTGAGCAGTACCGCGCCCACGTCGTCGCGGGCGTTCGCTTCGTCGATGGCGACCCCGAGCTCGGCGATCGTGGCATCGTTCAACGCGTTCAGCTTGTCCGGACGGTTGACCGTGATCGTGGCGATGCGGTCGGTAACGTCGAAGGTCAGGAACTGATAGGACATGGCGGACGGGTGCGGAGCGGGGTGTGAAGTGGGGAACCGCAAATCTACCACGCAGCGCTGGCATCGACGCGCCGGCCTGCTACGTTTGGCCCGTGCCCCCCCTCTTTGTTGTCGGATGGTCCGCTGACCGTCGCGCCCTCCGCATTCTCGATCAACGGCACCTCCCCGGCGCCGAGGTGATGAGGGACCTCGTCACGCTCGACGAGGTGATCGACGCCATTCGCACCCTCGCCGTGCGTGGCGCACCCGCCATCGGCGTCGCGGCGGCCATCGGCTTGGTGGTCGCCCTTGAGCATGAGAGCGGGGGGCATGGTGGGCGCGCCCGGGACCACGTGGCGCGATTCGCCGCACGGCTTATCGCCGCGCGGCCAACCGCGGTGAATCTGGCGTGGGCGGTGAATCGGCTCCTGGCGGTTGCCGCTGCCGCGGCCGACGCGGCGCTGCTCGGCGCGCTGCGGGCCGACGCCGAGGCCATTCGCGCCGAGGACGTGGCCATGTGCGACGCGATCGGCCGGTGTGGCCTGGAGATTATTCCCGACGGAGCGCGGGTGCTCACGCACTGTAACGCCGGCGCGTTGGCGACCGCGGGCATCGGCACCGCCTTGGCGCCCGTGCATCTGGCGCACGCGCAAGGCCGTCGCGTGCAGGTGTACGCCGACGAAACGCGCCCCCTGCGTCAGGGGGCCCGCCTCACGGCGTGGGAGCTGCAACGCGCCGGCATTCCCGTGACCGTGCTGCCCGATGGCGCGGCGGCGTCGTTGCTGCGCAGTGGCGCGGTCGATCTGGTGATCGTGGGCGCTGACCGGATCGCGGCCAACGGTGATGTCGCCAACAAGGTCGGCACCTACGGCGTCGCACTCGCGGCGCGCGCACATGGTATTCCGTTTTACGTCGCCGCACCGTGGAGCACGATCGATGCGGCCACGCCCACCGGCGCCGACATCGAGATCGAGCATCGGCACGCCGACGAACTGGGCGATCTTCCCGTGGGCGCCCGGGTATGGAATCCGGCGTTCGACGTCACGCCGCGCGACCTCGTTGCCGGCTACCTCACCGATCGCGGCTTCGTGAAGCCGCCCTTTTCCGGAGTCACCGGCGTATGAGCTGCCTATGACGTGCGTACTCGCCATCGATCAGGGCACCACCGGCACGACCTGTCTCGTGATCGGTCAGAACGGGCGAATCCTCGGACGCGCCTACCGCGAGATTACACAGCACTATCCGGCGCCGGGGTGGGTTGAGCACGACGCCCACGAAATTCTCGATCGCACGGTGGCGGCCGCCCGGGAAGCGATTTCCGAGGCCGGCGTCGATCCCATCGCCATCGGGATCACCAATCAGCGCGAAACGATCGTGGTCTGGGAGCGCGCCACCGGGCGCGCGGTCCATCGCGCCATTGTGTGGCAGGATCGTCGCACCGCCGATCGCTGCCTGGCGTTGGCGCCGCAGGCCACGATGATCGCCGAACGCACCGGCTTGGTCACCGATCCGTACTTCAGCGCCACGAAGCTCGAGTGGTTGCTGGCGCAGCCTGGCGTGCGCGAGCGGGCGCAGCGCGGAGAGTTGGCGGCCGGCACCATCGATAGCTGGCTCGTCTGGCACCTCACCGGCGGCGCGTCACATGTCACCGACCATACAAATGCGTCGCGCACGATGCTCTATGACCTCGACACCCATGCCTGGTCGCCCGAGCTGTGCGCGCTGTTCAGCGTACCGGCCGACATGCTGCCGCGCATCGTGGCCTCGAGCGGGCTGATCGGCACCACCGTGGCCTCCGTGCTCGGCCGTGAGATCCCGATCATGGGCATCGCCGGCGACCAGCAGGCGGCGCTCTTCGGGCAGGGCGGTTGGCACTCCGGCAGCGGCAAGAACACCTACGGCACGGGCGCCTTCCTGCTGCTGAATACCGGCACGGTGCGTCCGCCGAGCCCCACCGGCCTGCTCACCACGATCGCCTGTGATGAACGTGGGGCGCCGGTCTATGCGCTCGAGGCGTCCATTTTCATCGCCGGTGCGGCGGTGCAGTGGCTGCGCGACGGCCTCGGCATCATCGCCCACAGCAGCGAGACCGAGGGGTTGGCCCGTTCGCTCGCCAGCAATGAGGGCGTGTACTTCGTGCCGGCGTTAGTGGGACTGGGCGCGCCGGACTGGGAGCCGAATGCCCGCGGCACGATTGTCGGCCTCACGCGCGGCACCACGCGAGCGCATTTTGCCCGCGCGGCACTGGAGGCCATGGCCTACGCCACTTACGACGTGCTCGGGGACATGCGCACGCAGGGTGGCGTGCCGTTCGATCGGCTGCGCGTCGATGGCGGCGCCTCCGCCAACGACTGGCTCATGCAGTTCCAGGCCGACCTGCTCGGCGTGCCGGTCGAGCGCCCCGACATCGTGGAAACCACGGCGCTGGGGGCGGCCGGTTTGGCCGGCTTGGCCGCCGGGCTCTGGGCGAACGGGGACCAATTTCTGGCCGCGCGTCATTTCACACGGTTCACCCCAACCGGAGACCCCACGGCCACCGCGGGCTACGCCGCGGGCTATGCCGGATGGCGGCGCGCCGTTCGGGGCGCGCTCAGCTGGGCCCGCGACACCGATCGGTGACACCGATCGGGCACACTGCACTGGTTGAGATCGTTGACTGCCTACCTGACGCACAACCGTCCCACTGCTATGTTCCACGAACACCATCCGGATGACGAGGACGGGTCCCGTGAAAGCTCGAAACAAATTTCTGTTCGGCGGCGTGCTGGTGCTTGGCACCGCCGGCTATCTGATGGCCAGCTCGATCGATGAGACGGCCACCTACTATCTCACGCCGGGTGAGCTCGCGAGCAAAGTCTCCGACAACCCGCGCTTCGTGAATACGGGCGTGAAGGTCGGTGCCCGCGTCGTCAGCGGCACCATTGTACGTGACCCGTCGGGCCGGTCGCTCACCTTCAAAATGACCGACGGCTCCAAGACGTACGACGTGCAGTACCGAGGCATCGCACCGGATACGTTCACCGATGGAGTGGATGTGGTAGTCGAGGGGCGACTCGATGCCAATGGCACCTTTCAGGCCACCACGCTGCTGGCCAAGTGCGCGTCGCGCTACGAAAACGCTCCCGAGAAGTACAAGGACACGCCCGGCTACAAGCAGGGCACGTCGGCAACCCCCAGCGCGTAACAGTCGCGCGCCTGCGCGAAAGCGCGAGGCCCCATGATTCTCGTTGGTGAACTGTCGCTCTGGGTCGCCCTGTTGATGGCGGCCTGGACGACGACTGTGTCGTTCTCCGGGGGCCTGCAAGGGCGCCCCGATCTCGTGAAGAGCGGTGAGCGGGCGCTGTACGCAACATTCGGCTTCACGTTGCTCGCGTCCATCGGGCTGTGGACCGCCCTGTTCATGCACGACTTCTCGATCAAGTTCGTGGCCTCGTATACGAGCTCGAACCTCCCGAAGATCTATACCTTCACGGCCTTCTGGGCCGGGCAGTCCGGGTCGATGCTCTTCTGGGCATTGATTCTCACCACCTATTCGGCCATTGCGGTCTTCACGAATCGCAAGACGAACCGGGCGATGATGCCGTATGTCACCGGGACCTTGGGCATCATCTGCCTGTTCTTCCTGATGACCATGTGCTTCGGCGCCAATCCGTACGAGCGCCTCGACTGGATTCCGCCCGAAGGGCGCGGTATGAATCCGCAGCTCCAGAACCCGGGCATGGCGATCCATCCGCCCATGCTCTACTTGGGGCTCGTCGGCACGGCGATTCCGTTCGCTTTCGCCATCGGTGCGCTCGTCACGCGACAGCTCGACACCCAGTGGCTGGGCGCCGTCCGCCGTTGGGCCTTGCTCTCCTGGTTCTTCCTCACCATTGGCATCATTCTCGGCATGTGGTGGGCGTACGTGGAGCTCGGCTGGGCCGGTTATTGGGCGTGGGACGCCGTCGAAAATTCGTCCTTCCTGCCATGGCTCACGATCACGGCGTTCCTGCACAGCATCATGATCCAGGAAAAGCGCGGCATGCTGCGCAAGTGGAACGTGACACTGGTGGCGATGTCGTTCCTGCTCACGATCCTCGGCACGTTCATCACGCGCAGCGGTATCATCGAGAGCGTGCACGCCTTTGCGCAGTCGCCCGTGGGTGACTGGTTCCTCTGGTTCCTCATCTTCGCGGCAGTCGCCACGGCGTATCTCGTGTCCACGCGCCTCAACGATCTGCAGGCGAACGCCGAGCTGGAAAGCATGGTGAGCCGCGAGGCGGCGTTTCTGTACAACAACCTCGTGTTGATCGGCATCTGCTTCGCCACCCTGTGGGGCGTGCTCTTTCCGATTCTCAGCGAGTGGGTGAAGGGCGACAAGATCACGGTGGGCCCGCCGTTCTTCAACGCGGTGAACGGCCCGCTTGGTCTGCTGCTGCTCGCGCTTACCGGCATCGGTCCGCTGATTGCCTGGCGTCGCGCCTCCACGTCGAATCTCAAGCGCCAGTTCACCTGGCCCGTCATCTCCGGTGTGGTCACGTTCACCGTGCTGTTCGCGATGGGCATGCGCCAGATGTACGCCCTTGTGTCGTACTTGCTGGCCGGCTTCGTCTTCGGCACGATCATTCAGGAGTTTGTGAAGGGCATTGGCGCACGCCGCCGGATGTATGGCGAGGGACTGTTCGGCGCCTCCATGCGCCTGATCGGCCGCAACCGTCGTCGCTACGGTGGGTACATCGTGCACTTCGGCGTGGCGATTCTGTTCTGCGCGTTCGCCGGCTTGATGTTCAAGAAAGATCTCACCGCCACGCTCAAGGCCGGGGAGTCGGTCAAGGCGAAGGATGCCTACGGCAGTGAGTGGGTGTTCACCAGTCAGGGCATCTCCTCGTTCGAACAGCTCAATCGCCGGGTCGTGGCCGCGTCGTTCAACGTGACGCGCGACGGTAAGAGCATGGGCATTCTGTCCAGCGAAAAGCGTCAGCATGTGAACGCCGCCGGTGAGCCGACCTTCGAACCGTCCACCGAAGTCGGCATTCTCGAGTCGCCGAAACAAGACGTGTATCTCGTCTTCACCGGCGCGGTCGATCGCGAGACGGCAGCCATTCACATCAACTTCAACCCGCTCGTGTGGTGGGTGTGGTTTGGCGGCATCATCATGGCGTTCGGCGGATTGATCGTGATGTGGCCGCAGGCCGTGCGCACCGAGCGCGAAGGTGGCTATGTGGCGGAGTTGCCGTCGGAGTCGACCATGACGTTGGTCGGTGCGGGCGCGTGAGTGAATCACGCGAGTGGTCGCATGAGGCGGCGATCACCAGTCGTCGGCGGTTCCTCACGCGCGGCGGCTCGGTGGCCATGGTCGCGGCCGGATCGTTCCTGATGTCTCGCACGGCGTGGGCGCAGGACGCGGCTACGCCTCAGCCGGCGACCGCGCCCGGCGGCGAACAGATGACATCCGATTCGTACAAGCCCGTCGTGCGACCGGCCAAGTCGAATGCGGTGAAGCAGATGGATGAGAAGCAGCTCGAAGCCTTCGAGCGCAACCTTGCCTGTCCCTGTCCCTGCACGCTCGACATCTACACGTGTCGGACCACCGACTTCAATTGTGGCATCTCGCCGGCGGTGCATGGCGACATTCAGCGGCTCGTCGACGGCGGCCACAGCGCCGACGAAATCATGGCCGCGATGACGCAGACCTACGGCGATTTTATTCTGATGCAGCCGCGCAAGCAGGGCTTCAACCTGCTCGCGTGGTTCGCGCCGTTCGCGGCGCTCGCGCTCGGCGCGGTCGCGATCGGCGCCTTACTGCGCGGCTGGCGTCGCAATGCCGATGTGGCGGCGGCGAAGCGAGCGTCGGAGCCGACGCCGATCGACTCGTCGATCGATGCCACCCCCGATGAACTGGCGCGCCTTCAGGCCGCCCTGCGGGAGGAGCGCTGATGTCGCTGGTCGCGTTGCCGGATGGTGCCGTTCCGCTGGTCGTGGGGACGGTGCTGGCGCTCGGCGCGCTCACGCTGGTGCTCTCGCCGCTGCTGAGCGGTGAAGCCGAAGTGCGAGCGGAGGATGAGCAGAAGGCCGCAGCCGAGGCGGCGCGCATCAAGGCGGCGCGCGCCAAGCGTTTGGGGCGCCAAGAAGAGCAGCTGGACGGTGCGGTGGCCGCCCTTCGCGAAATTGAATTCGACCGTGAAACGGGCAAGCTGTCGGACAGCGACTACGCCGAGCTCAAGACGCGCTACACGCGTGAGGCGTTGGCCGAGCTGCGCGCGGCCGATGCTCGGGACGCCGCGGCGGTGCCCGTTCTTGTACCGGGGTTGAGCCCTGCCGACGCGGCCGACCCGGTGGAGGCGGCAATCCGGCGGGCGCGCGCGAATCAGCGCTCCTGCGGCGCCTGCGGGCCACGGCCCGAACCCGATGCCACGTATTGCTCGAGCTGTGGGCTGTATCTGCCCGGGGCATGCGCGAAGTGCGGTACCACGGTCAATTACATTGGCTCGCGATTCTGCACGGGCTGCGGCGACCACCTCGCGGCCGCCTAGGGCGGGCCGAGCGGTCTCACCCCGTTGCCGCGCCGCGCCGCTTGCCCTTCCGGGTGGGCGGCGCGTCCGCTGTGGCGGCCAGCGCTGCGGCCGCCTCCAACCGCGGGAACGTGGCACAGTCCGCCGTTACCGGGCAGATCCCGCATCGTGGCACGCGCGCCGTGCACACCAGTGCGCCCAGTTCCATTAGCGCTTGATTGTGCGTCCACGTGGTTTTCCCCGTGCGGGGGAGCAGCTGCTCGGCGATGAGCCATAGCTGCTTGAGACCGGGTCCAGACTTCGGATCCAGCTGCGGCGCAAACACCCGCTGCAGCACGCGCGCGACATTGGTGTCCACCAACGCCGCGCGCTTCTCGTACGCGAACGACGCGACCGCACCAGCCGTATAGGCGCCCACGCCCGGCAGTGCACGCAGCGCGATCGGCTCGCTCGGAATCACGCCATCCTGTTCGGTGGTCACGTGCTTTGCGAGCGCATGGAGATTCCGCGCGCGTGCGTAGTAGCCCAGCCCTTCCCACGCGTCCATCACTTTTTTCGGTCGCGCGTCGGCCAGGGAATAGAGATCGGGAAACCGATCGAGAAATCGCCGATAGAAATCGAGCACCCGCGACACCTGCGTTTGCTGGAGCATCAGCTCCGATACCAGAATCCGGTATGGGTCGCGCGTCTGACGCCATGGCAGGTCGCGCGAATGCTTCTTGAACCACCCATGCAGTCGACGGCGAAACGCCATGGCGGCATCGGGCGCGACCGTGAGGTCGATCGAGGGTGGGCGTCGTTTGGCCATCGCGGCAGAACCTAGCGGCTGGACCGCCGAAACCACAAAGCCCGCGGATCGCCGGCCCCGATTCGCACGGTGGCGGGGTTGTCTTGCCCGCTCAGTTCTCGCACCTTCAGGGACTATGTCCGAACCGGTCCGTCCGTCCGATGCGCTCGTGGTGCGCGGTGCCCGTGAGCACAATCTCCGCAACATCAGCGTCACCATCCCGCGCGATAAGCTGACGGTCGTGACCGGCTTGTCCGGCTCGGGAAAGTCGTCGCTCGCGTTCGATACGATCTACGCTGAAGGGCAGCGACGCTATGTCGAGTCGCTCTCCGCGTACGCGCGACAGTTCTTGGGGCTCATGGAGAAGCCCGATGTCGACGCCATCGAGGGACTCTCGCCCGCCATCTCGATCGAGCAAAAGTCGGCCGGTCACAACCCGCGCTCCACCGTCGGGACCGTGACCGAGGTGTACGACTACTTGCGGCTGTTGTACGCGCGCACTGGCACGCCGCACTGTCCCAACTGTGGGCGCGCCGTGCAACAGCAGAGCCCCACGCAGATCGCCGAAATGGTGTTGGCGTGGCCTGAGGGCACGCGCCTCGAAATTCGCGCGCCGTTGGTGCAGGAGCGAAAGGGTGAGTTCAAGGACCTGTTCGAGAGCGCACGCAAGCAGGGGTTTGTGCGCGCGGTCGTCGATGGTGAACTCATCGAACTGGCCGATCCGCCAAAACTCAACCGCCGGGTGAATCACTCGGTCTCCGTGGTCGTGGATCGATTGGTGGTGCGCACCGAAGATCGTGGTCGCATCACCGACTCCGTGGAGACGGCGCTGCGGTTGTCCGAAGGGCTCGCTGAAGTCGTGCGCTATGACGCGCCCGAGCCGGTCACGGAAATGTTTTCGGAGCGCTATGGCTGTCCGGCGTGTGGAATCTCCATGCCGGAGCTCGAGCCGCGTCACTTCTCCTTCAACTCGCCGTTCGGCGCCTGCGAGATGTGCAGCGGGCTCGGCACCACGCGCACGGTCAGCGAGGATCTGGTCTTGGGGGATCCGAGCATCTCGATCCTTGAGGGCGTCGTGCTGCCGTGGGGCGAGCCCGATGGCTACATGCGCAAGGTGATTCTCCCCGGCCTCGCCAAGCAATTCGGCTTCGATCTCAACAAGCCGTGGGGGGAAATTCCCGCGAAGGTGCGTCAGCAGCTGCTGCAAGGCGTCGGCGATGCGCCGCCGCGTGCACGCAAGGCCGTCAAGAAGGCGGTGAAGGGCGCCGCCGCCAAGACCGCCGCCAAAACGGCCGCCAAGGTCGCCGCCGAGAGCACCTGGGAAGGCATCGTCGCTCACGTCCAGCGGCGCTATGACGAAAGCAGCTCCGACGGTGTGCGTCTCGATCTCGAATCGTTCATGGTGGCCGGACCGTGCCCGGCCTGCGAAGGCCGCCGCCTGCGCCCCGAATCGTTGGCGGTCACCGTGCACGGCCTCAACATCGGGCAGGTCGTCGAGCGCAGCGTGGTCGATTCGCTCGCCTTCTTCGAAACCGTACCCGTCCGCAGCGCCGGACATCCCGGTCTCGATCCCGGCATCGCCGGGCCGATTCTCAAGGAAGTGCGCGAACGGCTGCGCTTTCTGGTGGATGTCGGACTCGACTACCTCACGCTCAACCGCAGCGCCGAGTCGCTCTCCGGCGGCGAAGCACAGCGTATCCGGCTGGCCACCCAAATCGGCTCACGCCTCGTCGGCGTGCTGTATATCCTCGACGAACCCAGCATCGGCCTGCACCAGCGCGACAACGGGCGGTTGCTCGACACGCTCAAGCAGCTCCGTGATCTCGGCAACACGGTCATCGTCGTCGAGCACGACGAAGAAACGATTCGCGAGGCCGACTACCTCATCGATCTCGGTCCGGGCGCTGGCAAGCATGGCGGCGAAGTCATCGCGGCTGGCTCGGTTGACGATGTGATCAACACCCCCGCCTCGATTACGGGACAGTATCTGCGCGGTACGCGTCGCATCGACGTGCCGCGGCACCGTCGTCCGCGCGACGCGGCACGCCTGCTCACGGTGCACGGCGCGCGTGAACACAACCTGCGCGATGTCACGGCCGAGTTCCCGCTGGGCCTGTTCGTCGCGGTCACCGGCGTCTCTGGTTCGGGCAAGTCCACCCTGGTCTCTGACATTCTCCAGCGCACGCTGTCCCGCCATTTCTTCCGGGCGCGGGTGCTGCCGGGGGCGCATGCGCGCGTCACCGGTCTGGAGCATCTCGACAAGATCATCGACATCGACCAAAGCCCTATCGGTCGCACGCCACGCTCGAATCCCGCCACGTACACTGGCATCTTCACGCCGGTGCGCGAACTGTTCGCCGAGCTCCCAGAGGCCAAGATCCGCGGCTACGGGCCCGGTCGCTTCTCGTTCAACGTGAAGGGCGGACGGTGCGAGAGCTGTCAGGGCGACGGACTCGTGAAGATCGAAATGCATTTCCTCCCCGATGTTTTCGTGCCGTGCGACGTGTGCAAAGGCAAGCGATTCAATCGGGAAACGATGGAAGTGCACTTCCGCGGTCGCAGTATTGCCGAGATCCTCGATCTTACCGTCGAAGAAGCCTGCACGACGTTCGAGAATCAGCCGCGCATCCTGCAGAAGCTCGAGACGCTGCGCGATGTCGGGTTGGGCTATATCCACCTGGGGCAAAGCGCGACCACGCTCTCTGGTGGTGAAGCACAGCGCGTGAAGCTGGCCACCGAGCTCTCGAAGCGTGACACCGGACGCACGCTATACATCCTCGACGAGCCGACCACCGGACTGCACTTCGAAGATGTGCGGGTGCTGCTGGGTGTGCTGCACAAACTCGTGGAACGCGGCAACACGGTGCTGGTCATCGAGCATAATCTCGACGTGATCAAGACTGCCGACTGGGTCGTCGATCTTGGACCCGAGGGCGGTGTGCGCGGCGGTACCATCGTGGCGCAGGGCACTCCCGAGGCGGTCGCCCGCGTAAAGGCGAGCCACACGGGTCGATATCTGGCGCCCATGCTCGCCAGCCGGTAACCGGAACGACGCCGGCTTTCTATTGTCTCGTCTCGAGGGCGGGTACATTCCCTCCATGGTCTCTCTTCTCGATATCATCGGTCCCGTCATGGTCGGACCGAGCAGCTCACATACGGCCGGTGCCTGTCGATTGGGTCTGCTCGCGCGCTGTCTCGTCGGCGGCACGCCGGAAAAGGCACACATCGAATTGCACGGCTCGTTCGCTCGCACCGGTGAAGGGCACGGTACCGATAAAGCGATCGTGGGCGGCCTCATGGGATTCCGTCCCGACGACGAACGCCTGCGAACGGCGCTCGACATGATGGAGCGCGAAGGACTGGCGTACGCATTCGAGAAAACATCGCTCGGCGACGACGCACATCCCAATACGGTGCGCATCACGCTCGAGCGCGGTGAGCGCACGGCGCAGATGGTGGGCGCCTCGCTGGGAGCCGGACGAGTTCTCGTCACCGAGATCGACGGCTATCCGGTGGAAATTCACGGTAACCTTCACACGATCGTGCTGGTGGCCGAAGACGTGAAAGGCTCCGTCGCCCGCATCGCCGGCATTCTCGCCGAGGCCAGCTGCAACATCGCCACGCTGAAGCTCTCGCGAAAAGAACGCGGCGGTGACGCCTTCATGGTCATCGAAGTCGATGAGCAACCAGATGAGTCGGTGCGCGATGCGATCCGCACGCTCAGCTGGGTGAAGTGGGCGTTCCGTCTCGACAAGGTGGGTGCCTGATGTATCGCGCTCTGGCCGATGCCATTCGAGACGCGGAAGCGCGCGGTGTCACGCTGTCGCAGGTGGCACTCGAAGCGGAAGCGAAAGATCAAGGACGCACGGTGCAGAGCATCCGCGATGCCTTGCGTCGTGCACTGGTGGTCATGCGAGCGGCCGTCGATCGCGGTATGGTCGGTGATCTCAAGTCGTCGTCGGGATTGGTGGGGGGTGACGCCGCGAAGCTGCGCACCGGACCCGACGGCCCGCTGGCCAACACGCCGTTTCGTGACGTGCTCGCGCGCGCCATTGCGGTGCAGGAAGTCAACGCGGCCATGGGCGTCATTGTCGCGGCACCGACTGCGGGCGGGGCCGGTGTGTTGCCGGCGGTGCTCACCGGCATCGCAAAGGCCCGTGGGATCGACGACGAGCGGGTCATCGACGCGCTCGCGACGGCGGGGCTGATCGGTGCCGTCGTGGCTGAACGGGCGTCGTTGTCGGGCGCCGAGGGTGGCTGTCAGGCCGAGACCGGTGCGGCGGCGGGAATGGCTGCAGGGGCAGCGGTAGAGATGCTGGGCGGCTCGCCGCGTCAGGTCGGACATGCCACGGCGCTCGCGCAGCAGGGTACACTCGGGCTCGTGTGCGACCCGCTCGGCGGGCTGGTTGAGCTGCCTTGTGTGTTTCGCAACGCGACCGGCGCCGCGATCGCCATGGCGGCCATCGAGATGGCGATGGCCGGTATCGAGTTCGCTATTCCGGCGGACGAAGTCATCGATACGATGGGCGAGATCGGGAAGCACATGGACGTGCGCTATCGGGAAACCGCTGGCGGCGGACTCGCGGCCACACCAACCGGGCGTCGACTCGCGAAGGAACGGCTCTACGAGATCAAGCGCGCCGGTGAGTAAGCGGTCGACGGCGTGTTGGCTCGCGCTGTCGCTCACGTGGGCGTTCACGGGCGTGTTCACGGGCGGCTGCAGAGGCCGCACGACGGAATCGAAGAACGGCCGCTGGACGGTGCCCGGTGAGCCGCCGCTCCGCGAACTGGTGCGGGCCGGCGAGTTTGGCGACCGGAGGCTCACCGAAGCGTCTGGCGTCGTGGCCAGTACGACGGAGCCGGGAGTGCTCTGGTCGCAAAACGATAGCGGCCATGCGGCGATGCTCTTCGCCTACGATTCGACCGGTGCGCCGCGCGGCGCCGTTCAGGTGCGCGATGCCGACAACACCGACTGGGAAGCGATCGCGAGCGGACCGTGCCCGCGCGGCGAATGTCTCTATATCGGCGATGTCGGCGACAACGTTGCCTGGCGGTCTTACGTGCGGGTATGGCGTGTTCCATCGCCGATCTCCACCGCGCGGGTGACCGAATCCGCCACGGTGCGCCGCATCGTGTACGCCGGCGGCGCACGCGACGTCGAAGCGATGTGGGTCGCGCCCGACACGAGCGTGTGGTTCGCCACGAAGCGGCCGCAGGTCGATGCGAAGGGCAGGCCGCGACCGTCGCGGCTCTATCGCGTGCCAGCGTCCGCATGGGCCAGTGGGTCCGCCGCCACGGCCACCGCGGAGCTGGTAGACTCGCTGCCGATCGTACCCCAAGCGTCCGTCTCACGGGATTGGGTCACCGACGCCTCGCTGTCGTCGGTCACACCCGATGGCCGCCGTCGGCTGGCGATCCTGACCTACGGGTCGGTCTATGTCTTTGATGCCGACCCGGTCACCGGTCGACCGGGAGCGCAGTTGGCGCGCTGCGCCGTTCCGCCGGGTGAACGGGGTGCTGAGGGGATCAGCTGGCTTCCCGATGGGCGGCTCCTGATCGCCAACGAGGGGCGCGGTGCCAGCCTCTATCGGGGACGCTGTCCCTAGTACGACCGCCTCCGGTCTGCCGCTCCGGTGCTGCAATGGCCATCATTCAGCGGTACCATTCGACACGCCCGACGAAACGAATGGGCGGGTGCCGCCGTACGGACCGATATCCGAACCTCAAGGAATCGAACATGATCACGCGAGAAGATATCGAGGCATTCCTCGATCGACTGAGTGCCGACGGCGCCTCCCATCAGGAACTGGAGCCGGGGCTGTGGCTCGTGCGCCCCAGCGGCGCGCTGGAATTCGACGTCGTCGTCACACACAACCCGCCGGTGCTGTTGCTGCGGGTAAAGGTGATGCCACTCCCTGCGGCCCCTGTCCACGCGGCCGCACTCAACCGTCGCCTGCTCGAGCTCAATGCCAGCGATCTGCTGCACGGCTCGTACGGCATCGATCAGGACAACGTCGTACTGACCGAGGCCCTCGAACTCGCGCATCTCGATTTCGAGGAATTTCTCGCGTCGTACGAAAGCATGACTCTCTCGCTCACATCGCATCTTCGTGAGCTGGCCGCCTTCCGCGAGGCTCGCTGAACCATGGGTATTTTCGACCGTCTGTCGACTCTCATCAAGTCGAATCTGAATGAGCTCATCTCCTCGGCAGAAAACCCCGAGAAGATGCTCAATCAGATCATCGTCGACATGCGCAACCAGCTGGCCAAGGCCAAGCAGCAGGTTGCCGCGTCCATCGCCGATGAAAAGCGCCTGAAGGACCAGGCCGACGCAGAGTTCAAGTCCGCTGATGAATGGGAGCGTCGCGCGATGCTCGCCGTGCAAGAAGGACGCGACGACCTGGCGAAGCAGGCGCTGCTCCGCGGCCAAGAGCACCTCGAGCACGGTCAGCAGCTCGCCAGCACGTGGGAAACGCACCGCATGGAAACGGAGAAGCTCAAGCAGTCTCTCCGTGACCTCAACGACAAGATCGAAGAGGCGAAGCGCAAGAAGAACCTGTTGCTCGCCCGTCAGCGGCGGGCCGAAGCGCAGGCGCGCATCTCGCAGACGATGTCCGGTCTCTCCGACAATTCGGCGTTCGATGCGTTTAATCGCATGGAAGAGAAGATCACGTCGAACGAACGGCAGCTGCAGGCCGCGCAGGAAATCGACGAGGAGTTTAGCGGCGATCGACTTGCCGGTGAGTTCAAGCAACTCGAGCGTGCATCGGGTGGCGTGAACGCCGATCAGCAGTTGCTCCAGCTCAAGCAGCGCATGGGCATGTTGGCGGCCGGCGCTCCCGCCGCGTCGCGTCAACTCGCCGCCGGTGCCACCGACGCAGCCGCTCCCGCAAGGTTGGCGGCCGGTCCGGATGCGGCGACCGTTGCCGCCGCTGCTGCGGCGGCCGAACAGGCCAAGACCGGCGACGCCGCGTTGATCGCCGAAATCGAGCGGCTCAGCGGTATTCCGCCGAGGTCGTGATTCAGCGGTAGATTTCCGGTATCCCTTCCGGTCGCCAACGGCGGCTCCCTTTCCGGGGCCGCCGTTGGCGTATTTGCCCCTTCGCATCATGGCACTGTCGCGTCGTTTTCTCATCCTCGCCGAAGGCAGCTTCGGCCCGCTCAGCTCCAAGACCGCCAACGCCTGCATCCGCTACATCCCGGATGAGGTGGCCGCGGTCCTGGACAGTGGAACCGCCGGTCGCACCGCGCACGACGTGCTCGGCTTCGGCGGTCACATTCCAGTCGTCGCGTCGTTCGAGGCCGGCATGGCACAGCATCCCACCGCGCTGCTGATCGGTATCGCGCCCGCGGGAGGCCAGTTCCCCGATGCGTGGCGCTCAATGGTGAGCGATGCACTGCGCGCCGGTCTCGATGTCTGGAGTGGCCTCCACACGTTGCTCGGTGATGACCGCGAATTCGCCGCGCTGGCCGCGGCGTCCGGCGCGACGATCCGCGATCTGCGTCGCGCACCGACGGGACTCGAGGTCGCGTCAGGCCGGGGTCGCGATCTTGACGCCACGATTGTGCTCACCGTCGGCAGCGACTGCAACATCGGGAAGATGACGGCGCAGCTCCAGGTGCAATCGTCCGTGCGGCAACTTGGCCATCGCGTGAATTTTGCCGCCACTGGGCAGACGGGCATTCTGGTGGAGGGGCGCGGCATCGCCGTCGATGCGGTGATCGCTGATTTCATTGCCGGTGCCGCCGAGTCGCTCACGATCGAGGCGGCGGCGGAGGCGGATATCGTGTTGGTGGAAGGGCAGGGGTCAATTATTCATCCCGCCTACTCTGGCGTGACGCTCGGGCTCATGCACGGCGCGCTGCCGCATGCGATGGTGCTCTGTGCGCAGCCGTCGCGCACCACGATACACCGCAATCCGTGGGTACCGATCCCGTCGCTCAGTGAGATGATCCGCCTCTACGAATCGGCCATGGAGCCCCTCCGGCCGTCACCCGTGATCGCGATCGCACTCAACACCTTTGACCTCGACGACCGCGAGGCACGCGAGGCGATCGAGCGTGCTCGTGCGGAGACCGGTCTGCCCACGACCGATCCCGTGCGCTACGAACCACTCGTCATCGCCGAAGCCATCGCGGCGTTTCATGTGGAGCGCGTCGCGGATCGCGTCGCGGATCGCACCGTTTTGATCCCGCCCGCAATATTCGGGTGACACGCGATGGGCGACACGGTCACATCGTGTCGCCCATGACGAAACCACGACTCCTTTCGGTGGCGCGCGCGCGCGCCGAAATCTCGGCGGGTGTGCCCGGACGCTGCGCCATTAGTGTGCGAGTGCTCGACGACGTCACGGTGCACATTCACGCCGGTGAGCTGCTGCTCGTGCACGCGCCGGAGGCCCTCGCCCAGTCGATGTTGCTGGCGGCGCTGGCTGGTCGAGAGCACTCGCCAGGCCATCGCTACGTGCGCTCGATGCGCGACGCCGCGCCGGGACTTCGGATTCGTCGCGCGGCGCTCCCGGCCGACGCGGTGCACGAAATCCTGCGTGGCTGGCAGGAAGCGCACGTGCCCCCGAGTGCGCCCACCTCGCGCACGTTGTACTTGCTGCGCGCCTCACGCACCGGCGCGGTCACGCCTCGCGAAGCGGCCGAATGGCGACAATGGGGACGGCACGCGCATGAACGACGCGACGGCATGGTGATCGCCTCTTCATCGATGTCTGCGCGCACCGACCACGACCCTCGCCCACGGTTGGTACGCGCGACGCACGAGCCACGCGCGGACTACGCGCTGGATACCCCAGCCACCACCTCTCCCACGATTCGCCTGCTCGAATTGCGAGCGGGGCGCCTGCACGATGTGCTCACGCCCCGCCGATACGGCACCAACACCGAGCGACTTACTGCCGACCCAGTGCCTCGCCCGTGGTCTGCGCGCGGTAAAAGCGACGCTCGCTCGCCGACCGCTTGCCGTCCATTCCCCACAGCGTCGCCTGAATCATGATGCCGCGCATGCGGCGCGTCTGCTCGGGCGCCGGCACGGTGTTCGACGTGCCCACGCGCGCGGGCTCG
>NSHR01000048.1 GCA_002737115.1 Gemmatimonadota bacterium | reverse complement strand
CCTAAACTCAGCACGTTGATGGACACATCCAGCGCCTGCAGCGCCACCAGCGCCATCAGCACCGACAGCGGCACCGTGACTCCGATGGCTAGCGACAACCGCCAATCGCGCAAAAACACGAAGATCACCAGCAGCGATAACAGCCCGCCGGCCACGATCTCCTGACCCAAGTTTGAGAGTGCGTCCACCACGAAGTCGGCCTGCGCCGCCACCACGGTCATCGACACGCCGGGAAATTCTTTTTCCAGCTGCGCGATGGCGTCGGTCATACGACGCGTCACCGCCACCGTGTTCGAGCCGGCGTCTTTGTACACCACCATGCCGATCGCCGACGTGCCATCGAGACGCGTGAGCGTTTGCGGATCGGCGAGCCCTAACGACACCGTGCCCACGTCCCGCAGCGTGATGCCCGCGCCTACGCGTCCGATCGGCGTGTCGAGAATCTCCGACGGATTGCGAAACTCCGTGAGCGCCCTCACCGAGAAGCGGAACTGTCCTTTCCGAATGGTGCCGCCGGCGCCGGTGGCATTCTCGGCCCGGATTGCAGCCGCCACATCCTCCGGCGTGAGATCGAGCGCGCGCAGCTTCTCGGGGTCGAGCTCCACGCGAATTTCATCGTCGGGTGCGCCCACCACGGCCACACTTGATACGCCTTCGATTTGTTCGAGCCGTCGTGCGTGCACTTCAGTGGCCGTGCGCGCCAAGCTCCGCAGGTCGCCACCGCCTTGTGCCCGCGAATCCTTCGCCACCTGCGATGCCGACTGCTTGATGGCCAGCACCGCGATGGGCCGCTCACCCGGATCACTGGTGAGCAGTGTGGGGCGGTCGGCGCGCTCGGGCAGCTGACTGCGCGCCGCATCGAGCCGTTCGCGCACCGACAGCACGGTGGCGCGCATGTCGGTGCCCCACTCGAAGCGCGCGGTGGTGGTCACTTCATTGTTGCGACTCACGCTGCGCAGCTCGGTCAGCCCCGGAGTGGCCCCAATCGCTTCTTCAATCGGCTCGGCGACAAAGCGCGACACTTCGGGCGCCGCGGCGCCGGAGTACGTGGTGCGAATGGTGAGCACCGGCAGCGACACATCGGGGAGCAACGACACCGGCAACCGGCTCAGCGATACCGAGCCGAGTAGCACCACGGCCAGAATGGCGGAGAGCGTCGCCACGGGGCGACGCACCGCATAGGCGGCGAGACTCACGCGCCGCCCTCCTTATCGCTTGAGTTTGGGCGCACGATCGAGACGGGCGGTATCACCCGACTCGCGCGGCGCCGTCACCCGCACCGGCGCATCATGCGTGAGCGTGAGATGTCCTTCGGTGATGATCTGATCGCCGGGATTCACCGGAATCTGTCCGGTGGTGGAGTCGGGGAGCACTTCGGTATCGATGCCATTCGTGCGACCAGGCACGATATACGTCCACTGCGCGCGGCCGTCTTTCACCACGAACACCAGCGGCCGGCCATCGCGCTCGATCACGGCCCGCGACGGCACCATGCGGCGTCTCGGCAATCGGGTGGCCTCGAGCTGCACGTCGGCATACATGCCGGGGCGTAGTGTGCCATCGCCCTGCACGCGCACGATGGCGCGGCCGGCGCGCGTGACGGAATCCACCAGCGGCAACAGCGCATCCACGCGACCACGCAGCAGTCTCCCCGGCGCGCCGGCGCTGCTGATGCTCGCCTCTCCCCCAACCCGCACCAAGGGTAAGTCGTGTTCGAGCACCTGCGCTTCGATGCGAAGATTGCGGGTGTCGACTACCGTGAGCAGCGCCTGCCCTGCACTGACCTTCTCGCCGGCCGAAATCTCGATGGCGTCTATGGCACCGTTCACCGGGCTGCGGATCGTGGCGCGATCCTGTTCGTACCGGGCACGCTCGAGGCGCAACCGCGCACCCACCAAGCCGGCCTTGTTCATGAGTGCCTTGCGCTGCTCGGGCGTGGGGCCGCGACCGGTCACCACCGACTCGGGCACAAAGCTCTCCAAAAAGCGCTGTTCGGCTTCGTCCGTGCTGGCCTGGGCGTCGCGCACCGAGAGGTCAAACGGATACCCATCCAAACGGGCGAGCACCTGCCCCTTGGTGACCGCTTGGCCCGGCCGCACCACCAGCTGCGCCACCGTGCCCGCCACTTCGGCGCGTAGCTTCACCGCCGCATCGGAGCGGATCTGGCCCGTGGTCGTCACCCGCAGCACCAGGTCGCCGTCGCGCGCTTCCTCCGCCATCACCGGTAGTGCGAGGGCCGGGCGACCGGCTTCCTCGGCCGCTTCCTGCGCGGCGGTGGCGGTGGCGGAATCGGTCGACGCAGCCGTATCGCTTTGGTTGCATCCGACGAGCACGAGCGCGGCGAATACCGGCGCCACAGCCCGCAGGCCGAACAAGGGTCGAGTAACGGACCGAGAGCGAGAAGGAGTACGCATTGGGGGCGAGTGGAGCGAAACCAGCACGAGCGGAACGCGGCCCCGGGAGACAGCACACCATTGGTGTCATCCTGACGGGCAACATGTGCCGCTGGGTGAGTCGGGATTAGTATGGCGGTCAAGACGGCATCGCGCGATGGCGGAACGACGCACGCGGCATCATGCGACCGCCGCCCATCCCTCGATGCTTCCTTGCCCCAGTCGTCCCCGGCGGATTAACTTGTCCCATCTAGCCGACGACCGGTGTTCCTTCGGGGATGCCACGATCCGGCGTTGCGCGTGTAGCTCAGTTGGATAGAGCGTCTGCCTCCGGAGCAGAAGGTCGCAGGTTCGAGTCCTGCCATGCGCGTCCGTTCGGCCAGCGGTCATTCTCGTTCCAAATGCCTAGTGCACGTAGCCGAGCTGAAGGGGAAGTCGGTTCCTGAACTCCTGGCGCTGGCCGCGTCGTTGCATGTCACGAGTACCAGTGGCCTTCGAAAGCAGGAGTTGATCTTCCGGATCGAGCAGGCTCTGCTCGATGCCGAAACGACGCTGTATGGTGAAGGCGTCCTTGAAGTGCTCCCAGAGGGCTACGGCTTTCTCCGGTCGCAGGACTTCAACTATCTGCACGGCCCGGACGACATTTACGTGTCTCCTTCGCAGGTGAAGCGCTTCGACCTCCGCACCGGTGATACGGTGATGGGGGAAGTCCGCCCGCCGAAAGAGTGGGAACGTTATCTCGCGCTCCTCAAGGTGGAGCGCATCAACGGTGGTGACCCTGACCAGTCGAAATTGCGTAGCGCCTTCGACAACCTGACCGCGAAGTACCCCGACGAACGCATCCGCCTCGAGCGGAGCAACGGCGAAATCGCAACCCGTATCTGCGACATCATCGCCCCGCTCGGGAAGGGCCAGCGCGCCCTCATCGTTGCGCCGCCCAAGGGTGGCAAGACGATCCTCATGCAGCAGCTGGCGAACGCGATCATCGAGAACCATCCCGAGATCACGCTCATCGTGCTGCTCATCGACGAACGCCCGGAAGAAGTGACCGACATGCAGGCCAGCTGTCCCAAGGCCGAGGTCATCTGCTCCACCTTCGACGAAACGGCCGACCGCCATGTGCAGGTGGCCGACATGGTCATCGAAAAGGCCAAGCGTCTCGTTGAAACGGGCAAGGACGTCGTGATTCTGCTCGACTCGATCACGCGACTGGCCCGCGCCCACAACGCCGTGGCGCCCTCCGGCGGCAAGATCATGTCGGGTGGCATGGAAGCCTCGGCGATGCAGAAGCCCAAGGCGTTCTTCGGCGCGGCCCGCAATCTCAAGGAAGGCGGCTCGCTCACGATCGTGGCCACGGCCCTGATCGAGACCAACTCGCGCATGGACGAGCTGATCTTCGAGGAGTTCAAGGGCACCGGCAACATGGAGCTCGTGCTCGATCGCAAGCTGGCCAACCAGCGTATCTTCCCCGCCATCGATATCAACAAGTCGGGCACGCGTCGTGAAGAGCTGTTGCTCACGCCCTTCGAACAGCAGCGCATTTATCTGTTGCGCGCGTTCCTGGCCGACATGCCCTCCGATGAGGCGTTGCAGTTCCTGATCAAGCGCATGGAACGCGCCGAGACCAACCAGGAATTCTTCGACCAAATGGCGGAACCCTGAAACCCTTTATGCCTAACACGCTATGAACGCTACGACCGGTCGCCTCCTCGCCGTGGACTGGGGGGACAAGCGTATCGGGCTGGCCGTCAGTGATGCACTGGGCATGCTCGCCTCCGCCGCCGGCGCCATCACGCGCCGCGCAGGAAAGCGCCCGCCCATCGCCGAACTGATGCGACGCGCCGATGAACTCGGTGTGGCTGGCTACGTGTTCGGCCTACCGATCGATCCGGCGGGTTTGGAAACCGATCGCTGCCGCGAAGTGCGCGATGTCGCCGCCAAGCTGATTTCACGTCAGTCGCTGCCGGTGCGCCTGGTGGACGAGCGCTTCACCACGTCGGCCGCATTGCGCAGCATCAAGGAACAGGGTGGCAGCACGCGTGGTCGCAAGGAAGAGGTCGACGCCTTGGCCGCCTGCATTCTGCTGGAGGGCGTGCTGCGGGCGTCGTCGCAGGGCGTCACGCTGGGCGAGTTGGTGAGCGCGCCGACGCCGTGAAGCGCCTTCTGCTGCTTGCGGTCCTCGTTCTGGCCGCATGGTTCGCGTACAGCGAGATCGCCGGTAGCGGCGACGCCACCACGTTCAGTGAGCGTGTGGTGATTCCCAAGGGCGCTTCCATGCGCGCCGCGGTGGAGTCACTGGCCGTGCACGAGGTCATCGGATCGACCCGGCTGTTCCGCTGGTACACCGCGGCGGCCGGGAGCGCGCGCACGATCAAGCCTGGCACCTATCAGTTCCCATCGGATGCCGGCTACGCCTCCGTGCTCGATGCGCTCGTGACCGGGCGCGGCATCATGCGCACCGTGATGATCCCCGAAGGGTTCGATCTACGTGACATCGCGCCGGTACTGGCTAAGGCGCTGTCGGTCTCCGAAGACTCGGTGCGGGTGGCCGTCACCGACACCACGTGGCGGCGCAGGCTCAATGTGCCGGCGGCGTCGCTCGAGGGATATCTCTTTCCCGCCACCTACGCGTTTGCCGACGGCACCACGGCACGTGAAGCGGTGAACGCGATGCTCGAGCGGTTCGAGTCGGTGTGGAAGCCCGAGTGGGATGCGCGTTTGAAGGCGATGACCATTTCGCGGCACGATGCCATCACGATGGCGTCCATCGTGGAAAAAGAGGCGCGCAAGCCTGAAGAGCGCGCCCTGATTTCGGCGGTGTACTGGAATCGCGTAAAGAAAGGCATGCTGCTGCAGGCCGATCCCACCGTGCAGTACGCCTTGCCGCAGCACGTGGATCGCGTGTTCTACAAGGATCTCGAAGTCGAATCGAAGTACAACACGTACAAGTACGTCGGCCTGCCGCCTGGCCCGATTGCGTCGCCCGGTGAAGCCTCGATTGCCGCCGCGCTCGCGCCGGCCGATGTGCCGTATCTGTTCTTCGTGGCGCGCACCGATGGCGGCCACGAATTCCGGACCACGTTCGCGCAGCATCAGCAGGCGATCGCCGACATCAAGCGGGCGAAACGCACCAAGCAGGCGAAATGAGCGCCGTGGCGTCGACGCAGCGCAACGCCCCCACGATCTCCCTCCTGATCGCGACGTACAACTGGCCGCAGGCACTGGCCTGCGTGCTCGCGAGCGTGCGTGCGCAACGCGTGCCACCGCTCGAGGTCGTGATCGCCGATGACGGCAGCGACGACGAGACTCGGCGCCTCATTGAGCGCGAGGCGCAGCACTTCCCGGTGCCGATCGTGCACGTGTGGCATGAGGACACGGGGTTTCGCTTGGCCGCCATCCGCAATAAGGCCATCGCGCAAGCGCGGGGTGAATACCTGGTGCAGATCGACGGCGACATCGTCTTGCATTCCGAGTTCATCGCTGGCCATCTGCGATTCGCCCGGCGCGGCAGCTACGTGCAGGGATCACGCGCGCTGCTGTCACCCGACATGACAAACCGGTTGTTCGCGGCCGAGGATGGTGCACTCAGCTGGTATTCCCCTGGCGTCACACACCGGGTGAATGCGCTGTACGCCCCGTGGCTGTCGCGGTTCGTCCGCGGCGCCAGGGGCGCATTGCACCGCACGCGTGGCTGCCACATGGCCTTCTGGCGTGATGACCTGATTCGAGTGAACGGCTACGACGAACAGATGGAAGGGTGGGGCCGCGAGGACAGCGAGCTTGCCCTGCGGCTCATCAACGCCGGTGTCGTGCGGCGCAACCTCAAATTCTCCTCCGTGGCCTTTCACTTGTGGCATCGCACCGCCAACCAGGACGCCGTTGTGCGTAACCATGCGCGTTTTGAACGCACCCAACGCGAGCGACTTATTCGAGCGGAGTGCGGACTGGACCAATACCTGCCCGCGCCGGGGCCTACGACATGAGTCGTGCACCGCGTACCGCGGGGGCGGCCGTCATCTCGCGTCGGGGCGTGCAACGGCTGCGCGGCGGCCATCCGTGGATCTTCCGCTCCGACGTGGAGCATCGTCCATCGACGCCGGCCGGCATCGTTCCGATTGAAGGTCCGGATGGCGCCCCGCTCGGGTTTGCCCTCTGGAGTCCGCTGTCGGAAATCTCATTGCGGCGCATCGAGACCGATTGGTCGCGCACACCTGATGCCGCGTGGTGGCACGAGAAGCTGCGCACCGCGATCGCGCGTCGTGCGGTGTTAGCCGGCGATGCGAATGCGTATCGCCTGGTACACGGCGAAGGTGACGGCCTGCCCTCGCTGGTGGTGGACAAGTACGGTGACGTACTGGTCGTACAGTTGCTCTCGGCCGGCGTGGATGCTTGGACCGACACCATCGTGTCGTCGCTGGTGGAGCTCACGCAGTGCACGGGCATTTTGGCGCGCAACGATCCGGCGGCGCGCGGTCGCGAAGGGCTGCCGCGTGAAGTGAAACTGCTGTACGGCGAGGTGCCGCGCACGGTGGAAGTGGTGGAACACGGCGTGCGCTATCTGGCCGCCCCATGGGATGGTCAGAAGACGGGTGCGTTCCTGGATCAGCGCGAAAATCGTGTGCTGATCGGTTCGCTGGCTCGTGGGCAGGCGCTGGACTGCTTTGCGTATCACGGCAGCTTTGCGCTGCATCTGGCCAAGAAAGCCGACAAGGTGTTCGCACTCGACGTGTCGGCGCCGGCATTGGCGCGGGTGCATGAGCATGCCGAACGGAACGGGCT
Source organism: Gemmatimonadota bacterium (assembly GCA_002737115.1). Taxonomy (GTDB): domain Bacteria; phylum Gemmatimonadota; class Gemmatimonadetes; order Gemmatimonadales; family Gemmatimonadaceae; genus Gemmatimonas. The sequence continues at coordinate 12,917 of NSHR01000048.1, read as the reverse complement.
CACGAACATCGAACCGGTGGAAGGGGACGCGTTCGACGTGCTGCGCGCGTGGTACCGCGAAGGCCGTCGCTTCGACACGATCGTAGTCGATCCGCCGGCGTTCGCAAAAACCAAGAGTGCCATCGATGGTGCGCTGCGCGGCTACAAAGACATCAACCTGCAAGCCATGCGCCTCCTGGCACCGGGCGGATTGCTGTTTACCGCCAGCTGCAGCTTTCACCTGTCGCGCGGGCATTTCTTCGAGATGCTACAAGACGCCTCGGCCGACAGCGGACGCGCGTTTGCGTTGCGCGCGATTACGGGGCAGCCGCTCGATCATCCGGAACTCATCACGGTGCCGGAAACCGGGTATCTGAAGGGTGCCCTGCTCGAAGCGATGAGCTGAGCGGCGCGCGCGCTCAGCGTCGCTGGCAGCGCGGGCAGTAAAACGTGCTGCGTCCGGCCTGCGGCAACCGCTTGAGCGACGCGCCGCAGCGCCGACATGCTTCTCCGTCGCGACCATACACGCGCCAGATCTCGTTTTCGTTCACATCGTCGCGCCCGTAGTACCGTTCGGTCGGCGCCGTCTCGAGCACGAGGCGCACCGCATCGCGCAGTCGCGTCACGCGTTCGCGCGACAACGTGTTGGCCGCGGTGGCCGGGTGAATGCGCGCTTCCCAGAGCGCTTCCGACGCGTAGATGTTGCCCACGCCGGCCACCAGTTTCTGATCGAGCAGCGCCGGCTTGATCGGTCCGCTCCGACGCGCCAGCGCGGTCTGTAATCCGTCGGCGGTGAAGTCGTCGGTGAGCGGTTCGGGGCCGAGATGCGGGAGCACAAAGGCGCCCGGCGCGTGCAGGCGCACCACGCCCAGGGCTCGCGAATCCACCAGCGACACCCGCACGCCATCGGCCGTTTCCAGGCGCACCCGCTCGTGGCGCGGGGGCGCCTCGCCCACACGGCTGAACTCCCAGTCGCCGGTCATCCGGAAGTGGACCTCGAGAATGGCCCCGCCCTGCAGATGCACCAGCTGGATCTTCGCTCGGCGTTCCACGCGCTCAATGGTGAGCCCCACGGCGGCCCGCGTGGCCTTCTCCGGCAGATGGCGCTGCTGGGAGGGGTGCAGGGCCTCGAGGCGGGCGATGACGCGCCCAGCCACCGCGGTACGCAGCCGCGTGGCGGCGAATTCGACTTCGGGCAGCTCGGGCATACGGCGGGGGCGAAGACGGGGGGGAAGACTGAGTCGAAGACGGCGGCTGGCCGAGTGCGAGGACGAACGACGGCGTGGCCGGCTGTTGCCACACCGCACTGTCGCGGCACCATCCCAACTGTAATGCCGAAAGACACTTGGAAGTTCTGGGATCACAAATCCGTTGGTGATTTCCTCTTGCGCTCCAGCCGGAGACACCTACTTTATCCACATTCCATCAACACCGCTGGGGCACCATTATCCATTCTCCCCGATCGCTCAAGTACGAGTACGAGCTGTACGTCGAAGGTGAGATCGAGGACTACAAGGACTCGGTGTCGCGCGGCGCGCTGCTCAAGATCGGCGACGAAGCCGTGGAGGTCCTGCGCAAGCAGGATCAGATCGCGCTCACGGAGATGGTTGTGTGGCAGGAAGTCGACCGGCTGATCACCAAGCGCCTGCGAGTGCCCACGTACGCCACCTGGAAGCGTCGTCGGATCAAGATGCTCGAGCAGTACCAGAAGCCCGAGCACTGGGGCATTGACCCCAACGCGATGCTGGTGCGCGCCCTCTCCAACTCCGGCGATCGGCATGTGCTGGTGGCCGGGGCGGAACGTGAAGGCCCGGCGTTGTATCTCGCAGCACGTGGGTGCGCGGTGACCGCCGTGGAGCCTGCCGTGGACGCCGTCGAGCGTGTTGTGCGGGCAGCGGAAGCCGCCGGGCTGACCGAGCGGGTTCGGGGCTACTGCGCCGACCTTGGTGGCTGGGCGCCCGACGTCGCATTGCATGGCGTCGTCTGCTCGCCCACCGCATTCGCCGGCCTCACCATGCAGGAACGCGCACGGGTGATCGAAGTGCTGCAGAGCGCCACCGTCGACGGCGGCGTCCATCTCGTGGAAACGATCGCGGCCGGCACCGAAAGCATGCACGGTGGCTTCCCGCTGGAAGAGCTCCGCTCGCGGTACCGCGGATGGACGATCTCGGTCGAGAAGACGGTTGGGCTGCGCGAGACGTTCATGGCGCGCAAAGACGTGGCCGTCGCCTAAACGCTCGAATCGCGGGAACCCATCGCGATCTGTGTCGATTGCACACAGAAAGAGCGACTTTGTGACGTGTCAGTAGGACACCGCCGACGGGGCTCACGTCGGCGTTTCTTTTTAAGTCATTAAATAGCAATGGCTTGCAAATCCATTCGGGCTGGCACTCTGTGTGCTATAGAACGGGATATCCGTCGCCGTGTTGCGACGCTGCCGTACTCACACTCGGGGTGGAGGATCACCCACTATGCGTCTTAAAGAGTCAGCCCTCGTGCTCCAGCAGCGCGAACCCATGGGGATCGTGATCGCCGATGGTGGCCCCGGTGATCGTCCGTCGCGTTTTGCCGCCTTCGTTTGGGGTCCTGTCCCCGACGATCTGTGCGAGACGGCGCGCCTGAAGGAGCTCGCCTCCGCATCGTGACCTGCGTCATACAGACGTGAAAGGCGCCGGCAGACATGCCGGCGCCTTCGCGTTTATACACCTGCAACCGGTACGAACCGGTGATTACGCGGCGGCAGCAGCCGGAGCGGCAACCTTTTTGGCGCGCTTGGTGGCCTTGCGGGCTCCCTTCTTCGCAGCCTTCTTGGCGACCTTCTTCGTGGCCTTTCTCGCGACCTTCTTGGCAGCCTTCTTCACGACCTTCTTGGCCGCCTTCTTGGCACCCTTCTTGGCAACCTTGCGGGTCACCTTCTTGGCGCCCTTCTTGGCAACCTTGCGGGTCACCTTCTTGGCCGTCTTACGGGTCGCCTTCTTGGCCGCCTTCTTCACCGACTTCTTCACGGCCTTCTTCGCGCCCTTCTTCGCGACCTTGCGGGTCGCCTTCTTCGCGACCTTACGGCCACCCTTCTTTGCCGCCTTCTTGGCGGCCTTCTTGGCAGGAGCCATTTCGAAAATCCTCTCGAGGAGGGTTAAATCGCACTCCCTTTCCCCCGGTGGAAAGGTGAGCTCACACAAGGCGCGGTGCAGGCACCGCCGCCTTCTGCGCTACACGGTCTCCAGAGGAGTCGTGCAGGTGATTGTCCGCGTTGGCGAGCAACGGGACCAGACAGCAGCAGCGCGCAGCGCAGAAACGCGAGGAGCGTAACGCGGCCGCACGAGGCGTTCACGAATGACAGGGGCGATCCGCGCGAGGCCACGAGGGCGGCGGCGATCGCGGCATTGCATGCCGAGGGTGTCGGGGGAGGCGACGACCAGGAGGCCGCGCGGCTCACGCCTCGCGATGGCGACAGCGGAGCAAGCCGTCGCTCCGCGCACAGGCGCGAGCAGCGACGACGAAACCGTGGACTGAACCGCACTGCGGCTCGCCACGCGAAAGGTGGTCGCCGAAGCGACCGTGGACTGCTCGAGGAACTCGTGCCGCTTTATGGCCACGCGTTACCGATGAGGATTGCGCACCCTGTGGCCGTGTTGCGAGAACCACGGCGGCCCGGATGTGGACAGAACACGCAAGTCGTTGTATTCACGCGAATATACGCGTGGATAATTCAAGTGCGCAATAGCGCGTATAAAGAACGCGCGCGATTATCTCGCCTCCGCGTCCCCGCCGCGTCGAAATCCGGCCTTCCACGCGCTCCGTGCGCATGCGACTTTTCGCCTTCCAACAGCATCCCGATAGCCCGACGATCTCTCCGGCAGCGCGCGGCTATGCCGCGCGCGCCGGTTCTCCTGGGAGCGACATGAAAGCGCTGGTGAAGCAAACGGCGGGGCGTGGCCTGGCGCTGACCGAAGTGCCGGAGCCCACGTTCCGCGACGACGAGGTGCTCATTCGCGTGCGCAGTGCAGGTGTCTGCGGCACCGACGTGCACATCTACGAGTGGGACGCCTGGGCCGCCGGTCGCTGCAAGCCGCCGTTCATCTGCGGCCACGAGTTCGCCGGCGACGTGGTGGCGGTCGGCAGCTTCGTCGAGAGCGTGAAGGTCGGCGACCGCGTCACCGCCGAAGGGCACATCGTCGACGAGCGCTCGCTGTTCAGCCGCACCGGCAACGCGCACGCCGATCCGTCCACCAAGATTATCGGCGTCGACCGCGACGGCTGCTTCGCCGAGTATATCGCGATGCCGGCCACCAACGTCTGGCACCTCGACGATTCGATCAGCTACGACATCGGCGGCATTCACGACCCGATGGGCAACGCCTTTCACACGGCGCTCACCGCCAACATCCCGGGCGCGGTCGTGCTCATTACCGGCTGCGGGCCCATCGGCGCCTTCGCCGTCGGCATCTGCAAAGCCGCCGGCGCCGCCCGCATCATCGCCACCGACGTGAACCCCAAGCGTCTCGAGCTGGCCCGCACCATGGGCGCGCACGACGCCGTACATCCCGACGACGCCAAGGCCGCCGTCATGAAGGCGTCCGACGGCAATGGCGCCGACGTCGTGCTCGAGATGTCGGGCGTCCCGTCCGCGGTGCACCAGGCGTTCGCGCTCTGCCGCCCCGCCGGACGCGTGAACATGCTGGGCATTCCGTCCAAGTCGATCGACATCGACTTCGCCACCGAGATCATCTTCAAGGGCCTCACCATCTACGGCGTCGTCGGCCGGCGCATGTACGACACGTGGCACCAGATGTCGCGCTTCGTCGCCTCCGGCAACTTCGATCCAACGCCCGTGATCACGCACCGCCTCCCGCTCGAAGCGGTCGATGACGCGATGCACCTTATCAAATCCGGCGACGCCGGCAAGATCATCTTCCAGCTGTAGACCGAGCCTCCCCATGTCACTCCAGACGGAACTGCAGGCCGAGCTCGATGCGCTCACGGCCGCCGGCACGTATAAGCACCTCAACTACCTCGAGTCGCCGCAGGGTGCGCGCGTGCGGATGGAAGGACGGGGCGAGGTGATCGTGCTGTCGTCCAACAACTACCTCGGCCTCGCCAACGAACCGGCGGTCGTCCAGGCCGGCATTCAGGCGCTCGAGCAGTACGGCGCCGGCACGGCCTCGGTCCGTTTCATCTGCGGCACCTTCGCGCTGCATCGCGAGCTCGAAACCGCGCTCGCCCGATTCGTGGGTACCGAGGCCTCGCTCTCGTACGTATCGGCCTGGAACGCCAACGAAGCGCTCACGCCTACGATCGCCCGCGAAGGGGATTTCGTGATCTCCGACGCGCTCAACCATGCCTCGATCATCGACTCGGTGCGTCTGGCCAAGTCGATCACCAAGTGCACGACGGCGGTCTACAAGCACAGCGACATGGACGACCTCCGCGAGAAGCTGCGCAGCGCGAAGGACGCCAAGCGGAAGATCATCTGGACCGACGGCGTCTTCTCCATGGAAGGGTCGATTGCCAAGCTCCCGGAGATCCTCCAGATCGCCCGCGACCATGACGCCATCGTGGTCATGGACGACTCGCACGCCTCCGGGGTGCTCGGCAAAACCGGACGCGGTACCGCCGAACATTTCGGCGTGATGGGCGAGGTCGACATCATCACCTCGACGCTCGGCAAGGCCCTCGGCGGCGCGGCCGGCGGATTCATCGCCGGCCCGGCGGCGCTCTGCGATATGATGACGCAGCGCTCGCGGCCGCAGCTGTTCTCGAATGCACTGCCGCCCACGGTCGCGGCCAGTTCGCTGGCCGCCGTGGAGTTCACGGAAGCGCACCCCGAGCTGGTTACCAAGCTGCACGACAACGCGGCGTACTTCCGCGCGGCGATTCAGGAGGCCGGCTTCCATCCGCTTCCCGGCGAAACGCCGATCATTCCGATCATTGTGGGCGAGACGGCCTTGGCGATCACAGTCAGTGAAATGCTGCTCGATCGCGGCGTCTTCGTGACCGGCTTCGGATTCCCGGTGGTGCCCAAGGGGGAGGCGCGCGTGCGCTGTCAGGTCAGCGCGGCACACAGCACCGATGATCTCGATGCCGTTATTGCCGCGTTCATTGAAGTCGGCACGCTCGTCGGGCTGTTGCCGTAGCTCTCTCGGCGTGCTCCGCGCCACTTTCGCGTTCTATAAGTGTGACGCATCACGCCGAGGTGCGGCGGCCGAATACGACGCCGGATCGTGAAGTCCGAGATGTGCCTCGGTCTCCACGATCCGGCTACTGACGGCTCCTGGTCTTAAAAAACCCAGGGCGACAGTGGGGCGCCGAACGTCTGCTTACCGCTTCTTCGCGGCCTTCTTGGCTGGGGCCTTCTTGGCCGGGGCCTTCTTGGCCGGGGCCTTTTTGGCGGGAGCCTTTTTGGCCGGGGCCTTGGCGGCCGCCTTTTTCGCTGCAGTGGCCGGAGCCTTCGCGGCCGGCTTTGCCGCCTTCGCAGGGGCCTTCGCGGCCTTGCGGGCAGGCTTCGCCGGTGCCTTGACGCCCGCCTTTTTGGCGGCAGGTGCCGATGCCTTGACCGGAGCCGACTTGGCTGAAGCCGGCTTGGCACCAAGACCGCGGGCCGGAGCCGCCGGAGCGGCCACGGGAACCGAGGCCGGAGCCACCGCGACCGGAGCCGTGGCACCGTTCGAGGCCGGAGCCACCGCGACCACTGGACGGGCACCGACCACGCCGAACATGAGCAGATCGGCGGGCGGACCCGCCGGGGCACGTCCACGCGATCCACCGCGCGGCGCGACCCCACGGGCACCCATCCCGCGCGGCGCCTGCGGCAGCAACGCCGCGGCCGCCTTGGCCTCGGCCTTCTGCGCGTCGTCCACCGTCTTGAGTTGCTCGACGATCGACGCGGCATCGGCCGCCCGAGCGACTTCGAAGTCGTTTCCACGGCGACGCAGGTCAATCATGTTCGCGTCATGCGCGTCCTGCAGGATGCGTTCGAACATGCGCGCGCTTAACGACTCGCTGTCGCGGCCGAGCAGTTCGAACGCCTTCGCACGCGCCGCACTGGCGCTCGTCGAATCGTCGCCCTGCACCAACGCTTCAACCGCACGACGCACCAGATCGAATGCCTCGCCGCGCGTGAGACGCTCACCGCTGCTGCCGATGTGCCCAGCCACCGCCGAACCGAAAGCCGGTGTCGCGGCGGCGTGCGTGGCCGCGACCGACGGCGGCGCTGCCACCATCGGAGCATCCGCGGCATCAGCCGCGCCATCAGCCTCGACCCGCGGCTCACGACCCTCACGATCACGCAAGCGATCGCGGCCACGGCCACGACGGTTGCGACCACGACGCGCTTCCCGCTCGGCGTCGCCATCGGTCGTCGCCTCGACACCCGGCTCACCGGTCGCATCGGCTTGCGCCGGCGCACCGATGACCGCGTCGCCGAACGTCGGCGTGAAGCCGGCATGCTCCGCCGCTTCCAACGCATCGTCAGCGGCATCATGCTCGGCGTCGGCCGCATCCTGTGCGGCGTCACGCACTTCACCATCGACCGGCGTGCGGTCGAACCGATCGCGGCCCCGGCCACGACGGCCACGGCGACTCCGACGTTCGTCGCGCTCACGATCGCTTTCTTCACGACGCGCTTCAGCCGGCGCGGCCGCACTCGGGCTCGAGGCTGGTGCGACGCTGCCGTCGGGCGTGTCGATTTCGAGCTGGCCGCTGTCGAGTTTCGTGACCTTGAGCAGCCCCTTCTGGGCCGCGTCCTGGACGAAGCGCGAGAACTTCGGCATGCCGAGGTTCTTCTCGTCGAACGACGCGTCGATTTCCTGCATGACTTGCTTGAGCCGGTCGGAGCGCATCACGTCGCCGTTGCGCTTCATGCGATTCACCGACTCGGTCACGAGCGCCCACGGATCCCAGCGGGTGGACTCGTCGTCGCCCGTCTTGGTAAGGCCGGCGAGCGCGTTGTACGAGTAGTACTCGTCGCAGTTCATGACCAACAGGTCGCTCGACGACTCACGGATGCCGACGCCGATCACGTACTTACCGTATTCCTTGAGCTTGATGACCATGCTCGAAAAATCGGAGTCGCCGGAGAGCAGCACGAAGGTGCCGATCTCGGGGCGCGTGAAGACGAGCTCCATGGCATCGATGGCGAGCCGGATGTCGGTCGCGTTCTTCTTCGACGATCCGTACGCCGGGGCGAAGATCAGATCGATCGACGCTTCGGTGAGCGGCACGATGTACTGCGGATAGCGACGCCAGTCGGCGTAGGCGCGGCGCACCGCGACCTTGCCCTTGACGATGTCCGACGAGAGGAGGCTGTTGAGCTCTCCCTGCAGGTCGGAGCGGATGCCCATCGTGACATTGTCAAAATCGATGAGCAGCGCGGCGTTCGGGGCGTGGGCCGGCGGCGCGGCTGTGGGCGACGTCAGCGGAGAGACGGCCTGTGGTCCACGATGGAATGGCGCGATGGTACGGGACGGTGCCGCACTGCGGGACCGGGTGTCATGTCGACTCATGTACTAGCCTGGATTCAAAACGGAGTGATCGAGCGCGTTGCCGTGCAGCGCCGAAGCGCTCATCGTATTCGCACTCAGCGCGATTGCCCGCGCGAGTTCTCGCCGCCGCACTTTGCCACTTCCCGTCATGGGAAAGACATCGAAGAAGCGGACGAAATCGGGAACCTTGTCGGCGGCCATCGTGTCCTGGGCGAAGCGTTTGATTTCGCTACCCGTGATGACTGCCCCTTCTACTGGCACGATGCACGCGCACACCAGCTCTCCCATGACATCATGGGGCACGCCGATCACGCAGACATCATCCACTGCCGGATGCGCACGCAGACGATCCTCGAGTTCGCGCGGGTAGAGCTGCATGCCCCCGCGCGAAATCGTCTCCTGCCGCCGCCCGACGATCTTTACATAGCCATCCTCATCGATGATCCCCAGATCACCGGTGAGGAAGAAGCCGTCCGGCGTCATGACCTTGGTGGTCTCGGCCGGCATGCGGAGATAGCCCCGCATGAGATTGGACCCACGGACGGCGATCTCGCCGACCGCTTCGGGTCCGTGCAACGCTCCCGTCATGAGATCCATCGCCATGATTTCGACGCCGGGAAGGGCGCAGCCCACGGTGCTCAAACGACGGTCGTCGTTGTCGGCAAAGCGGGTAATCGTGACGACAGGTCCGGTTTCCGTGAGGCCGTACGCGACGAGCACATCGCACCAGCGACGCACTCGGCGCACCAGCGCCTCGTCCACCGAACTACCGGCAATGACGCCGGCTCGCAGCGATGTGAGTCGCGACGGGTTGAACGCCTCCTCACGCATGAGGAGGTGATACTGCGTGGGCACGCCGTGTAGCACCGTGACCTTGGCGTCGGCGATGAGCGCGAGGGCGCGCGCCGGGTCAAAGGACGGTTGCAACACGATCGTCGCCCCACGTGCCATCGTGCCCAGCATGACGCCGAAGCCGAAGATGGCAAAGAACGGAACCGCTCCGAGCACACGGTCGTCCGGCGAAATCTCGAGGAGTTCCGCCACACGGACCGCGTTTTCCACCAGCGCCCGGTGCGACAGTGGCACGCCCTTGGGCTTGCCCATCGTTCCCGACGTGTACATGACGGCTAGGTCGGCCGTCTCGTCATACACCGCTGGACGCGGAACCGGTCGCCCGGCGCCGCTCGAGACGAGATCTTCGAACTGGAAGATCCGGTCGTCGTACCACAAGTCCTCGTCGCCGACCGTGACCACGTATTGCAGGTCGGGCAAATCGCCGAGTAATTCTTCGAAGCGCTGCAGAAAGTCGACGCCGTCCCACTTTTCAATGGTGACGACGGCACTCGCTTCGGCGTGTCGCAGCTGGTAGCGCAGCTCGTGCATGCTGAGCTGCGGACTGACCGGCACCACGACCGCCCCAAGCTTCGCGGCAGCCAACGTGGCGATGATCCACTCGACGCCGTTTGGCAGGTTGACCGCGATGCGATCGCCCGTGCCCAGCCCTAATTCGGAGAAAGCGGCAGCCAGAGAGGACGCGTCCGTGTCCACCTGCTGATAGGTCCACGTCCGTTCACCATTCGTGGCGAGTACACGCGTGGGGTGCTCCTGCGCGCGTTGCTCGACCAAGGGGGCTAGGGACCACGACGTTGCCATTCCACTCCGGGATCAGGTACAGCCACGTAAATTACTCACTATGAACGAGATGCGGAAGCGGACCGTCGACAAAAGCGGATCGAGCCCCCAGGCGGGACCGGGAGAGAAACCCTCCTCGGTGCCCCCGCCGAGCGACGCCGTGCATAGCGACGCCGTGCATAGCGACGCCCTGCCGGAGCGACGTCGGCCCGCCCGCGGCGGGTCCCTGGCCCCATTCCGCTTGCGTCTGTTCGCGATGCTCATTTTGTTCGCCCTCGTCCCCACCGTCGCGGTGACCCTCGTCGGGGTCGGCACGGCCAATCGGGCGCTCTCGATGCTGTCGGCCCGGTCGGCGTGGGAGCGGATCGCCCTCAGCGGCGAGCAGGCGCTGGCGGCCGCGCGGACTGCGCCGCTCACCGTTGACCAGCGGGCGGCGGTGGAACGACACGACGCCGAGCTGCGCCAGTCAGTGGAGTTGGCACGTCGCTTCGATTTCGTGGCCGGTCGCTCGATGCGTCTGGTCGTTGCCGGTGCCGTGCTCGTCGTGCTGTTGGTGGCGGTTGGTGCATCACGCGTGGCCGGACACTTGAGCCGTCAGCTCAGCCGTCCGCTCGATGAACTGGTGGGATGGACCGGGTTGATCCGCAGGGGGCGGCCCATCCCCGAGCAACCGGAGCGCCGCGGCGCGCCGGAATTCGAAGTGCTGCGAACGGGGATGCGCACCATGGCCCAGGAACTCGACACCGGACGACGACGGGCGCTCGAGGCCGAGCGCGCCGAAGCGTTTCGCGAGTCGGCCCGCCGCTTTGCGCACGAGCTCAAGAACCCGCTCACGCCAATCCGCTTCGCGGTCGATCGGCTCCGGCGATCCGCCCCCGAGGAGTTGCGCGAGACGGTCGAAGTGCTGGCCGAAGAAGCGGCACGTCTGGAAACGATGGCCAAGAGCTTCGCCCAATTCGGCCGACTTCCCGATGGGCCAGCCGCCGACATCGATGTGCCGGAACTGGTCACGCGCGTTGCTCGCAGCACGGTGCCCGATCGACTGACGGTGCACATCAGCGCCGACGAGCCACTGCCGTTGGTGCACGGTTTTCACGAACCGCTGGTGCGCGCGGTCACGAACGTGTTAATGAACGCCGTCGACGCCTGTGGCGCGTCGGGACAGATCGACATCGGCCTTCGCTTGGTGGCACCCTACGTCACCATCACGATCCGCGACACCGGCGGCGGCATCGCGCCGGAGGCACTGGCGCGCATCTTTGATCCGTACGTGACCACGAAGCCCGGCGGCACGGGTCTCGGGCTCGCCATCGCTCGACAGACGATGGAAGCCCACCGCGGATCCATCGACGCCGTGAGCACCGTGGGCGTCGGCACCACGATATCTTTGCGCCTGCCGGTACCGCGGCGCAGCACGAGCACGGAGACATGATGCCGCGGGGCCGCGTGCTGGCACCGCGTCGGGCCGCGGTCGCGGTGCCCGTCGACACGAACCGATAAAAGCGCACCGAGATGCCCAGTGTCCTGATCGTTGACGACGAACCGAACATCCGACGGATGGTCGGCGCCCTGCTCGGCGCCGAAGGATATGACGTGCGCGATGCCGCCGATGGCGTCACCGGGCTCGCCCTCGCCGACGCCAATGAGCCGGATGTCGCCCTTGTAGACCTCATGATGCCGGGGGACCTTGACGGCCTCGCGTTGCTGCAAAAGCTGCGCGAACGTCGCCCCGATATGCCGGTGGTCATGATGAGCGGACGGGCCGCCCTCACCGATGCCGTGCGCGCCACCAAGCTCGGCGCCTTTACCTTCCTCGAGAAGCCACTCACGCCCGAAGGGGTGCTGCTGGCCCTCGCCTCAGCCTTCGAACTGCGTCAGGCCCGCCGAGCCGCCGCTGCCCTGCGCGAAGATCTTGGCATCTCGGGCGAGATGGTGGGCGACTCGCCGGTGATGCACGACGTGCGCGCCCTCATTGCACGGGTGGGGCCGACCGATGCGCGCGTCCTGATCACCGGCGAATCGGGCACGGGCAAGGAGCTCGTGGCGGCGGCGCTACATCTGGCCAGTCCGCGGCGCGATCGTCCGTTCATTCGCGTGAACTGTGCGGCCATCCCGCGCGATCTGGTGGAAAGCGAGATGTTCGGGCACGAACGCGGGGCATTCACGGGCGCGACCGATCGTCGCCTCGGCCGGTTCGAACTCGCGCACACCGGCACGCTCTTTCTCGACGAGGTCGGCGACCTCGGCGCCGAAGCGCAGGCCAAGCTGCTGCGCGCCATCGAAGCGCGTGAGATCGAGCGCGTGGGCGGCGGCAAGCCGATCAAAATCGATGTGCGCATTTTGGCGGCGACGAACAAGGACCTCGGTCGCGCGGTGGCCGACGGCAGCTTTCGCGAGGATCTGTTCTTCCGCCTGAATGTGATTCCGATTCAACTGCCGACGCTGCGCGACCGACCGGGCGATCTGCCGGCACTGGTGCGGCATTTCTCGGCGCGGCATCGCACGCGCACCGGGCGTCCGCTGGTGCAATGGCACGACGAGGCGCTCGGGGCGCTCGGCAGCTATCGCTGGCCCGGCAACGTGCGCGAATTAGCGAACGTGGTGGAGCGCCTGGCGATTCTGCACGCCGGCACCGTGGTGGGTCGGGCCGAGGTGATACAGGTGCTGCCCACGGTGGCCAGCGACCCGTTCAGTGGGCCGGCGATCCACACCGCCGGCGGCGCGCGCGAGACGCTGCCAGCGCTGCCAGCGCTGCCAGCGCTGCCAGCGCTGCCGCTGAGTGACGCGCTCGATGCCTACGACCGCCGACTCCTCTCGGCAGCCTTG
>NSHR01000047.1 GCA_002737115.1 Gemmatimonadota bacterium | reverse complement strand
TGGCGCATGGCTGTGGCAAGCGCAACACGATGCAGTGTCGCTATCACGGCTGGACATACGGACTCGACGGTGCGCTCCAACGGGCACCGGGCATGGAGGGCGTGGAGTCGTTCAAGCCAGCCGACATGCATCTCGTGCCCGTGAAGGTCACCACGTGGGGGCCCCTGGTGTTCGCGAACCTTGATGGCAAGGCGCCGCCTCTCGCCGAAATGATGGAAGACATCCCGTCGCGCGTGCAGGCCTTCGGTTGCGAACAGATGCAATACGTGATGTCGCGGAGCTGGGACATCGCCTGCAACTGGAAGGTGTACGTGGACAACTTCCTCGAGGGCTACCACGTCCCGGTCGTGCATCCCGGTCTGCACAAGGAGCTCGACATGGACAATTACCGCGTGGAACCACACCGGTACTTCTCCATTCAGCATGCGCCATTGCGGCCCATACACGGCGGCAATCCCGATCGCATCTACGATCCGAGTACCACCGACTCGCCGGAAGCCGTATACCTGTGGATGTTTCCAAACATCATGCTCAACGTGTACCTCGGGCAGATGCAGACGAACGTCGTCATTCCGCTGGGGCATGATCGCTGCCGCGTGGTGTTCGACTGGTATGCCACCAATCCACCGGTCGATGCCGCCACGGATCCGTCGTGGACGAAGCTGCTGGCGTTCAGCGCTGAGGTGCAGGACGAAGACATCGAGATCTGCGAATCGGTGCAGCGCAATCTCCGCTCCCGAGTGTACGACCGCGGCCGCTATTCGGCGCGACACGAGAACGGCGTGCATCACTTCCATTCGCTGCTGCACGAATTCTTGACCTGAGACACATGTCTGCGCTGTTCTCCCCGTTCGTCCTCCGCTCCCTCACGCTGCGCAATCGCGTGGGGGTGTCGCCGATGTGTCAGTACTCCAGCGACAACGGCTACGCCACCGACTGGCATCTGGTGCACCTCGGGGCATTCGCGACCGGCGGGGCGGGACTGGTGATCACCGAGGCCATGGCGGTGACGCCGGAAGGACGCATCAGTCCGCAGGATCTCGGGATTTGGGATGACGGTCACATTCCCATGCTGCGGCGCATCACCGAATTTTGCCGCGCGCAGGGTGCGGTGATGGGGATTCAGCTCGCGCACGCCGGTCGCAAGGCCAGCACGCGACGTCCGTGGGAGCAGCCCAGTGGCACGGTCCGAACGGACGAGGGCGGATGGGACAACGTGATGGCGCCCAGTGCGGTGCCGTTCTCACCGAGCTATCCGCAGCCGCATGCGCTCTCCCTGGACGGCATCGCCCACGTGATCGCGTCGTTCCGCGCGGCGGCGATTCGCGCGCTCGAGGCCGGATTCCAGGTGGCCGAGCTGCACGCGGCCCACGGGTACCTGCTGCACGAGTTCCTGTCGCCGCTCGCCAATCAGCGTACCGACGAATACGGTGGTGTGTTTGACAACCGCATTCGGTTCCTGCTCGAGGTCACCGATGCCGTGCGCGCCGTGTGGCCGGCTGAACTGCCGCTGCTCGTGCGCATCTCGACGAGCGACTGGGCCGACGGCGGCTGGGACATCGAGGACTCGGTGCGCTTGTCGATGCTCTTGAAGGCCCGCGGCGTCGATCTCATCGACTGCTCGTCGGGTGGATTGGCGGCGCATCAGCAGATCACCATCGGCCCGGGGTATCAGGTGCCGTTCGCCCGCCGGATCCGGGAAGCGGCGGGCATTCCCACGGCCGCGGTCGGACTCATCACCGATGCCCGACAGGCCGAGCAGATCGTGGCCGACGGCAGCGCCGACATCGTGCTGCTGGCCCGCGAGCTGCTGCGAAACCCCCGATGGCCCTTGGCCGCCGCGCATACGCTGGGCGCCACGATCACGTGGCCCCCGCAGTACGAACGCGCGCGCGCCCGGTAACCGGCGATGATGTCGGTGGCGACGAGGATCAGGCGGCATCCGTGTGTACTTTCGCCTCGAAGTGCCGCCTGGCGGAATCGTCTCGCAGTAGAGAAAAGCCGATAGAGTCTCTTGGCATTCCCGTATCCGAAACGTAGGTTGCCCCTACGTTAGCCTCCCCCCCCGCCCCGATCGACTTCCATGCATCATCATCCGTCCATGTTTGGCCACGCGAAGGAAGACAGCGTGGCCGGATTCGTGGTATTCCTCGTCGCGCTGCCGCTCTGTCTTGGCATCGCGATCGCCTGCGGTGTCCCGCCCGTTTCCGGCTTGATTGCGGGCATTGTCGGTGGGCTGGTGGTCCCATGGATCAGCCGATCCGCACTCTCCGTGACCGGCCCCGCGGCCGGCCTCACGTCGATTGTGCTGGTGGAGGTGCAGCGGCTCGGGGGCGTGAATCCATTCCTGACCGCCGTCATCATCGCCGGCGCGCTCCAGCTCGTGCTCGGGATAGTACGCGCCGGTCGCTTTGCCGCGCTCGTGCCGTCGTCGGTGATCAAGGGCATGCTGGCCGCCATCGGCATCACGATCATCATGAAGCAGCTGCCGGTGGCGGTGGGCTCCGATGGCGGGCTCTCCACGATGCTGTCGCAGCACAACGCCGGCGCCGTGTCGATCGTCCTCGTATCACTGGCGATTCTGTACGGCTGGAAGCACACACCGTTGGCGAAAATCAAATTGATCTCGCCGGCGCTCGTGGCCGTCCTCGCCGCGAGCGGCATGGCCGCCGCGCTGTCCTCGTCGCCTACGTTCGCGCTCGAAGCGCGCCACTTCGTGGACGTACCGCTGGGTGGCATCGGCGCGCTGTACAATGCGCTGCCGCGCCCGGAGTGGTCCGCATTTCTGAGTCCGGCCGCGTGGATCGCCGGTGCGACGCTCGCCGTGGTCGCCAGCATCGAAACGTTGCTGTCGGTGCAGGCCGTCGACCGCCTCGACCCGCTTAAGCGTCACAGCCCGCCGGATCGCGAACTGTTGGCGCAGGGTGCGGCGAATGCGGTCTCCGGTTTGCTCGGCGGCCTTCCGGTGACCGCGGTCATCGTGCGCAGTAGCGCCAACGTGGCGGCGGGAGGCCGTGAGCGCTTCTCGGCGCTTGTGCATGGCCTGTTGCTGCTCGGTGCCGTGCTCTTCGCGGGCCCACTGCTCAATCGCATTCCGCTCGCCTGCCTCGCGGCCGTGCTCATTCAGGTCGGTCTGAATCTCTGCAAGCCCGCGCTGTTCACCACTCAGGTCAAGCTCGGCGTCACCCAATTGCTGCCGTTTGCGATCACGATCGCGGCGGTCCTCGCGCTCGACCTGCTCAAGGGTGTGATCGTCGGCATCTTCATTGGCATCGCCTTCGTACTCTACGAAAACTCGAAGCGCGCCGTCGTGGCCATGAAGGACGACGCCGGTGTCTGGCAGCTGCGCTTCCGTCGCGACGGCACGTTCGTGTCGAAGCCTGGCATCATGTCCACGCTGGATGAAGTGGAGGATGGCGAAACGGTCATCATCGACGGCACCGATGAGTACATCGACCACGACGTCAAAGAAGTGCTGGCCACATTCATCGAAGACGCGCAGCATCGCAACATCACGGTGACCGTGCGAGGCATCGACCTGACCACCGCCGCCGCTGGCGGCGGTCACTAACCATGGCGGCCTCAGCGCAGCACGACACACACGAGGCCGACCCAGTTGCGCGCGCCCTCGCCACGGCGCACGGAATTCTCCCCGATCAAGGACCGATCGGGGTCTTCATTCACCACAATACGCTGCACGCGTTTCAGCACCTGCCGTTTCATGCGGGCGTGCAGCAGGGCGCTGCCGCACTCGGCGCGCAACCGTATTGCAGCTTGCGCGACTTTCGCGCGGCGCTGGCGGTCGGTCGCGTGGCCGAGTCGGACGTGCGTCACGAGATCGGCCGTTTCCTGATGGCGAGCGCGGACGGCATGGTCATGCCGGGTTTGTCGCGTGGCGAACTGTGGGCGCAACTCACGCTCACCGATGCCGACAGCGACGAGGCCGCGGCCCTCGAGTATCTCATGCGCGCGGGGGCGGCCCGGTCATGCCACGAGCCGGCCTTGTGGGCGGCGTGCCTCGAACGGGTGTCGGGCGGACCGCGTCGCTCGCCACCCGACACCCGGCGCCTGCAGCGCCACCGAGACATTCTGGTGGCACACGGCCATGTCGATACCGATGTCGCCGTGCACGGCGAGCTGATTCGGCTGTCGTCGGGCTTCCTCGATCAGGGGCAGGCGCAGGTAAGCGCGCCCTATCGGGAAAAGGGATTTCTGCGCGCCGTGTCCGAGGGGTATGCCCTCGGGGCCTCCGCGCCGCGCGCCTGCCGCGGCGTGGACGTCGACATGCGCGCCGTGTTCGCCGCGCACGAGACGCCGCACGCGGTGATTGAGCGCATGCTGTCGGCCCTTGGTGTCGAGGGCGACGCCGTGGAGCCGTTCCTCCTCGCCACCGCGCTCGCGCTGCCCGGATGGACCGGGATGTTCGCGCGCCTGCAACGCCACCCGGAGGAGCAGGCCGAGGGCGCTGCGGTGTCGCTCGAGGAGTTTCTCGCGGTGCGGCTCCTGCTCGAGCATCGGGCGGTGTTGCGCGCCTGCGCCACGGCAGGACTGCCGCCCGAGTGGCCGGCCCTGCAGCGACGCGCGCCGCCGCTGCCGGCGCGCGCCGTCGTGCTTGATGCCTGGTTGCTCTTCACGCTGTGCAGCGTGACCCGTCGCGATGCCGACGCGGTGCGCGCGCTCCCTGACGACACGCTCGCTACGCTGTGGGCGGAGTGCCTGACGTGTACCGACCTGGCGCGCCGTCAGATCTTTCAGGAGGCCTACGAGCGTTCCTACCGCACGGTGATCCTCGATGCCGTCGCCGCACGTCGCGCGCTCCCCGAGGAGACGCCGAGCGCCGAGCGCCCGCGCGGCCAGTTCGTGTTCTGCATTGATGAGCGCGAAGAATCAATTCGTCGCGCGCTCGAAGAACAGCACCCCGGATATATCACCTTCGGCACCGCCGGATTTTTCGGCGTCGCGATCGACTACATGGGGCTCGACGACCACGACGTGGCGGCACACTGCCCCGTGGTCGTCACGCCGGCGCACGAAGTCCATGAGCAGCCGGTGTATACGGCGCTCGGCACGCACCACGTGCGGCAGCGCGTGCGCGATCGCTGGCTGGGATGGGAGCGGCGCGCGGCGAACGCGTCGCGCACGCTCAGCGGCGGCGCCGGCCTGTCCTTTCTGCTGGGCCCCTTATCGGGACTCAAAACCTTGGTCCGTGTCGCGGCGCCGCGCACCTCGCTCCAGTGGGGCCAGCGGTTGGTGTCGCGCCTGGCGCCGTTACCGACCACGCGACTCTCGGCGTTCCGCGTGGATGACAGCGCGCGCATCGTGGACGGCGGCAAGCCGATCGGCTTCTCGCTCGACGAGTCGATCGACCGGGTCACGTCCGTACTCACGAACCTTGGATTGGTGCGCGATTTCGCTCCGATCATCGTGTTTCTTGGCCATGGTTCCACCAGCCTGAACAACCCGCACGAGTCCGCGCACGACTGCGGCGCGTGCGGGGGACGTCGCGGCGGGGCGAACGCCCGCGTGTTCGCCGACATGGCCAACCGCCCCGATGTGCGAGAGGGCGTGCGCCGTCGCGGGATCCACATCCCCACCGACAGCTGGTTCGTGGGCGCTCTCCACGACACGGCCAGCGACAGTGTGCAGTACTACGATCTTGAAACGCTGCCGCCCGCGCTGGTGTCGGCGTTCGAGGAGGCATTCGGCGCCCTCGAAGTCGCGCGGCGCGAGGATGCGCTCGAACGCAGTCGTCGCTTCGACGATGCGCCGCTCGATCTCACACCGGACGCGGCGCTGCTGCACGTCGAGGCGCGCTCGTCGCACCTGGCCCAGCCGAGGCCCGAGTACGGCCACTGCACGAACGCCATTTGTATCGTAGGCCGGCGGTCGCTGACGCGCGGCCTGCACCTCGATCGCCGGGCGTTTCTGGTCAGCTACGACCCGAACGTCGACGAGAACGACAAGGTGCTCGAGCGCATCCTCGCCGCTGTCGGCCCCGTCGGCGCGGGCATCAGTCTCGAGTATTACTTCTCGTCGGTCGACAACGAAACGTTTGGCTGCGGCACGAAGCTGCCACACAATGTCACGGGGCTCATCGGCGTGATGAACGGGCACCAGAGTGATCTCCGCACCGGGTTACCGCGGCAGATGGTCGAGATCCACGAACCCATGCGCCTGCTGCTCATCGTCGATGCTACGCCGGAGTCCTTGCTGACCGTGGCCTCGCGCCAGGCTGAGGTGGCCGAGTTGGTAACGAAGCAGTGGATTCAACTGGTGGCGATGCATCCGGAGACGGGTGCGATGTCGCTCTTTCAGGACGGCGGGTTCGTGCCGTACCACCCGCAACCGATGCTGCTGCCCGTGGTCGAACGCTCGCCCGAGTGGCACCTGCAGAGCCGTGCACATCTGCCGCCGGCCCTCGTACGCAGTGCCTTGCCGCTCTCCGCGGTCGGTCCCCGTCTCCACCAATCGGCATGATCGACTCCTCGTTTGTCGTCCGGATCGCGCTGGCGCTCGCGATTTTGGCCCCGCTCGTCAGTGTCTTGCTGATCGGGACGCGCGTACTGCTCTGGCGACGCGCGACGAGTGAACAGTTTGTGACGATCGTGGTGCACGGTGGACTCCTCGTGTCCGTCGGCGCCGGCGTGGTGGTATTGGCGGGGTACCTGGGGATGATCGGTGCGCCGGTCACCGGCGACATCGAATTCGGCGACTGGTTGCGCATCCGCGAGTTCCGCATTCCGGCCGTCCTGCTGGTCGATCATATCTCGATCACCATTGCGCTGTTCGCCTCGGTGCTCACCGCACTCGTCGCGCGCTTCTCGCGCACGTATCTGCACAAGGAGCCGGGCTTCACGCGCTTCTTTGCGCTGCTTGGCCTCTTCGCGACCGGCACGCAGCTCGTGGCGCTGGCTGGCGCTCTGGAGTTGTTCTTTGCGGGCTGGGAGCTGATCGGCATCTCGTCGGCGTTCTTCATCGGATTCTTCCACGAGCGCGACGAACCCGTGCGCTCCTCCGTGCGCGCGTTCGCGACGTATCGCTTCTCCGACGCCGGCTTGCTGATCGCGACCGTGATGACGTTCGAGTCGCTGGGATCCGCACGTTTCTCGGCCCTCGACGGTGCGGCCACCTTACCAGCGATGCAGTCGACCGCGATTGCGCTGCTGTTCCTGCTCTCCGCTATGGGCAAGTCGGCACAGTTGCCGTTCTCCGGCTGGCTGCCGCGCGCGATGGAGGGCCCCACGCCGTCGAGTGCGCTGTTTTACGGCGCCGTGTCGATTCATGCCGGGCTGTTTCTCTTGTTGCGCGTCTGGCCGGTGCTTGAGGTGTCGACGAGTGCCCGTATCATGGCGGTGATTGTCGGGCTGGCCACCGCGGTCTACGCGGCCGCCGTCGTTCGCGTACACACCGACGCCAAAGGCGCGCTGGCGCACGCCACGCTGGCGCAGGTCGGGTTGATCTTGGCCGAAATCGGCATGGGATGGACCACGCTGGCACTCGCCCACCTCGTCTGTCACGCCTTCTTGCGGCTGGGGCAGTACCTGAAGGCACCGAACATGATTCACGACAGCCATCGCTTGGGGCACGCGCATCGCGCGCCAAGTTGGCTCGAGCGGTGGTCGCCCACGCTGGCGGCCCGGGTCTACGCGGCGTCGTTGCATCGGTTGCGCCTCGACGACCTCATCGATGCCATGCTCGCGCCGATGCTGGCTGTGTCGCGCCGGCTCGATCGCGTCGATCAGCGCTTCCGTCGGGCGATGTCGTCCGACGAACGTGCCACACCGCGGGGTGACGCGTGAGCGACGCCCTGACCACCTTGTCCGCCCCGTGGGAAGCATTGCTGTTTTGCGTGGTGCTGTTGGCCGCGCCGGTGCTCGCACAGCAAGGCCGACGCCCACTGCTGCCGCTCGTCGCCCTGATCCTCACGCAGGCCATCGCGTTCTTCGCCGGACACGGCGCGATCGCCTACGCGGCGGTGGCCGGCAGCGCGCTCGTGCATGCGGCGGGGGCGTGGCGTCTCACGCGGACCGGTGGTGTCATGCTGCTCACGACGGGCATACTCACCGCCGCCGCCGCGGTGAGTCTGCACCTGGGACATCTCACGATCGCGCTGGTGCTGTCCTGCCTCGCCATCGCGATGCGGACCGGCGTCATGCCACTGCACGTCGGCGTGGCAGCGCTGTGTGATCGGGCACCCGTGGTGCAGACGCAGCAGCTGGCGTCGACCATCGCTCTGGTGTTCGTGCATCTGCGTTTCGTCGATCATCACGCCGCCGCCATGACGATCGCGCCGTGGCTGATTCGCGGTGGTGCGATCGCTGCCATCGTGGCGGCGCTGATCACGCTCGTGCAGAAGGACCTGCGCGGCTTCTATCGCGGCACCACGACCATGCATGGCGGCATGGTGCTCGCCGCCATCGGCGCCGCCAGCTACGGTGGATTCGCCGCCGCGTTGCTGGTTATGGTGACGATGGGTCTCGCGCTTGGTGGTATCGGGGTTATGACGAGCGCGCTCGAAGCGCGGGTGGGGCCGGTGTCGTTCAGCGGCCCCGGGGGACGCGTGGCGGCGTTTCCGGTGTTAGCCGCAGCCTTCGCGCTGTTCGGCGGCGCCGGCGTGGGACTGCCGGGTATGGCGGGCTTCGTCGCGGATGATCTGTTGTTGCACACGCTCTGGATGACAAGCCCGCTCAGCACCGTCGCCATCATTCTCGCCAGTGCCTTCCTCGCGGTCGCCACGCTCACGGGCTACGCGAAGACGTTCCTCGGTCGCGGTCTCCCGTCCATCGCGCCCGACCTGCTCCCTCGCGAACGGATCGTCGCCGTCACCCTGCTGGTGCTGCTGCTCGTACTCGGCTTCGTGCCGGGCGTGCTGATCACACCGGCCGATGCCTTTCTCAGTGTGACGCCGCCGGTGTAAGGGGCGCCCACACCACCTCGTCCGCCGTTACGACGCGGCGTGGTGCGATAGAAATTCGAGCAATCGGGCGTTGACCGACGCCGACGCGTCATGCTGAACCCAATGCCTGGCGCGCGGCTCCTCGTGTCGCTCGAGCGTCGGCACCCACGCCTCCGTCCCGTCGGCGAGGGCCGGCAGCAGAAACCGATCGCGCAGGCCCCAGATGAGCAACGTCGGGCACGCGATCGTGACCGGTCGCTTCGACGGCATGCGAAACAGCGCGCGATAGTAGTTGAGCGCGGCCGTCATCGCGCCCGGCGCCGCGAACGCCTCGAGATACGCGGCCAGCTCCGCATCGGTGTGCGCCGGTCCGCCGCGCCGTAGCACGCGACGCAGCAGCCATCGGTCGCCCACCGCAAGCATCGCCTCGGGCAGCCACGGCAGCTGAAAGAAGCCGATGTACCATGAGCGCCGCTTCTGCGCCCAATTGCGCGCGAGTTCACGACGGAAGGCACGCGGATGCGGCGCATTCATGATCACCAGCGACGACACGACCTCAGGGTGATGCATGGCCACATGCCACGCCACCAATCCGCCCCAATCATGACCGACCACCGTGGCCCGCTCGGCACCTAGGGCATGGATGAGCGCCGCCACGTCGGCCGCCAGCGTATCGAGACCGTACGCCTCGACGCCCAGCGGGCGCTCGCTCTCGTTGTAGCCACGAAGATCGGGCGCCACCACACGGTACCCGGCCGCCGCCAGCGCGGGAATCTGATCGCGCCAGCTGTACCAGAAATCGGGGAATCCATGCAGCAGGACAACCAGCGGGCCGCTCCCCTGCTCCACGTAGTGCAACCGCACGCCGTTGGCCTGCGCATATCCATGCAGTAGTTCGGTATGGCTATGCACTACCGCCCACGCGAGAACACGCTGCCGTGCGCCTTGGCGGGGCCGGTGGCGCCGTGCGGCCAGCTGGCCCGATCAAACCGCACACCGGGTTGCTTCGCGCCGCGGTCGCGGAACGCCGAGTCGATGGCTAGCGCCCCGGTGCCCACGTTCATCGTCACCAACTGCAACTGCGACTCGCCATCGTTCACAATCAGCCGTCCCGACGGCGCGTCATACGCCATCCAGTGCGGCTTGAAGGTGCTGTCGAAGGTCACGCGCGAGAGCTCACGCGGATGCATGGCATCGCTCACGTCGAGGGAGACCACGGCGCGTTCGTCGGGAATGGTTTGCACCCAGGTATTGCCCACCAGCACCGGCACGGCGCAATCGAGTCCGCCGAATGCTTTCACGAAGTCGATGGCGGGCTTCGGCGAGTCGAGGGTGCTCACCCGATAGAAGCCACAGGTGAACGTGGCGAGCAGCACCGTTTTCCCGTCGGCTAACGTGCGTGGTTCGCCGGGAAACAGATGATGCTGCTCGCTGTACTTGCCCGTGGGCGCGCCCTCGTGCTGGTGGCCGTCGCCACCGCTGGTTTTGGGGAGCGGAATCGTGTGCAACAACGCAAGATCAGAGAGCCGCCAGATCTGCAGATGCGCCCCGTGATCGGCCAGCATGTCCGTACTGGTAGAGACCACGCGATCGATCGCTGGTAGCACGGCCAGACTGTACGGACGCATGTCGAGCGTGTCGAAGCCGGTGGAGCGGGCGCTAGTGGCGCGCACGAGGCGTCCCTGTCGGTCGAGCTCGACCAACCCGCCGGGCGGCGTATTCGTGGTGCCGCGCCCTTGGAACGTGCTCAGCAGATGGCCGTTGGCGAGCTGCACGAACGAGTGCGGAAAGCTGTAGTCACCCGCCGTGGTGAACGAGCCGAGCAGCTTGGGCGACGCCGCCTGGTTCACGTCGAAGCGGAAGGTGCGTCCGGCTCCGAAGCCGTTGGCGAACAGGATGCCGTCGCGCTCCACCTGATGTTCGGTGTGATGCGGCACGGTGCCCTTGGCGCCGACCGGCACCGTGGAAATCACCTGCGCATAGGTGGCCGACTCACGACGAACGTCGATCACGGCCAGAAAGTCGGAGCTGAGCGTATCGGCATCGCCCGCCCAGACGTACAGGAATGACGCAGGACGTGGTGGCTGCGGTCGCGGCTGCGGTCGCGGCGGTGTGAAGGCCGACACGGCGACCACCCCAAGCGTTCCGGCGAGTCCCGCCAGCAGGGTCCAACGTGACGTACGACGCATGCACAGCTCCGCAAAATTTGGCCTGCCGGGCGAGTGGACGATTCACCTCCCCATTAGTAAGCTCTCCCCCATGACCTCCCCCGCAAGTCCCGTCTGCCTCATCACCGGTGCGGCCACCGGTATCGGCGCCGCCTGCGCCCGCACCTTCGCCAGCCACGGCTGGGACGTCGGCATCTGCTCGCTCGACGACGACACCCGCCCCGCCGCCGAGGCGGTGGCGGCCGAATGCACTGCGCTCGGCGCGCGGGCCGAGGTGGTATTGCTCAACGTCACCAGCGACGACAGCTGCCGCGCCGCCGCCTCGACCATGCGCGCGCATTTCGGACGCACCGATGCGCTGGTGAACTGCGCCGGGACCACGCGCTTCATTCCGCACGCCGATCTGGAGGCGCTGTCCGAGAGCGAGTTCGCGCGCACCTATGACGTAAATCTCACCGGCACCTTTCGCATGATCCGCGCCTGTCGCGATCTGCTGCGCGAATCCGGGCGTGGCGCCGTGGTGAATCTCTCCAGTATCGCCGGCACGGCGGGGTTGGGATCGAGCGTAGCCTATGCCGCGTCGAAAGGGGCGGTGAGCACACTCACGCTATCGCTGGCCCGCGCCCTCGCGCCGGACATCCGCGTGAACGCGATCGCCCCGGGATACGTGAGCGGTGGCTTGCCCAGTCGCGTGCTCGACGGCGACAAACTGAAGGCGGTGGAAGAGAAGTATCTGGTCACACAGGCGCTGCCGCGGCTGCTGCAGGTAAACGAGGTGGCGGGGCTGGCGTACTTCCTCGTGGCCGGCGCACCGGGCATCACGGGCGAAGTGATTCGCATGGACAACGGGCTGCATCTCTATGCCTGATTCAATGGCACGGCCTCGCGTGGGGTTCATCGGCACGGGACTCATCGGCACACCGATGGTGGAGCGATTGCTCGAATGCGGGCTGTCGGTGACGGTGTGGAACCGCACACCTGACAAGGCCACGCCACTCGTGGCGTTCGGCGCGACCGTCGCCGAGTCGCCGCGGGCGCTGGCTGAATCGTGCGACATCGTGTGCTTGTGCCTCACGAACACGGCGGCGGTGCACGAGGTCGTGTTCGGCGCGCAGGGCATCGACGCCGTGCTGCGCGTGGGCCAGCTGGTCATCGATTTGTCGAGTATCGCCCCCGACGCCACGCGCGAGATGGCGGAGCGACTGGCGAGCGCGTGCGGCGCGCGATGGATCGACGCCCCGGTATCGGGTGGCTTGCCGTTGGCGCGCGCCGGAAGGCTCATCGTGTTTGCCGGTGGAGAAGCCGAAGACATTGCGCGCGCGGCGCCGCTGTTCGAGGCGCTCGCGCAGCGCGTGACGCACATGGGTGGACACGGCGCCGGTCAGCTGGCGAAGAGCTGCAACCAGATGATCGTGGCCTGCAATCTCGTCACGATCGCCGAGATGCTGGCGTTCGCGAGCCAATCCGGCATCGATGCCACGCGGCTGCCGGGTGCGTTGGCTGGTGGCTTTGCCGATTCGCTGCCCTTGCAGATTTTCGGATCGCGCATGGCAGCCGGTGTGGACGCGCCGCGCATCGGCGGACTGGCCACCTTCCGCAAGGACATCGATCAGGTGGTGCGCCTGGCCGGCGAGTGCGGGGCCTATGCGCCGATGGCCACGCGCGCATCGGAGGTGATGTTGGAGGCCAGCCGCACTGACGGCATCGGGGCCGATCCTGATGTGTCGCGCATTGTGAAGCTGTTCCTCGAGCGTGCGGCAGCGGGCAACGCCGAAGGCGGCGCGTCGTGACCAAGCGCTTCCGCTCGGCCAACATCCACGAGGGGATGCTGCGCGCGCCGACCCGCGCGTTTTTGCACGCGCTTGGCCAGGACGACGACGAGATCGCGCGTCCGCACATCGGCGTGTTTCACACGGGCGGCGAGATGAGCCCGTGCAACATGCTGCTGCGCGATCAGGCGCTGCATGCGAAGACGGGGATCTACGCCGCTGGCGGTATGCCGCACGAATGCCCGGTGGCGTCGGTGTCGGATGGCTTGTCGATTGCGCACAGCGGCATGCGTTTTTCGCTCGTGTCGCGCGAGATCATCGCCGACAGTGTGGAAGCATCCACGCGCGGGCATCAGTGGGACGGCATCTTCGCGATCGGGGGCTGCGATAAGAATCTGCCCGGCCTCATGATGGGTATCGTACGCTGTAACGTGCCCGGCGTGTTCGTGCACGGCGGTGCCGCGCTGCCGGGGCATTTCCGCGGACGCGACACGAACATCGGCGAGACGTACGAGATGATCGGCAAGGTGCTCGCCCACGAAGCGACAGCCGACGATCTGCACGAGATCACGCATTCGTGTTTGCCCACGGCAGGATCGTGCGCCGGTCAGTTCACGGCGAATACGATGGGCATGGTATCGGAGGCACTGGGGCTCGCCCCCATCGGCTCGAGCATGATTCCCGCCGTCTACAGCGAACGCGCACCCCTTATGCGACGGGCCGGCGTGGCGCTGATGCGCGCCGTCATGGGTGACGGTCCGCTGCCGCGCGACATCGTGACGCGCGAGTCGCTCGAGAACGCGTGCGCCGTGGTGTCGGCCACCGGCGGCTCCACCAACGCCGCGCTGCACCTGCCGGCCATCGCGCACGAGGCCGGCATTCGCTTTCACCTGGACGACGTAGCCGCGGTGTTCGCCCGCACGCCGCTCATTGCCGACCTGCAGCCGGGCGGCCGCTTCCTGGCGCGCGACCTCTACCACGTGGGCGGCGCCGGCGTGGTGATGCGCGCACTGCTCGAGGCGGGCGCGCTGCATGGCGACTGTCTCACGTTCACCGGGCGCACGCTGGCCCAGGAACTCGAGGGCGCCGCGCTGCCCGATGGTGAGGTGGTGCGTACGGTGGCCAATGCGCGCTCGGCCGACGGCGGCGTGACCATGCTCACCGGCAACCTCTGCCCCGACGGCGCGCTGCTGAAAACGGCGGGACTGGTCACGCTGGTACATCGCGGCCCGGCGCGGGTGTTCGAATCGGAAGAACAGGCGCAGGCGGCGGTGCGCGAACAGCGCTACGCCCGCGGCGACGTGATCGTGATCCGCAACGAGGGCCCCCGGGGCGGCCCGGGGATGCGCGAAATGCTCGGCATCACCGCGCTGATCTACGGTCAGGGCATGGGCGCCGACGTGGCCCTGCTCACCGACGGCCGCTTCAGCGGCGCCACCCGTGGCCTGTGCATAGGCCACGCGGGGCCGGAAGCGGCCGATAGAGGCCCGATCGCCCTGCTCCGCGACGGAGATATCATCGCGATCGACGCGCGCCCTGAGTCGCGCCGTATCACGGTGGAGCTGAGCGACGAGGAGCTGGCCGCACGATTGGCCGCGCTACCGGAGACGGTGCCGGTACGACTCGGCGGGGTGCTGGAGAAGTACACCCGGCTGGTAGGCCCGGCACATCAGGGCGCGGTCACGCACTCCGGCGCGGTGGAGTGGCCCGCAGACCACTAGCTATCGCGGTGCCGCTACCGTGGTGCCGCCGGCATGGCGGGCATGCACATCACGAAGATCTGATAGCGGGCCTGCCCCGACGGCACCCGTAGCGTGTCGTTCACCCGCAGCTCGGCATCCGTGCCCAGCAACGCTTCGGCGTTGATGTTGAACAGGCAGTCGGCCTGCTCCCAGCGAAAGCGCAGCGATCCCTCGTTCGGGGAATCGCGCGGCTCGGGAGTACGCAACCACTTCGCCGTGCGCAGCAGCTCGTAGAAGCGGACCGCTTCCGGGCCCACGCCAATCTCCGTACTGCCGGCCGCGGTGATCCGGCATCCCGGAACCCGTTTCTGCGTGCGCCAGTCGTCGATCGTATCGACTTCGACCTCGACGACCATGTGCCGCTCGTTGCGCAAAAAGCGCGCCGCCGCCTCACAGTGCGACGTATCAGCAACGAGTGGCGCGACCATCAGCGCCAGCAGAGCAGCAATCACCATCGAGTCGATGACCTCCGCACCGCCGTACGCGGTGCTAAAATACGCGGATCGTTGGCCAGCGCGGCGCCGCGCGGCGGAAGCAGTCCCATTGAGTCTAATACCATGCTGACCGGCGGACGTCCCACCCTCGCCCAATTCATCATCGAAGAACGCCGGCGGGCTCCGGCGGCCACCGGCGATTTCGATGCGCTCATCACCGATATCGCACTCGCCTGCAAGGCGATTTCCCAACGCGTGGCGCTCGGCGTGCTCGTTGATGCCGACCCAGCGGTACGGCAGCGCAATGTCCACGGCGAGGAACAACAACCCCTCGATCTTGCCGCCAATGACATGTTCCTGCGGGCCGCCGAGTCGGGCGGCCATCTCGCTGGGATGGTGTCGGAAGAGCTCGAGCTCCCGTATCAGATTCCCGCGCATCTCCCGCGCGGCAAATACCTGCTGCTGTTCGATCCACTTGATGGCTCGTCAAACATCGAGGTGAACGTGTCGGTCGGCAGCATCTTCTCGGTACTGCGTGCGCCGACGCCGGGGGCGCACGCACAGCTCGCGGATTTCCTGCAGCCCGGCACCGCGCAAGTCTGCGCCGGATACGCCGTGTATGGGCCGAGCACGATGCTCGTCCTCACGTTCGGTCGCGGGACACACGGATTCACCCTCGACCCCCATCTGGGCGAGTGGGTGTTGACGCATCCGCACCTGCGCGTCGGTCCGTCGACCCGCGAGTTCGCCATCAACACCTCGAACCACCGCTTCTGGGAGCCGGCGGTTCGACGCTACGTCGACGAATGCGTCGCCGGCGCCAGTGGCCCGCGCGGCGTCGACTTCAACA
This sequence comes from Gemmatimonadota bacterium, assembly GCA_002737115.1. Classification (GTDB taxonomy): domain Bacteria; phylum Gemmatimonadota; class Gemmatimonadetes; order Gemmatimonadales; family Gemmatimonadaceae; genus Gemmatimonas. Next base: position 4,481 of record NSHR01000047.1, on the reverse strand, counting down.
TGCGCTGGATCGCGTCGCTCGTGGCCGAGGCACATCGCATTCTGATGCGTGGCGGCGTGTTCCTGTATCCGCGCGACAGCAAGTCCGCCACGAAACACGGGCGGTTGCGCATGCTCTACGAAACCAACCCCATCGCGTTCCTCATCGAACAGGCCGGCGGGATGGCGAGCACCGGCGAGCGTCGCATGATGGACGAACAGCCGACAGGGTTACATCAGCGCAGCGGTTTTGTGTTCGGATCCAGTGAAGAAGTGCTGCGTATCGAGCAGTATCACCGGGAGCTGGCATCGGCGTAGCTGAACGACGACCAGCCCGACGGTCGCGCGCCCGCGTGATGTCCCCCATACTTGTCCGTCATGCCCGGATTCTTCGATCGACTCGCCGCCCTGTTTAGCGCACCTGCCGTCGCTGCCGGTACGCGCGCGCCGGTGACGGTACGCACCACACTGCACGGCGTGCCCGTCGAGGTGATCAACACGCGCCCCGACATCGCCACCGCCGACGTGCTGGCGCGACTCGATGAGTCACTCGCACTCATCGGCACGTATCAGCCGTGGCGCTTGGCGCATCTGCGCCGCGACATCCGCGGCATTCGCGTAGAGCGCTTTGCTTGCCGCGGCGCCTTCATTCCGCAGGACAACGTGATCATCACCGAACTCACCTTCCTCGCACGACGCGATATCAGCGCGGCACCGGTGGCCTCGTCGATTCTGCATGAAGGGGTGCATGCGCGTGTGCACGCGATGGGTGTGTATCGCACCGAAGACCAACTGCCGCGCGAAGAACGTCTATGCCGCCGGGCCGAGCTAGCGTTCGGGCAGGCGTTGCCACCGGAACTCGGCGCACCCGTCGTGGAACGCGCTTTGGCCAGTCTGTCACTTGACGATCGCGGCGTGGCACCAATCGTGGATTGGCAGGAAGCGCAGCGCCGGCAAGACGCCGCCGATCGGAATGCCTCGACGTAAACGCCCCGGCGTAAACGGCGATGTAGGGTAACACCCGACGACGCGTGTTTCTCTCAGTGAGCCGCCGTCGCGCGACGACATCCCCGCGCCCACGGTTGTCTCAACACTTCACATAGAGAGGTACCATGACGCACCACTCCACACGATGGACGGCGCTGCTCGCGCTCGCCCTTGGGTCACTCACCGTTTCCACACGCGCCTCGGCGCAGATTGCCGTGGTATCGCGCGCATCGATCGACGATGCCGTGCAGGTCACCTTCGGTCAGCTGTGCGAAGACCGTTTCGTGATCCGCAACGACGGCGCGAAGCCGGTGGATCTCGAATACGCCGTCGAGAAGGGCGCCGAACACACCAAACTCACGCTGAACGCGCGGGAGCTAGTGGAACTCGAATCGCAGGCCAAGGAACCCCTCGAGCTCTGGATCGGCGGCAAACTGGTGGCCAAGGCCGAGAAGGAGAAGCGCGCCTGCAAAGACGTGCAGGGCAACGCGTCGGTGCTAGTCGCGCCACTTGAAGTGGCGGCCATCGCGAAGGACGGCAGGAACGCCAACGCGCGTGGCTACCCGTACTACGACCCCTTCATGTACGGCGGTGGGTACGGCTTCGGCTCCGGCGGATTCGGCCTGGGTGGCTTCGGATATCGCCCGTTCTACACCGGCTTCGTCGGCACCCCGATCATCGTGCGCGGCGGCGTACGTGGTGGCGGCGGACGGCGGCGGTAATAGGAACGCCCCGAGGGAACTTCCCGCACCGATTCCGGCTATGTTTTGCAGTCCGTTGCCGGGGTCGGTGCGGTCCGCGCTACGCGGGTTTTCCTTTCGGGAGACGTCTCATGATTCGTTCGCTGATTACCGCCGTGGTGCTGGCCACGGTCTCGCTCACATCGACCGCACGCGCCGCCACCCTGCAGACTGCCGTCTTCGCCGGCGGCTGCTTCTGGGGCGTGGAGGCCGTGTTCGAGCACGTGAAGGGCGTGAAGTCGGTCGTGTCAGGCTACGTTGGCGGCACCGTGGTCAACCCCGACTACGAGACCGTGACCAGCGGCCGGACCGGACACGCCGAAGCTGTGAAGGTCACCTTCGACCCGGCCGTGGTGTCGTACGAAACCTTGCTGGCCGTGTTCTTCACCGTGGCCCACAACCCCACGGAGCTCAACCGCCAGGGACCTGACGTGGGCACCCAGTATCGCTCGGCCATCTTCTTCGCCAACGCCGAGCAGCAGAAGAGCGCTACGACGGTGATCGCGCAGCTCACGCAGGCCAAGGCGTTCCCGCGCCCCATCGTGACGCAGGTGGCGTCGCTGTCCAAGTTCTACGACGCCGAGAAGTATCATCAGAATTACCTGTACAGCCACACCGACCAGCCGTACATCGTGTACAACGACCTCCCCAAGATCGACGCGCTGAAGAAGCAGTACCCGGCGCTCTGGGAGAAGACGCAGGGAAAGTAGGGCACAGGCGGGTCAGGCCGGGCCCAGCACCTCGGTGAAGAACGGCTCGAGCTCAATCACGAAGGTCGAACTGGCACCCGCGGGTTGCCACTCTAGGCGCTCGGCGTGAATGCTCGGGCGCTCGTCGCCCGGCAGCCATCGCTCGATCAGGCGCGAGTCGAGGTCCACGATCCAGTACTCGATGTTCGCCCGCTGATAGCGGCCACGCTTCCCGACGCGATCGAAGCGCGCGGTACTCGGCGACAGAATTTCGACGAAGAGCAGCGGGTGCCCGCGCTCCTCGTACGTGCGCGGGCGACGCCCGTCGACCAGCGGCACCACGTAGAGGTCGGGCTGCACAAGCGTGCGTGGGTCAAGCACCCAGTCGGACGGGGCGACGAAGACCGTGCCGACGCCGGCCGGCCTCACCAGTGATTCCAGCACGAAACTCAGCGCCGAGACGGCCCCCTGATGGGCCAGACGCGGCGTCGGGCTCACCAGCAGCTCCCCGTCCACGCACTCGTACCGGTTGGACGGATCGTCCGGTAGCGCCTGCACTTCGGCGGCAGTCCAGATGCGGGGCATGAGCGCGGGCATGGCCATAGTGTGCCGAGCAGCGGGGGGAGATGGCAAGGGGTCACGTCCCATTATGGCCGTCCGAAACGCACCGTACGTCATCGTTTTCCCGCCGATGGTGATAGAAAAGCGCACGGCCCGCGCTTGGGATGCATTACCCCAGCCCGCACGGCGCGCTAGACTCCCAGTGACCGCCGCCATACGCAACCAGCAGCCGGGATCCTGATGCGCCGCTCTTCGTCGTCCTTCGTCGTGCGTGCTGCCGTAGCAGCCCTGCTCTCCACGACCGCGGTGGCCAACGTCGCCGCGCAATCTAGCATCGCCCCGCCCGCGCGCTTCACCGATCCCGATCGCGTGGCGAAGCTGCGCGCCGCGCTGCCGCAGGTCGACAGCGTCATGCGTGCCTTTGCTACGAACTCGCGCGTACCGGGCATCGCCTACGGCGTGATCGTGGACGGCAAGCTGCTTCACGTAGCCGCGCTGGGATTGCGCGAGGTGCCAAGCAAGGCGGCCGTAGACACGAGCTCGGTGTTTCGCATTGCCTCCATGACCAAGAGCTTCACCGCGCTGTCCATTCTGCAACTACGCGACGGCGGCAAGCTGTCGCTCGACGACGCGGCCGAGCGCTATGTGCCGGAGCTCAAGGCGATGCGCTACGCCACCAGCGATGCGCCGCGTATCACGATTCGGCACTTGCTGTCGCACTCGGCCGGTTTTCCGGAAGACAATCCATGGGGCGATCAACAACTCGCCGCCACGGATGCGCAGCTGTCGGCCATGATCAAATCAGGCATTCCGTTCTCGAACGCACCCGGCACCGCATACGAGTACTCGAACTTCGGCTTCGCGATCCTCGGTCGCATCGTGCAAAACGTGAGCGGCATGCCGTACGCGCGCTACATCCAGCAACGCGTGCTCCGCCCGCTCGGCATGACGTCCACCACGATGGAGGCGCGCGACGTACCGGCCAATCGCTTGGCGCACGGCTACCGCCTGCAGGACGGCGCGTGGCTCGAGGAAGCGGCGCTACCCGACGGCTCGTTCGGCGCGATGGGCGGCATGCTCACGAGCAGCGCCGACCTGTCACGCTGGGTCGCGCTGATGCTCGACGCCTGGCCAGCGCGCGATGGCGCCGAGTCGCCGGTGCTCAAGCGCTCGTCGCTGCGCGAGATGCAGCAGATCGCGCGCTTCAGCGGCGCGACGGCGGCGCGCAATGCGGCTGGTGTGCTGTCACTCAACGCTGGTGGCTACGCCTACGGCCTTCGCTCGGCGTCGAACTGTCTGTTCGCGCACATCGTGTCGCACTCCGGCGGCTTGCCGGGTTTCGGCTCGCAGATGCGCTGGCTCCCCGAGTACGGCGTGGGCATCGTGGCGCTGGGCAATCTCACGTACACGGGGTGGACGGGCGTGATCGATCAGTCGTTCGAGATCCTGGCCAGGAGCGGCGGCCTCAAGCCGCGCGAACCGCAGCCGGCCCCGGTGCTGCTGGTCATGCAGAGCCAAGTCACGCG
>NSHR01000046.1 GCA_002737115.1 Gemmatimonadota bacterium | reverse complement strand
GTGCTCGACGTCAATAACAATCCGAAAAACCCGGTGATTGCCGCCCGGTCCTTCGGTGAAGATCCCGAGCTGGTGTCGCGCATGGGGGCGGCGCTGGTGCGCGGGATTCAGGAGCACGGGATGCTGGCCACCGGCAAACACTTCCCGGGACACGGTGACACCGAACAGAACTCGCACCTCGAGCTTTCGCGCGTAAATGTGTCGCGCGCACGGCTCGACAGTGTGGAGCTGCGACCGTTCCAGGCCGCGATCAACGCCGGTGTGCGTGGCATGATGACGTTCCATGGTGACCTGCCGGCGCTCGACACCACGCACACGGCGGCCACGCTGAGCGCGACGGTGATGACCGATCTGCTGCGTACGCAGATGGGTTTCAACGGCCTGCTGGTGACCGATGCGCTCGACATGAACGGCGTGTTGGGCAACATGACCATGGCGGAGGCCACGCAACGCGCTGTACTCGCCGGCAACGATGTGCTGCTGATGCCGAGCGATGCCAAGGTCTCGATTCAGGCCGTGGTGGATGGGGTGGCGTCGGGGCGGTTCACCGAAGCGCGCATCGATGCCTCGGTGAAGAAGCTGCTCATGGCGAAGCACGAGTTCGGGCTCCATCGGGAGCGGTTTGTGAGCGTGGAAGGCGTGCGCCAGCGCGTGGGTGTGGCGGCGAATATGGCGCCCGCCCGCGTGGCCGCTGAAAAGGCGATCACCCTCGTGCGCGACTCGCTCGCGCTGGTGCCGTTCACGATGCCGGCCGCCAGCCGCGTGGTCAGCATCACCGTCACGCCGCGGGTCGATCTGAGCGCGGGTCGTATTTTCGATGCGGAACTCAAGGGCACCTTCGCCAACCTGTTGTCGCTCTCGCTCAGTCCGGAAACGGTGGCCGACAATACGGCGGGCGCTGCGGCCGGCGGGACCGGAGCCTACAAGATCAACCCCGAACCGGCGCTCTTGCCGGCGTCCGTCGATAATGCGCTGGCCATTGCACGCGGGGCCGATTTGGTGATCGTGTCGAGCTACATCGGGGCGACGAGCAACACGGCGTCGATGGTCGCCACGCGTGGTATCCCCGAGCTGCTGAACGGGCTGCGCGCGGCGAAGACGAAAGTGGTCCTGGTGTCGTTCAATAATCCGTATCTGCAACTCGGCTTGCCGCTCACCGAGGCGCATCTGATCGCATGGAGCCCGTGGTCGCTGTCGCAGCGCGCCGCGGCGCGTGCGCTGCTGGGCAAGGCGCCGATCACCGGCCAGCTGCCGATCACGCTTCCCGGCGTGGCGCCGTTCGGCGCCGGCCTGCGTCGCTGATCGCGACCATTCGGCTTACTCACCACTCGGAATCCGACATGCTTTTCCCCTCGCGTCTCGTCGCCGTCGCGACGGCATCGCTCATCGCCGTGTCCGCGTCTGTGGCCGCCGCCCAGCGCATGGCGGTTGACCTGACCGGCAACTGGGCCTTCGAAGTCGTCACGGAAAACGGCACGGGCGTGTCAGCCGTCGCCATGACGCAAAAGGGCGACTCCCTCACCGGGACGTACACGTCGGGTCGGATGGGCACGCTGCCGTTCAAGGGCGTCGTGAAGGGACAGACGTTTACCTTTGCGGCCAACACGGCAGGGGGCGCGACCTTCACGTTCAGCGGCACCATCGTCGATGCCGATCACCTCAAGGGCGATCTGGACTTCGGCGGGCAGGGCGGCGCCACGTTTACCGGAACGCGCGCGAAGTAACGGCGCTGGCGGCGCGCTACCTCCGGGCGCCGCGCACCATCTCGTCGATCGCGCGCGCCACCTCGGCGGCGCGTTCCTCGTGCAGCATGGTTCCCGCGGGATGCAAGGTGTCGAGCGTGAACCGTTTCACGTGGGTTTGCAGCAGGCTGACCTGAGCGACCGTAGGGGCACTGCCCGATGGTTTGTCGCCCACCAGCAGTCGCACCGGCGCGGTGATTCGCGCGAGCCGTGAGGCGATCGGATACGGCTCCACGGCGGCCTGCATCGCCCCCAACGTGCGCAACAAGCCACGCAGGTCATGCTCAATGGGCGCGACGTACTGCTTCACCGCGTCGTCGGTGAGCCAGCGGTCGTCCGCGCTCTGATCGCGCAACGCGGAGACAAACCGGCGCTTGGCGAACCCGCGTCCAATCGGGTTGTCGAGCAACGCCGCGAAGGTGAGTGCGGTCCGCACACCCGGCGTCCCCTGTTTGTCGATCGGGCCTCCCGCCATCGACAGCACGCCACGCACCCGCGCCGTATCCGTGGCCGCCAAATGCAGCGCGATAGTGGCACTGGTGCCCTGCGCCGCCACGACCACCGATACGCCGGCCGGCAGCTCTGTATCGAGCACTCTCGCCATGCGCGCCGCCTGCGCGCTGAGGGTGTAATCGGCACCCTTAGGTCGGGTGGACGCGCCCATGCCGAGGGGATCGACCACGAACGGTTCGATCCCGCGAGCTCGGAGCTCCCGCACCACGCTACGCATGGAGAAGGCGGATCCGACGGGGCCGGGCAGCAGCAACACCGCCACGTCGCCGCGTGTGATACCCACCGCGCCGCCGTGCACACTCAGGGTCTCGGCGGGTGCAACCACGACGCGGCGCTCGCCCGGGGCGACGGCGCGCCCGGCGGTTACGCTGGTCATGGCCCACTCACGCCCGGGCAGGAACAGCCCGAGCGCCAGCAGCGCGGAGCTACGAAGCTTTCCCATCCGGTTCAACACTGGTGTAGTGCGGTTGAAGGACGCTGGCATGCTGCCGCTCAGGTGGCGATGGAGAAGACGACGGAAGGACCGTTCACCGCGTCAGCGCGTCACTTCCTCAGCGCGTCTTAAAGGCGCCGATCGCGTTCCGTGTAAACTCGGACAACACCAGCGTGCCGCTCATCGCCGCGCGCTCCGCGAGCAGGGTGTCCCATTGTTCGGTGCCCGCCCAAAACACGCGCTTGAGCATGGCCATCGCCTCGGGATTCGACGCCGCCAGCGTGGTCGCCAGGGCGGTAACGGCGTCGTCCATGGCGGTGACCTCGTCGAACAGCTTCGCGTACAGGCCGTGACGCTCGCCCCACGCCGCGTCGCGCCAATCGGCATCGACCGACATCGCCCCGAAGGCGGCCAGTCCGATCTTCTTTTCGATCACCGGACCCACCACGAACGGGCCGATGCCCACGGCCAACTCGCTCAGCTTGGCTGACGCCTTGGTGACCGCCATGCTGAAGTCGGAGGCGGCGATCAGCCCCACGGCGCCGCCGGCCGCTTTCCCGTGCACACGGCTGATCACGAACTTAGGCGCTCGGATCATGGCCAGGATCACACGGGCAAACCCGCTAAAAAACTCCTGACCCTGTTCCGGACTTGCGATCGCGGTGAGTTCATCGAACGACGCACCGGCGCAAAACGGACCGGTGCCACCGCTCTGCAACACGATCACACGTGCCGACGGGTCGGCACCGGCCGCAGTGACCGCGGCCGCGAGATCGCGCAGAATGGCACTCGGCAGCGCGTTGCTTTTCGGGTGAAAGAATTCGATACGGGCAATACCATCGGCGATGGCGGTGCGGACGTAGCCGTCCGGACTGTGGGCGGGGCGGGGAGCGTCTGTCGTCATAGAGGGAAAATAGCCTCCCGCTCCGATTGTCGAACCCCGTTTACGGTGGGTAGATTTCGCGATGGACCAGAACCCGACCGTCGCCACCGAAGATCCGGCCCTCCTCGCGGCCTTCGAAGCGCGTATCGCCGCTGGCGAAAGCATCGAGCCGAAGGACTGGATGCCGGAGCGCTACCGCAAGCAGCTGACCCGGATGATGTCGCAACACGCGCATTCCGAAATCGTCGGCATGTTGCCGGAAGGCAACTGGATCACGCGCGCACCGTCGCTGCGTCGCAAGATGTCGCTCATCGCCAAGGTGCAGGACGAGGCCGGGCATGGGTTGTACATCTACTGCGGCACCGAGACGCTGGGTGTCGATCGCCACGACTTGGTTGAAGCCTTGCTCGACGGTCGCGCGAAGTACTCCAGCATCTTCAACTATCCCACGCTGTCGTGGGCGGACATGGGCGTGATCGGGTGGCTGGTCGACGGCGCCGCGATCGTGAACCAGACGGTGCTCGCCAAGGCCTCGTATGGCCCGTATGCCCGCGCCATGGTCCGCATTTGCAAGGAAGAAAACTTCCACAAGCGTCAGGGCTACGAGATCTGCTCCGTGCTCGCCAACGGTACGCCCGAACAGAAGGCGATGGTCCAAGAGGCGTTCAATCGCTTCTGGTGGCCGTCGCTCATGATGTTCGGGCCGAGCGATACCGATTCGCCGAACAGCGCCGAGTTGCTCAAGTGGCGCGTGAAGCGCAAGACCAACGACGAACTGCGTCAGCGCTTCGTGAATCTCACGGTGCCGCAGGCCGTTGCCATTGGCATCACCGTGCCCGATCCCGATCTGCATCTCGATGCAGGCACCGGGAACTGGGAGTTCGGCGAAATCGAATGGAGCGAGTTTTTCGAAGTGCTGAAGGGCAACGGTCCGTGCAATCGTGAGCGGCTTGAGGCACGTCGCAAGGCGCACGACGACGGCGCATGGGTACGGGCGGCGGCGTCCGCATACGCCGAGAAGCAGACGGCGCGTTCCTCCACGGCTGCGGCCTGACCGCAAGGATTCCGATCATGGCAGACAGTCAGTGGCCGCTGTGGGAGGTTTTCACGCAGCCCAACAAGGGCGAACCGTTCGAACACGCTGGCAGTGTACACGCGCCCGATGGCGAACTCGCGCTGCAGAACGCGCGCGATGTCTACGCGCGCCGCGGGGAAGCGGTGAATCTGTGGGTCGTGCCGAGCACCGCCATCGTGGCGTCGGCGCCGTCGGACGCGGGCCCGTTCTTCGATCCGGGTAACGACAAGCCGTATCGACATCCGCAGTTCTATATCGCGCCGCGCGGCGTGCGCGTCTTCTGAGCGGCTGATGACCGAACCGTCGTTCCAGGTGGCCGCCCCGCGTAGTACGCCGGTTGCCAATCCGCTGTTCGAGTACCTGCTGCGCCTCGGCGATGATCGCCTCGTGCTTGGGCATCGGCTGTCAGAGTGGTGCGGTCACGGGCCGATCCTCGAAGAGGACATCGCGCTGTCGAACATGGCGCTCGATCTCATCGGACATGCCAGCTCGCTGCTGGCGCTCGCCGGTGAGATCGAAGGGCAAGGACGCGATGCCGACGCGCTCGCGTACTTCCGCGAGGCGGTGACATTCCGCAATGCGTTGCTGGTGGAAATCCCGAACGGTGACTTTGCCGTCACCATCGTGCGACAGTTCCTGTTCGATGCCTACAGTGTGCTGCTCTGGGATGCGCTGTCGCGTTGCGAACACGAAGGACTCGCCGCCATCGCCGCCAAGTCGCTCAAGGAAGACAAGTACCATCTGCGCCACAGCAGTGAGTGGGTGGTGCGGTTGGGAGACGGCACCGACGAGAGCCATGCGCGCGCGCAGCAGGCGCTCGATACGCTCTGGCGCTTCACCGGGGAACTCTTCGATCACGACGCGGTCGATGACGCCGTCGCCGCCGAAGCGTTCATCGCCATCGATCACGACGCGCTGCATTCGCTGTGGCTCACGATGGTCAAGGACGTGGTGCAGCGCGCCACGCTCACGCTCCCCACCGATGCCGCTATGCGCCGCGGTGGTCGTCGTGGCTTTCACACCGAATCCTTGGGACACATGCTGGCCACCATGCAGATCGTGGCGCGCTCGCATCCTGGCGCCTCCTGGTAGGCGGCCACCCATGCTGAGCCCAGACGAGGTGTACGGCGTCCTCAACTCGGTAATGGACCCCGAGGTTCCGGTCATCAGCGTCGTCGAACTGGGCATCGTACGTGATGTGGCCATCCAGAACGACGTGGTCACGATCACGATCACGCCAACCTACTCGGGCTGTCCGGCCATGCGCGAAATCGAAGCCGACATCCGCACGGCGTTGATCGCCCACGGTGTGCATGACGTGAGTGTGAAGCTCGTGCTGTCACCGGCGTGGACCACCGATTGGATCGGCCCCGAGGCGCGCGAGAAGCTCCGCGCCTACGGCATCGCCCCGCCAGGGCGCGCCGAACCGCAGGGGCTGATTACGCTCACGCGATCACGCGTGGCGGTGCCGTGTCCGTTTTGCCGCTCGAACGATACGCGCCTGCAAAGTGAGTTCGGCAGCACGGCGTGCAAGGCGATTCACGTGTGTAATTCGTGCCGGCAACCGTTTGATGAGTTCAAGGCACTGTAAACTGCCAAAAGCCTAGGAGGCAGGAAGGAGATCGAAAGGGAGGAGGAAGCAGCAACCGCTCGCGCGGTGCACTGCCTCCTCCTCCCTTTTCACCTCCTTCCTGCCTCCTAAGCCGTTGGCAGTTTCAAACTGTCAGCACCAAGCCTTACTTGAGATCACCAAACGGCACGTGACCGGCGCGCTCGTCCGCGGAGCGGCACGAGGTCGGCGCACCCTTGCCGTCCATCAGCTGCCAAATTTCCACGCGGCGGTTCGGCGCCTGCGCGGCTTTGTTGGCCTTCGAGACGCGCGGACGCGGCGGGCCGGGATCGGCGTCGCCATTCGGCGCGATGATGCACTGTTCGCCGAAGCTTGACGACACGATGCGATCCTTGATGGACGCGGCGTCAGGGCCTGCCAGCTTCAGCATCGTCGCCATCACCGCGGCGGCACGGGACTTGGCGAGGGTGTTGTTGTACGCGTCGTCGCCGTACCAGTCGGTGTGTCCTTCCACCGAGATGCGCAGCGTCGGCATGCGCTTCATGGCATCGAGCACGACCTTGAGCGTGTCCATGCCCGTCTTCAGCACGATCGCCTTGTCGAAGTCGAACAGCGTTTCGTCGAGCGCCACACGCGCCGCCGCGACTGCGGTGCACTCCACCGTCGCGGACTTGGACTGCGAGCTGCCATAGGCCGTCTTCGCGGCCGTCACGGCGGTCGTGCCAGCGGCGTTGCATGTCACCGTGCCAGTGCTGACCGATGCGACCGAGGCATTGGCCGAGCTCCAGGTGATCGCGCCAAGGTCAACGTTGTCCGCGTCAACGGCCTTGGCCGACAACGAGAGCGACTTACCCACATCGGTGGCGCCACTGGTCGGCGTCATCGTCAGCGTCCATGCCGGAGGCGGCACCGTGACCGTGCTCGAAGCCGAGCGCTCGATCTTCTTCACGAGCCCCTTACAGGTGATCGTCGCCGTGCCGTTCTTGACGGCCGTGACCTTGGCGCTGTTGTCGACCGTGGCGACCGACGCATCGCTCGAAGTGCACGTCAGGGTCATCACCTTTCGCAACTCGATCGGACGCGCCTTCATGTCAGCCGCCGACAGCGCGAACTGGCGGTTGCTGCCGCGAGCCATCGTGGCCGTGGCCGGATCGATCTTGAGCGCCCAGTCGAACTGCTCGATCGACGCACAGCCGCCACGCAGCGCGTACGTCACGCCGGCACGAAGGCCAAGGTTGCGCGACGTGCCGTCGAAGTTCTGTTCGTTCGGCGACGGATTGTTATCAAGGATCCCGTCGATACGAGCGCCCCACCGACCGCTCGAGCACAGCTTGAGGCCGACCAGGCCCGTGATGCCGTCTTCGTATTCGTTGGCGGTGCTCCGGCCAGCGTAGACCGAGTTCACGTAGCCGGCGCCCAGCACCAAGGCGGCCTTTTTGGATGGAACGAACGGAACGGTCAGCGTGGCCAGTCCGCGCAACGGGCGGTACGTGATGTCTTCGTTGGGCGCGCGGTTGGCCTTCGTGCTGCCGATCTGGATGTCGCCTTCGACACCGAGCCACTTATACACGGAGAGACCCGCACGCGCGCCGATGCCGGCCACGTTGTCCATGCGAACCTTGTCGTCAATCTTCGTGTACTGCCCAAACGTACCGCCTTCAATGCGTTCGCCGAGGCGCTGAGCCTGGGCCGCAGGGACCGCTGCCATTGCCGTCAGCAGCGAGAGACCGACCAGTCGTTTTGTCATAAAATCCTGTGCGTAAGTGCCAAAGAACGGGCACAGCAACCGCCCGGTCGCCACGCTAGGAATTGTCCTAGCAGAGCAAAAGAATCGTAAGGCATGTGGGCGCGGTGCGAAATGTCACGAGTGGTCCGAGCAGTGATTGTGACCGAGCTCAACCGTAATTTTGCTGGGTTCGTTACGCGACCCCAGCCGCCGCTACATGGACAGGAGCGCCGCCATCTCCGTCCGGATCGACTCCACGCCGGGCACGACGGCCTCCAGCAGTACCGTGTGGTACGGCACCGGGATATCCATCGGCGCGAGGCGTCGCACCGGGGCATCGAGATGCCAGAACGCCTCTTGCGCCAGCACACCGGCGATCTCGGCCCCAAACCCGGCCGTCATGTTGTCCTCGTGCACGATCAGGCAGCGCCCGGTCTTCCGCACGGACGCCAGCACCGCCTCCCGGTCCCACGGCGCGATGGTCCGCAGGTCGATCAGCTCCACCCGGTCGCCGAACGATGCCGCCGCCTCGTCGCACCGATGCACCATCGCGCTCCACGACACCACCGTGAGGTCCGTACCCTCACGGACCATGCGTGCCTTGCCGAACGGAAGCACGTAGTCATCACCAGGATAGCGGGCGCTGCCGTCGCCGGTCATGAGCAGCGAGCGATGCTCGAAGAAGATGGTCGGATTGGGGCTGCGCATCGCCGCCCGCAATAATCCCACCGCGTCGGCCGCGTTCGACGGCATCGCCACCTGCCAGCCGTACGCGTGGGCAAACCGCACTTCGTCGCTGAGGCTGTGCCACGGATCGCCGACGTCCTTGCCGAATCCTCCCGGCATACGCACCACCATCGGCGCGGCGAACCGGTTGGCCGTGCGCCACCGCATCGTGCCCGTGTTGTTGAGCTGTTCGGTGGCCGGATCGGCATACTTCCGGAACTGGATCTCCGCGACCGGCATCAACCCGCTAATCGCCATCGCGACAGCGCGACCGATGATGCCTTCTTCCGACAGGCTCGTGTCGAACACGCGCGCGTTGCCGAACTGCTTCTGCAGCCCTTCCGTCACGAGGTGCACGCCACCCTTGCGACCCACATCCTCGCCAAACACCACGACTTTCGGATTGATCGCCAGCTCATGGTGCATCGTGCGACGAATCGCTTCCGCGTAGCGCAGCAATTCGCCGTCTTCGCTCGGCGTCTCGGTCCCCGGCAGCGCGGCACGCTCGGCGCGAGTCAACCCACCCATCGCTTCGGCCACGTCGGGCGACTCGTCGGCCATCACATGCTGCGCGATGGTGGCCGGATTCGGGATGGCACGGGCGCGCGCCTCCTCGAGTCCGGCGGCGATGTCGCGCGCGACTTCTGCTTCGAGCTCGGCCCATTCGACGGCAGACATCAACGCTGGCACGAGATAGTCGTGCAGCTTCGGCAGCGGGTCGCGGGCCAGGTCGGCTGCGATCTCGTCGTCGGTGCGATAGCCCTTCTGGTTGTCGGGCCCGGAGTGACTGCACAGGCGCGGCACCGTGAGTCGTACTAACGCGGGACCGGCGCCGCTGCGCACGTGCGCCACCGCTTCCTGCAAAAGCCCCGCGGCCTCGTGCGGCTCGGTGCCGCTGCCGTTGCGAACGAACAGGTTCGTGAACGACGCGAGATTGCGGGCGATGTCACCGCCGGGCGTCTGCATGTCGCCGCGGACGCTGATGCCGAGATCATTGTCTTCGATGTAGAACAACATCGGCAGCTTGAGCGTGGTCGCCATCGTGAGCGACGCCCAGAAACCGCTCGTGGCGACCGAGGCGTCACCGCCCAGCGCCACGCTGATGCAGCCGGCGTAACTCGCATCGCCGAGGCTGTCGCGATGATACGTGATCGACTGCGCCCAGCCCGCGGCGGGGGTGTACTGCGAGCCTACGTCCCCCGACATCGGCAGCACCGTGCATCCCGCGCGATTCGGCAAATTGCACACCACCCCGATATCGCGACCGTCGCTGAACCCGCCGGCGCGGCCGAGGGGGCTGCCGAAGGCATCAGGTATCGAGAGGCCCACGGAAAGGAGGAACGGACGGGAGCGGTAATACGCGCCAGCCCCGTCATGCATGCCGTCGATCAGCGATCCCAGTATGACCTGCGCCATGTCATGTCCGCGCGCCGAGAACTGGTAGAGCACCAGATGCTCGCGCGGGACGGAATGGCGCAGGCGATTCGTCGTCTCTTCCACCTCGTCGACCGACCGAGAGGCGAGCGTGTGGTACGCGATACGACGCCAGTCGAATCCCGGGCGGGGAGTCGTTGAGGGCGCAGACGAGGTGCGGGAGACTGGCCGGAGAGCGGGCTTGGCAGGCATAGCCTACTAATCTGCCGAGCGTGCCCCTAGATCGGGAGCGGAGCCGGCATCATTGCGGCAAGATGGCAATGGCGGGGATCACGCGGCGCATCCCGAGAATGGCCAGCCGCGCGGCAGACGTGACCAGTGGGACCCCGATGCCCATCGCCACGTGGCGAGAGCCTGAGGTGCGCTTCTGCGGACGAAGGCACCAGTCGCCTCGTTGGCCCCCGCGCGCGGGGAGAATGGTAGTTTTATGCATGTCCTCACCCACTCCCTCCCTTCTGATCGACCAGCGTGACGGTGTCCTCACCTTGACGCTGAACCGTCCCGACGTGCTCAACAGCTTCAATCGGGAGATGGCGGCCGCGCTGCTCGCGGCGCTCGATGCCGCCGCGAGCGATGCGACGGTGCGCGCGATCGTGCTGACGGGGGCCGGTCGCGGTTTCTGCGCCGGCCAGGATCTGGCCGAAGCGCTGCCGCAGGGCGACGGACCGATGCCGGATATCGGTGAGATCGTGCGGAGCTACTACAACCCAATCCTCCGCGCCATTCGCACCATCGAGAAGCCAGTGTTGTGCGCCGTAAACGGTATCGCCGCGGGTGCCGGCGCGAATCTGGCCTTCGCTTGCGATCTGACGATCGCGGCCGACGACATCAGCTTCGTGGAGAGCTTCGCCAAACTCGGCCTCATCCCCGACACGAGTGGCACGTTCTTCGTGCCGCGCCTCGTGGGCACGCAGCGCGCGACGGGTATGTTCTTTCTGGCCGAGAAGATGCCGGCCGTGAAGGCGAAGGAGTGGGGATTGATCTGGGACGTGGCCCCGAAAGCGGAGCTGATGGCGACGGTGCGGGCGATGGCCGCCTCGTTGGCGACGCAGGCTACCCGCGGCTTCGGTCTCACCAAGCGCGCAATGCTGACCAGCTTCTCGAATACGCTCGACGAACAACTCGAAGTGGAGGCGCAGGCGATGCATGAGGCGGGTCGCACGGCCGACTACGAGGAAGGCGTGCGCGCCTTCCTCGACAAGCGGACGCCCGTGTACCGCGGAGCATGAACGCCATGATCACGGACGCGGATAAGAACGTCGTGGGCGTTGGCGTGGTCGGTGCCGGCGCCATGGGCGCGGGCATCGCCCAGGTCGCGGCCGCACACGGACACACGGTGGTGCTGGCCGACGCGCAGCCGGCGTCGATCGCGCGTGCACGGTCTGGGCACCTGAAGGCGCTGGCCCGCGACGTGGAGAAGGGGCGTCTCACCCGCGAGCAGGCGGATGCCGTGCTGGCGCGCATCACGTACGTGGACGGCGTGAGCCCCGAGCAGTTGAGGGCCTTCGTCCCCTGCGGATTCGTGATCGAGGCCATCGCCGAGCAGCTCGCCGCCAAGCAGCAGCTGTTGCGCGCGCTCGAAGCGATCGTGGCTCCCACGGCGATCCTCGCGTCGAACACCTCCTCGCTGTCCATCGCCGCACTGGCCGGATCGTGCATGAACACCGAGCGGGTGGTGGGTGTGCACTTCTTCAATCCGGCGCCGATCATGCCGCTGGTCGAGATCATTCCTGCGATCACCACGTCAGCCGCGGTGATTGCCGATGCGCGCGCGCTGGCGACCGCGTGGGGCAAGACCACCGTGCTCGCCGCCGACACGCCGGGGTTTCTGGTGAATCGCGTGGCGCGCTCGTTCTATGGGGAGTCGCTGCGCATTCGCGAAGAAGGTACCGCTGATTGCGCCACGATCGACTGGGCGATGCGCACCATCGGCGGGTTCCGCATGGGACCGTTCGAGCTCATGGACTTCATCGGCCTCGATGTGAATTTCGCCGTCACGCGGTCGGTGTTCGAAGGCATGTTCCTCGATCCGCGCTATCGGCCGTCGCACGCGCAGCAGCGCCTCGTGGAGGCCGGCTGGCTGGGCCGCAAAACGCAGCGCGGGTTCTACGACTACCGCGAGGGCGCGGTGGCGCCGGCCCCGCATGAAGATCCAGCGCTTGCGCAGCGCATCGTCGATCGCGTGCTGGCGATGCTCGTGAACGAAGCGGTGGATGCCGTGCATCTGCAGCTCGCGTCGGTGCAGGACATCGAACTGGCCATGACGACGGGCGTGAACTATCCCCGCGGACTGCTGCAGTGGGGCGACGAGATCGGCGCCCCGAACGTGCTGGCGATGCTGCAGGTGCTGCAGTCGGAAACGGGCGACGATCGCTATCGCGCCAGCATTCGCTTACGCCGCGCGGTGCAGGCCGGGGCGTCACTGCTCGACGCACGGCGGTACTCGTGACCACGCCCGCGGCAGCCGACCTCGTCAACACGCTGATGGCGCGCGACCGCTTCTCGCAGTGGCTTGGCATTGAGGTGCTCGAGGCGGCCGTCGGGAAGTCCGTCCTGCGCATGACGGTGCGTGAGGAGATGGTGAACGGCTTCGGCACGTCGCACGGTGGCATTCTCTTTTCGCTCGCTGACAGCGCGTTCGCCTTCGCGACGAATGCCTGCGGCGTGTTGAGCGTGGCCATCGACTGTACCGTCAGCTTTCCGCTGGCCGTGCGCCCCGGCGACGTGCTCACCGCCACCGCCATCGAGCAGACTACGACGAAACGCCTGGCGTTCGTCGACGTGACCGTGCGCAATCAGGACGATGCGATCGCTGGCCATTTTCGTGGTACGGTGTATCGCACGGCCATTCCTCATCAGCTGTGACCCGGACATCATGAACGACGCATTGATCATCGAAGGGCTTCGCACGCCGATCGGTAACATCGGCGGAGCGTTGAGTCATGTCCGTGCCGATGATCTGGCGGCGCACGCGATCGCCTCGCTCATCGCGCGGGTCGCGGACACGTCCCCCGGTTTCGATCCCGCGCAGATTGCCGACGTCATTCTCGGCTGCGCCAACCAGGCCGGCGAAGACAATCGCAACGTGGCCCGCATGGCGGCGCTGTTGGCCGGGTTGCCGGTCACGGTGCCGGGGGAGACGGTGAATCGGCTGTGCGCCTCGGGGCTCAACGCCGTGGCGAGTGCGGCACGCGCTATCAAGGCCGGCGAGGGCGACCTCTACGTGGCCGGCGGCGTGGAAAGCATGACACGCGCGCCGTACGCCATGTCGAAGGGCGCCACGCCGTTCGCGCGTGACGTGCAGCTGTTTGACACGAGCCTCGGCTGGCGATTCGTGAATCCGCGCATGAAGCAGCTGCACGGCACCGACTCGATGGGTGAGACGGCGGAGAACGTGGCGGCGCAGTACGGTGTATTGCGCGACGATCAGGATGCGTTTGCCGTACGCTCGCAACAAAAGGCGGCGGCAGCGCAGCGCGCGGGACGTCTCGCCGAGGAGATCGCGCCGGTGTCGATCCCGCAGCGAAAGGGCGACGCGGTGCTAGTGGCACAGGATGAGTTCCTGCGTCCCGACACCACAATGCAGACGCTCGCCAAGCTCAAACCGGCGTTCCGGCACGACGGCCATGGCACGGTGACGGCGGGCAACGCGAGTGGCCTTAATGACGGCGCCGCCGCGTTGCTGATCGCGTCGGGCCGTGCGGCCGTGCAGTATGGCCTCACCCCGATGGCGCGGATTGTGTCGAGCGCAGCGGCCGGCGTGGAGCCTCGCATCATGGGCATGGGGCCGGTGCCCTCCACGCGACTCGCGTTATCGCGGGCCGGTCTCACGCTGGATCAGATGGACGTGATCGAACTGAACGAAGCCTTCGCGGCGCAGGGGCTGGCCTGTCTGCGCGAACTCGGCGTAGCCGACGACGATGCGCGCGTGAACCCGAATGGCGGTGCGATCGCCCTCGGACATCCGTTGGGCATGAGCGGCGCCCGCCTGGCGCTCACCGCCGCCCGCGAACTGCGCCGTCGCAACGGCCGCTACGCGCTCTGCACCATGTGTATCGGCGTGGGACAAGGCTTCGCCATGATCATCGAGCGGGTCTGAACGCCGTGATCTACGCGTTCGATGGTTTCATACCCGTGGTGCACGCGTCGGCGTTCGTGCATCCGCAGGCATCGGTCACGGGTAACGTGATCATTGGTCGCGACGTGTACGTGGGCCCAGGTGCCGCCATTCGTGGTGACTGGGGCGGCATCGTGATCGAAGACGGTTGCAATGTGCAGGAGAATTGCACCATTCACATGTTCCCCGGCGTCGTCGTGCGGCTCGAGGCGGGTGCGCACATTGGTCATGGCGCCATCGTGCATGGCGCGCACATCGGGGCGAATGCGCTGATCGGCATGAACGCCGTCATCATGGACAACGCGGTGGTCGGTGCCGGATGTGTCGTCGGTGCGCTCTGCTTCGTTCCCACGGGTATGGAGATTCCACCGCGCAAAGTTGTGGTGGGGAACCCCGCCAAGATCGTGAAGGATGTGACCGACGACATGCTGGACTGGAAAACGTCGGGCACCCAGTTGTATCAGCAGTTGCCGGCGGCCATGCGCGCGAGTTGGCGCGCCGTCGAGCCGCTGCGTGAAATCCCCGTTGATCGCCCCACGCAATCGAGCGTGTTGAAGAACTGGAAGGACACCCGCGAGGAAGGAACGACGTGATGTACATGCTCAAGAACTATGCGATGGGGCAGTGGGTCGCCGGCACCGGCCGCAAGGCTGATCTCTTCGATGCCGTCACCGGCGACAAGATCGGTGAGTCGTCCAGCGACGGCCTCGATTTCAAGGCCATGATGCACTACGCCCGCGCGGTGGGCGGCCCGAAGATGCGCGCGCTCACCTTTCATCAGCGCGCGGCGATGCTGAAGGCGATCGCCAAGGTGCTGATGGAGCGCAAGGATGACTTCTACGCGCTGTCGTATCTCACGGGCGCCACGAAGACCGACTCGTGGGTGGACATCGAAGGCGGAATCGGGACGTTCTTCGCGTATTCCAGCCGCGGACGCCGCGAGTTTCCCAACGAGTGCTTCCACGTGGAAGGCCCCACCGAGCCCCTGTCGAAAAACGGCACCTTCGTGGGACGCCACATCCTGGTGCCCATTGAAGGCGTGGCGGTGCACATCAACGCCTTCAATTTCCCCGTGTGGGGCATGCTCGAAAAGCTCGCCCCGGCGTTGCTGGCCGGTGTGCCGTGCATCGTGAAGCCGGCCACGGCCGGCAGTCATCTCGCCGAAGCGGTGTTCCGCACCATCGTGGAGACGGGCATTCTCCCCGACGGCGCGCTGCAGCTGGTGTGTGGCAGCGCCGGCGACATGCTCGACCATCTCGAAGAGCAAGACGTGGTGGCGTTCACCGGCTCGGCGGCCACCGGTCAGAAGCTTAAGAGCGGCGCCGCGGTGGTGAAGAACTCGGTGCGCTTCAACATGGAAGCTGACTCGCTCAACTGCTCCATTTTGGGTCCCGACGCGGTACCGGGCACCGAGGAGTTCGACCTGTTCATCAAGGAAGTCACGCGTGAGATGACGACCAAGGCGGGACAGAAGTGCACCGCCATTCGACGCTCGATCGTGCCGGCCGGTCTGGAAGAGGATGTGATCAAGGCGCTCTCGAAGCGGTTGGCGTCCACCACGATCGGTGCGCCCACGGCCGAGGGTGTGCGCATGGGCCCCCTGGCCAGTCGGTCGCAGGTGAATGCGGTGCGGTCGGCCGCCGAGATGATCCGGCATGGCGCGGAACTCGTGTTTGGTGGTGGTGATTTCGAAGTGGTCGGGGCCGATCGCGAGAAGGGATCGTTCTTCGCGCCGATGCTGATGGTGTGCGACCAGCCGCTCACGCGTCTCGAGGCGCACGATGTCGAGGCGTTCGGCCCGGTGAACACGGTCATGCCGTATCACTCGATCGAGGAGGCGATCCAGCTAGCGCGCATGGGCAAGGGCTCGCTCGTGGGCTCGCTGATCACTGCCGATCCCACGGTGGCGCGCCGCGTCATTCTCGGTACGGCCGCCTTCCACGGCCGCATGTTGGTGCTCGATCGTACGAGTGCCAAGGAAAGCACGGGGCATGGATCGCCGCTGCCGCAGCTGGTGCACGGTGGGCCGGGCCGCGCTGGCGGCGGTGAGGAAATGGGTGGCGCGCGCGGCGTCACGCACTACATGCAGCGCGTGGCGTTGCAGGGCAGCCCGAGCATGATCACCGCGATCACGCGCGAGTGGACGAAGGGTGCGAGCGAGCACACTGACGCCGTGCATCCGTTCCGGAAGACGTTCGATGAGCTCGAGATCGGCGACACGCTCATCACGAAGTCGCGTACGATCACGCTGGACGATATCGAGGCGTTTGCTCATCTCAGCGGCGACACGTTCTATGCGCACATGAACGACGACGACGCGCGCAGTCACGGCGTGTTCGAGGGCCGGGTGGCGCACGGCTACTTTATCGTGTCGGCGGCGGCCGGATTGTTCGTGGAGCCGGCGTTGGGCCCCGTACTCGCGAATTACGGCATGGAGAAGCTGCGCTTCACCAAGCCGGTGTATCCGGGCGACACCATTCACGTGCGCCTCACGGTTAAGCAGAAGACCGCCAAGGATACGCCGGACGGCACCATCCCTCAGGGCGTCGTGGAATGGGACGTGGAGGTCATGAGTCAGGACAACGAGGCGGTCGCCGTGTACTCCATTCTCACGCTGGTGCGCCGCAGTGAGCCAGCGCGCGTTGGCTAGTCCCACCGCGTCCGCACGCAAGCTTGATCGGTCCATCATTGATGGGCCGATCGGTCCGGCCATGTGGCGCATGGCCTGGCCGACCGTGCTGCAGAGTATGATCGGCGGCCTGCAAGGCATGATCGACCACGCCATGGTCGGTCACTTTGTGGGCTTTGCCGGCAACGCGGGTATTGGTGTGGGCCTGCAGATCTTTCTCGTGGTCATGGTGTTCCTGGCGTCGTTGTTCAGCGGGATGGGGGTGCTCATTGCGCGCTTCGCCGGCGCTGGTGACGAGGCCGGGGTGAACCGGGCCGCGTCGCAGGCGTTCCTGCTGGCCGTGGTGCTGTCCATCGGTGTGCTGGCGCCGATCGGCTATTTCTCCACCCCGTGGTTGCTCGGACTGGTGAACGCCACGCCAGAGGTGCTGAAGGAATCATTGCCGTTTCTGCGCATCATGTTCGTCTTCGGCTTCGGCATGATGCTGTTCTTCATGCTGGGCGGTGCGCTGCGCTCCGCTGGCGACTCCCGCACGCCGCTCACGCTCGGCCTCGCGGTCACGATCGGCAACATCGCCTTCAACGTGCTGTTCATTCGCGGCTTCGGACCGGTGCCGGCGTTCGGCACACGCGGGGCCGCGATGGGAACGGTGCTCTCGAGTGGCCTCGTGGGGGCGTACGCGATCTACAAACTGTTCAACGGCAGCTGGGTCATCGATTTCCGCCACGTGAGCTGGAAGCCGGACTGGGAGATCATCCGCGCGCTCTTCCGCTTCGGATTGCCCACGGGATTACAGGGCATCGCGATGAACATCGCCGGCGTGATGCTGCTGGGCTTCATCGGATCCACCAGCATGAGCGCCGAAGCGCAGGCGTCGTTCGCGGTAGGCTATTCGCAGCTGTTCTCGTTGGTCTCGTGGACATCGGTCGGCCTGATGGGCGCGGCCGCCGCCATCGCCGGGCAGAATCTTGGGGCGGGACAACCGGAGCGCAGCCGGCAGGCGGTGTGGCAGGCCGCGCGGATGGGGCTCGTGATTGCTGTCGTGGTGGGGAGCCTCTTCCTCACGATCCCGGGCGCGCTGCTTGGTCTGTTTGGGCTCACGCAGCCCGACACCGTGCGCCTCGGCACCGAGCTGTTGGCGTATCTGAGCGTCTCTGGATTGTTCATCACCGTCGCCCTCACGTTCACCGGCGGCTTGCAGGGCACGGGCGATACTCGCAGCCCGCTGTTCATCACGCTCGCCTCGCAGTTCGCTCTACCCATCGGGATGCTCACGGCGTTGCAGGCCACACGACCGCTGCAGCCCCGCGACATCTGGCTGGCGATCGTGTTGGGTCATGCCCTCCGGTGCGTGCTGAGCGTGTGGCGGTTTGAGCAGGGCAAATGGAAGTCGATCGAGGTCAAGCTCGGCTGAGAGGACGCACGACCGTTCCCACGCGCGCTAGACGCGCGCGCTATGTCCGCTTGGAGGCGCGGCCATTCGTGGTCCAGATCACGATGACCCCGCAGCCCGCATTCGTGCCGGCGAATTCGCCCGGCACATCGCTGGCGCCGGTGTAGACCTCGATCGCCTGAATGTCGCGCACCGGGACCAGCGGGCCGAACATGTTGTCCACGCGCTCGTCCACGACGTAGTCGGGAGAACAGCCCAACGGGGCGCGGGCCATCTGCACCAGGCAGGTCGATCCGGCGCAGGAGTAGCGCACTCCGCGCAGCGGTCGCATGGCGTCCTGCAGCGTCCCGAACTGCCCCTCTTCGAGCTGAGTGCGGGTGAGATACTGTCCGCGGCCGGTGGTGCGACGGCGCTCGAAGTCGTCGAATCGACGACCCGCCGACATCGGGGCCGTCACGGGGACGGTGGGCAGGATTTGCGCTTTGGCGCTGTCCTCGGCGGAGAGCGTGCGCCCCACGGGATCGAGCTCGAGATCCCGCTCCATCACTTCCCGCGGCGCAAAGGCTAAGGACACCGAGCCTCGGTTGTACCCCGCCGCGCTCACCAGAAAGCGGTGGATGCCGACCTTCAAGCCATCGATGCGGTAGCGGCCGGCTGAGTCCGTCTGCACGCTGGCGCCGGTGGTGGTCGCCGCCACGGTGGCCCCGACCAGTGGTGCGCCCGACACCGCATCAAGAATCCGGCCCCGTAAGGTCGCTGCCGGGTTGGCACTCTGCGCGCCAAGAGGCTTCGTTAGCAGTGCCAAAAGGTATAAATACGTGATGACCCGACCGGACCCCAGCGAGCGCAACGGCAGCGGTGCGCGGTCAGATGCGGGTCGTAGAGCCGACATGGTTGGTTCCATTAAAGAAGTGATCGGAGCGCTTTTTCACGCTTGGTCCCAGAAAAAGGTCGACAATCGGTGACCATAGTGTGACATTCACGGTTAAGCTAGCACCACGGTTCAAGGCGGATGAATACCGCGACCAGCCGCGTTCTGCGGGATGAACTCCAAATTTCAGGAGCAGGAATGCATCACGTCCTGCGGCGTCTGATCGCCGCCTCCGCCACATTGATCTTGTTACTCAGTCCCGACGCGGCGCAAGCGCAGGCGACGATGACCATTACCGGTCGCGTCACCTCGAACGGTCAGCCGTTGGGCGGTACGCAGATCGGCATCGTCGAGTTGTCGGCCGGTGCGGTCACCGACCAGCAGGGACGCTACTCCTTCATCATCGATCCGGCGCGCGCCAGCAAGCCGGTGAGCCTGCTCGCGCGCAGCATCGGGTACCGTCCGATCCGTCGCTCGATCACACTCTCCGCCGGCCGGAGCGAGCAGAACTTCGAGCTCGAGAAGGACGTGCTGAATCTCGAAACCGTGGTCACGACAGGTGTGTCGGACGCGACGTCGCAGAAGAAGACGACCTTCGCGGTGGCCGCGGTCGACAATGCGCAGATCAAGGAAGCACCGGCCTCGTCCCCGCTTGGGGCCCTCGCCGGCCGCGTGGCTGGTGCGAGTGTGACGGCGGTGAACGGCGAGCCGGGCTCGGCCCCGCGCATCCGTCTCCGCGGTCCGACGTCGCTCACGGGCAGCCAGGATCCGCTCATCATCGTTGATGGCACGATCTCGCGCCTCTCGCTCGCCGACATCAACTCCGAAGACATCGAGCGCATCGAAGTCATCAAGGGCGCCGCCGCGAGCTCGCTATACGGCTCCGACGCCGCCAACGGCGTCGTGCAGATCTTCACCAAGCGTGGGGCGGCACTGGCCGCTGGCCAGACCAGCGTGACCGTCCGCAACGAGTACGGCAGCAACGATCTTCGCAAAACGGTCCCCAACAACTTCTCGCATCCGTACAAGGTCACGGCCGCGGGCGAGTTCGCGCGCGATGCCAACGGCAACCGCGTGCAGGAAGACGACAAGATCTCCGACAACTCGTACCCGAAGGTCTTTGACCAACTCGGAAACGTGTTCCGCTCGGGGCAGTTCATGACGAACTACATCTCGGTCGGGCAGCGCAACGAGAAGTCGAACTTCAACGCCTCCTTCCAGAACTCGAAGGATCAAGGCATCGCGAATCTGCTAAGCGGGTACAACCGCCAGAATTTCCGCATGAACCTCGATCTCGAGCTGCACCCCAAGCTCGACCTGCAGACGGGCGCCTTCTACGGCCAGTCGAAGGCCGATGCGTCCGACGACAGCTCGGGCGACGCGTTCTTTGGTCTCCGCTTCCTCGAGCCGAACATCGACTTGCTCGAGAACAACCCGAACGGCACGCCGTATAAGGCCGCCATTCGTCAGACGCCGGCCTCGGGCAACGTCAGCAACCCGCTCTACAACTGGTCCAACATCCAGAGCCTGAACGATCGCAACCGCTTTACGGGCACGCTCAAGGTGCGCTACCGCCCCTTCCAGTGGCTTACCTACGAAGCCAACACGAACTTCGATCGTGGCTCGCGTGAACTGCGCCGGTACGTGCCGCTGGGCTACATCGGCTCCACGGGCACGGTCAGCAAGGGCAACATCTCGAGCGACGTCGATCAG
>NSHR01000045.1 GCA_002737115.1 Gemmatimonadota bacterium | reverse complement strand
CGGCACCACCCCCGGCGGCGGCGTCCACACGCCACTGGCACGATTGCCATACGCCGCCGCAATGATCTGCCCCGCAATCGGCGCTGCCAGCGTGCCGCCCACGGCGCCCGGTGAGATCATGGCCGGCTTGTCGAAGCCCAGCCAGACGCCCGTGACCAACTCCGGCGTCATCCCCACGAACCACACATCGGTGTTGTCGTTGGTCGTGCCCGTTTTCCCCGCCACCGGGATGCGCGCCGGCACAATCGTGCGGAGCGCCGTGGCCGTGCCGCGCGTGACTACATCCTGCAGCATGTCGCGCATGATGAACGCCACGCGCGGGTCCATCGCCGACCGCGCTGGTGCCACCTGTGGCGTGAACACTGTTCGCCCGTTGCGGTCCTCGATACGCTGCACGAAGCGCGGCTCAACGGCCACGCCCCCGTTGTCGAACGCGGCATACGCCGCCACGAAATCGAGCGGCTGTACCACACTCGCGCCCAGTGCACTCGACGGGTACGGCGCAATCGGCGAGCGCAAACCGGCGCGGCGCGCCAACGCGATCACCGAGTCCATACCGACGGCGAGCGCGAGCTGCACCGCCACCGGATTGCGCGACTTCGTGAGCGCCTCACGCAACGTGAGCGCGCCGAGGAACGCGTTGTCAGCGTTGTCGGGGCTGTACGTCTGTCCGTTATCGAGGCGGATGCGCAGCGCGGTGTCGGCGACCATGGCATTGGCCGTCAGCCCCTGCGCGATGCTCTGCGCATACACGAACGCCTTGAAGCTCGACCCAGGCTGCCGGTTGCCATCCACCGCGCGATTAAACGAACTCCGTGCATAGTCGCGCCCGCCCACCAGCGCCCGGACCTCGCCGGTGGTCGGGTCGAGCACCACCGCCGCGCCTTCCAAGCACGCTTCCACCTTCGCCTTCTTCACGGCAGTCGCCGCCGTATCACCGGCTGCGCGCGCGCACCGCTGGCCGCGGAAGCCAGGGCGCGTTTCGATCTCGTCGAGCCCACTGCTGAGCGCCTGCTGCGTGGCGCGCTGGAGCGCGGCGTCGATCGTGGTGTGAATGCGATACCCGCCCTGCATCACCGCAATGCCCGCCCGCTCGGCCTGCACGCGCACCACGTCCACCACCCATGGGGCCGTGCCACGCGTGGCCGCGACGGTCCGTACCGGCTCGCGCTGCGCCGCTACGGATTGCGCGGCGGTGATGTACTTCTGCTCCGCCATCAGCGCGAGCACCGTGTTGCGCCGCGTACGGTTGCGATCGGGAGAGCGGGCCGGATCGTATTGCACGGGGCTCTTGGGCATCGACGCCAGTGACGCCGCCTCGGCCAGCGTGAGATCGGCGGCGCCTTTGCCGAAGAACTGGCGCGCCGCCATCTCGATCCCGTACGCGCCGCGTCCGAAGGAGATCTGATTGAGGAACGCCTCGAGGATCTGCTCCTTGGTGTAGTGGCGCTCCATTTCACGGGCGGCCTGCTGTTCGCGCAACTTGCGGCCGGCTGACACATCCCGACGGTCAATGAGGTCGGGGTG
This sequence comes from Gemmatimonadota bacterium, assembly GCA_002737115.1. Lineage (GTDB taxonomy): Bacteria > Gemmatimonadota > Gemmatimonadetes > Gemmatimonadales > Gemmatimonadaceae > Gemmatimonas. The sequence goes on along the minus strand of NSHR01000045.1, from coordinate 19,392 downwards.
CATGTTGCCCACCAGCAGCTGCGTGATGGTGCTGGCGCCGCGGAGATTCCCCTTGGTCACGGCGTCCTTGATGGCGCCGGCCACACCCACCAGGTCGACGCCGTCGTGCTGGTAGAAGCGCTTGTCTTCCACCGACACGAAGGCATGCCCGACGTACTTGGGGAGCGTGCGCAGCGCCACATTGATGCGACGCTCTCGGCCCAGTTCGCCGATCAGCGCGCCATCGCGCCCCAGCACCAGCGACGCTTGCGCCGGCGTGATGATCTGCCACGCCTCGCCGGTGGAGCCCGGCGCCCCCTGCGCCGCCAGACCAGCCGGGAGGAGCGCAAACACGAGGGGCAGGCACACCACGGACGCCGCTGGCAGGCCAAAACGCACGGGTCGGGATTGCAGAGAGCGCATGGGGGAATTGTACACGCGTGGCGTCGAGCCGGTTCACGGCCTGCGTCGCGCCGTGCGCCACCCGGAACCCCACGCTGGCTGTAGGCGATCCGAGCCCATCCTCCTACTTTGCATGCATGTCTGGTGATCCGATTCGTCCGCTGACGCTGGCCCTCTGCCAGTTCGCCCCCCGCAAGGGCGACGTAGCCGCCAACCTCGCCCGTATCGGGCGCCTGTGCGCGCAAGCGTCCACCCTCGACCCGCGCCCGCAGGTCGTGCACTTCCCCGAGACCGCGCTGTCGGGCTACTTCGTGGAAGGGGGCGTCCGTGAGGTCGCCTGCACCGCTGGTGCGCTGGCCTACGATCTCGATGACGCCTACCGCACCGCCTGCGCGGCCGCCGGTATCGACTGCGTGGCCATGGACCTCGTGATCGGCTTCTACGAGCGGTGGCGCGACACGCTGCACAACAGCGCGGCCTACCTCACCATCGGCCTCAACGACGGCCCGCCGGTGATCCGGCACGTGCACCGCAAGAACTACTTGCCCACCTACGGGCTGTTCGATGAAGAGCGCTTCGTGGAGCGCGGCACCGACATCCGCGCCTTCGAGACACCGTGGGGCCGGGCGGCCATTCTGGTGTGCGAAGACGCCTGGCACTCCATTAGCGGCACCATCGCCGCCCTCGACGGCGCCCAGGTGGTGTTCGTCTCGTCGGCCGCCCCCGCCCGAGGCACCTGGCCGCGTGAAGACGGCATCGCTGGTCCGTACAGTGCGGCCCGCTGGGAACGGCTCATCCGCGACATCGCCGAAGAACAGGGCGTGTACACCAGCTTCGTGAATCTGGTAGGCTCCGAAGGCGGCAAGCGCTTTTTCGGCACGTCGCACTTAGCTGGGCCCGGCGGAGACGTGCGCGGCCGAGCCCCGGTGTGGGATGAGTCGTTCATGTCACTCACAGTCGATCTCGATGACCTCGTGCGCGCCCGCGCCGACGGCCCGCTGCTGAGCGACCTGCGCGTGGCCCTGCCGCACGTGCTCGACAACATCCGTCGGGTCCAAGACGGCGCGCCGGTGTCCTTGTCGTACGACGGACCCGAGCCCGCCGCCGCCGACTTGCTGCGCGGAGCCCGAGGCTTCTACACCGGGGAATTCGCCATCCCCACCGAAGCGCTGCAGCGCGCCAACTCGATTGTGCGCGCCATTCCCGAATCGTTGCCCGTGATCCGGCACGAAATGCGCGACCACGGCGGGCCGCCGCCGCTGGCCATCGACGCCGAGATGACCGAGGAGTGGCTCACCGGCTTCCTGCGCGAAGAGCTCACGCGCCGTGGCTTCGGAAAGGTTGTGATCGGCATCTCGGGCGGCGTCGATTCCGCCGCTACGGCGTTCCTCGCGGTGCGCGCCCTCGGCCGGGAGAACGTGATCGGGGTGCGACTCCCGTATCGCACCTCAAGCGCCGAGTCGCTCGACCACGCGCAGCTCGTCGTCGACGCGCTCGGCATCGAGTCGCGCACCGTCGACATCAGCCCGGCGGTAGACGGCTATCTCCTCGCCGAACCCGACGCCGACGCCTCGCGGCGCGGCAATATCATGGCGCGCATCCGAATGATCGCGCTGTTCGATCTGTCGGCCCGCTACCGCGCGCTGCCTCTGGGCACCGGCAACAAGACCGAACGCCTCTTCGGCTACTTCACCTGGCACGCCGACGACTCCCCACCGATCAATCCCATCGGTGATCTGTACAAAACGCAGGTGTGGGCACTCGCCCGCCACCTCGGCGTGCCGGATATCATCATCAGCAAGCCAGCCACGGCCGATCTCATTGTCGGCCAGACCGACGAAGATGATCTCGGAATCAGCTACGCGCGCGCCGACGAGATCTTGAACGGCATGCTGCACGGCTTCTCGCACGAGGCCATGCGTTCGCGTGGCTTTCGGAGCGACGAACTCACGCTGGTGTCAAAGCGCTTGAACGGCACGCACTGGAAGCGGCGCCCGCCCGCCACGGCAGTGGTGAGCCACTCGGGAATCGGCGAATCGTATCTGCGACCGGTGGACTATTGATCGTGTAGTGCGCGCTCGGGCCGACGCTCCTACAGGGGCACCGGTGGGGGCACCGGTGGGGGCACCGGTTCATGCAGGCGCACTTCACGGTCCGCCCACATCGCGGTGGGATCCGCGCTCGCCAGCTGCACGCAGAACGACGCGATGCGCTCCACCGCCTGCGCCACGAACGCGGCGCCTTTCTCGGCCGTGGCTTCCCGCGGGTCGCCCACGCCGGTATCAGCCGTCACCTGCGTCCAACGCCGCGGCATCCACGCCCAGCCGCGACGCACGCCGTCGAACACGCTGGGCTTGGCATGCCCATCGCCCCACGTGTTACGATCGGGCACCACCAGATGCGGCGCCACGTGCATAATCGCCGCGGTCTCGAGCTCCCCGGCATGATCGCCGGCGCTCGCGAACACCCCGTGATCGCCGGCCTGCCACCAGTTCACGATGGCCAGCACGATCGGCGTACTGGGCTGCAGTTCACGCACCAGGGCCCGTAGTTCATTGCCACCGTGTGCGTTGAGTAATACCAGCGCGCGCACGCCGTGCGGCTCGAGACTCTTCACCACATCGCGCAACAGCGCCAGCTGCGTGCTCGGCATCATGTTGATGGTGAAGCGCAGGTCGAGCTGCGTGGTGTTCACCCCGAATGGCACCGCTGGTAACGCCGCCACGCGTACGCCCTGTGCGGCGCACGCGGCCGCGACGCGCGCAGCCACCTCGCGCCCCATGATGGTGTCGGTGCCGTATGGCAAATGCGTGTTGTGCGGTTCCGTGGCGCCGAATGGCAGCAGCGCCACCGGCCACTCACCGTCACGCATGGCCGGCCATGTCTGCTCTTCCAGCAGGCCATCGCGCGGCGCGTATGCGTTGGGATCACTCATACATCAACGTCTCTGCCGAAGGTATCACAACCAACCGCTGCCGGCTGCATCGTTAAACAGTCCTGAGCATCCACCCGGACCGTGCGCAGCCACTCCGGCATCGCGGCAAGGCGCTCCCGACCGAACATAGCTCGCGGTCCATGCAATCGGCGCATCCGCCGTAATTCATGGCCGCCTTGGCCTAGGTCGAACGGTCACGGCCGAGCGTATCGATCTCGAGCATTGGTGACACATCCAGATTACGCCGCCATCAGATCCGCCTGCGCGAAGGCCAAGCTCACCGCTCGCCGTGCCCCACGCTTGAGGGCACGATGCACCGCCCGGGCGTAGCGCACAAAATTCTCCCCCGCCCACGGATGGCTCGCAAAGAAGTCGAACGGGAGCATATCGCACTTAAGCCGATTACAGGGACCACAAGCCGTGACAAGGTTGCCCGGGTCGTACGCTCCGCCGCGGGCCAACGGTACCACGTGATCGAGCGTGGCCGTGCGATGATCGAGTCGCTCGGCGCAGTACACGCAGCGTTGACCACAGTCGCGCAGCGCGGCGCGGCGCATCGCCTTTTTTGCCGCCACGTGGGCCGCCACTTCTGGCCGAAGTGACGACGCCCCGGCGGAGGCGGCGAGCCTCACGACGGGGCGTGGAGTACGGTCGGTGCGAACGAACCGGCGCGATGAGGGCCGGGAGCGAGCCGACGGGCGGGCCGTCGGGCACGGACAGGATCTACCGCGAGTGGGACGCATCATCCTCCAGGAAAACCGGGTGGACACGCACACCAAAGCTGAAGGGATCGCTGCTACGATCCGTCTGACCCTGAGACGATACGATCACGTTCCTGCTCCCGTCAAGACGACAGCAGGACCGTTACACCATTGCCGGCTTAGCCCTGCATGCCGCTGTTCGTGAGCGGGTCGCGGAGCATGCTGCCGATGCGAGCGGCCATGCCGTCAAGCTGTTGGCGGTTCGGCATCGGGGAGCCGGGGAACGGCAGCGGCACATCGAACCCGTCGCCTTCGCGGCGCGGGATCAAGTGAATGTGGTAATGCATCACGTTCTGGCCCGCCGCCGCCCCCGAGTTCACGACGATGTTCATGTCGGTCGCACCCGACGCCGTCTGCACCCGCGGGATCAGCTTCGCCGCCACCAGGTACAGGTGGGCGCCCACGTCCTTTGGGATATCCTGTAGCACCTCGTAGTGCTCACGAGGGACGACCAGCACGTGTCCGGGGTTGACCGGTTGAATATCGAGAAAGGCGATTGCCACCGAATCTTCGTAGCAGATCGACACCTCGCCGGCGCCGCGAATCAGATCGCAGAAGATGCAATGGCCGCTGGACGGCGTCCGAGGAGCAGTAGGTGCATGCATACGGTGGTACCCGAGATTAGAGACCCTCGTGCCAACCTGCCGCCAAAGCCGACATCCAGCAAGCGCCGCATGAACCCGGCCGCAAAATGTCTCATCCGCTCACGACCGGCGGTAAGTTTAGGGGTTGTCCGTCTCCAGCCCTTTAGATCATTTCGATGGCCACTTCGACCCGCCCGAGCCGCCCCCGTCAGGGAGCTGCCGCCGAGCCCGCGCTCACGCGTGAGCAGATGGTGAACGCCTACCGCGTGATGTACACGTCGCGCCGCTTGGACGACAAAGAGATTCAGCTCAAGCGCCAGAACAAGATCTTCTTTCAGATCTCGGGTGCCGGCCATGAAGCGGTGCTAGCGGCGGCCGGCCTGGTGCTGCGTCCGTCGTACGACTGGTTCTACCTGTATTATCGCGACCGGGCCCTCTGCCTGCAGCTTGGCATAACGCCCGCCGAAATGCTCTATAGCGCCGTGGGCGCCGCGATCGATCCGAACTCCGGCGGTCGGCAGATGCCGAGCCATTGGGGGCAGAAGGATCTCAACATCGTGTCGGTGTCGTCGCCCACGGGCACGCAGTTCCTGCAGGCCGTCGGCAACGCGGAGGCGACGCTGCGCGCGTCGCAGGGGCACCTCACCGACGGGTTCCCCGGCGATGACGTGACGCTCGTGACCACGGGCGACGGCACCACCAGCGAAGGCGAATTCTGGGAGTCGCTGAACACGGCCTGCAATCTCAAGCTGCCGGTGGTGTATCTCGTAGAAGACAACGGCTACGCGATCTCGGTGCCGGTAGAAGTAAACACCGCGGGCGGCTCGATCTCGAAGCTCGTGGCCTCGTTCCCGGGGCTGTACATCCAAGAGGTCGACGGCTGCGATTTTCTGGCGTCGTACGCGGCGCTCGACCGCGCCGTGACCTACGCCCGTGAGCGGAAGGGACCGGCCTTCGTGCATGCCAAGGTGATCCGCCCGTACTCGCACTCGCTCTCCGACGACGAAGTGTTCTATCGTCCAAAGGACGAGCGCGATGCCGACGCCGCGCGTGATCCCCTCACGGCGTTCCCGCGCTATCTGCTCGCGGAAGGCCTCGCAACGGACGAGGAGCTGCAGGCGCTGCGCGACATCGTCGACGCCGAGATTCTAGCGGCCACCGACGACGCGCTCGAGCAGCCGCAGCCTAGCGCCGACACGGTCATGTTCGGCGTGTACTCGCCGGATGTCGATCCCACGGCCGAACAGTTCGACACGGAAGACGACCCGCAGTTCACGGGCGTACCGACCACCATGGTGGATCTGCTCAACGCCTGCATGCGCGATGAGATGGCGCGCGACGAACGCATCCTCGTATTTGGCGAAGATGTGGCCGACGTGTCGCGCGAAGAGCATCTGGGCAAAGTCAAAGGCAAGGGCGGCGTGTTCAAGGTGACGCACGGCCTGCAGACCAAGTTCGGCGGCGGCCGCGTGTACAACTCGCCACTGGCCGAAGCGAACATCATCGGTCGCGCCATCGGTCTGGCGCACCGCGGCTACAAGCCGGTCGTTGAGATCCAGTTCTTCGACTATATCTGGCCGGCGTTCATGCAGATTCGCGATGAACTCGCCACCATGCGCTGGCGCTCGAACAACGCGTTTAGCGCGCCGGTGGTGATTCGCACCACGTACGGCGGCTACATCCGCGGCGGCATTTATCACTCGCAGACCGGTGCGTCGCTGTTCACGCACACCCCCGGCCTGCGCGTGGTCTGCCCCAGCAACGCGCTCGATGCGAACGGCCTGCTCCGCACCGCCATTCGCGGCGAAGATCCGGTGCTCTTCCTCGAGCACAAGCACCTGTACCGCCAGACGTACAACAAGGGCTGCTACCCGGGCCCGAATTTCATGATTCCGTTCGGCAAGGCGAACGTGTTGCGCGAAGGCTCAGACGTCACGCTGGTCACGTACGGCGCCACCGTGCAGCGTGCCCTCGTGGCCGCCAATCAGATCGCCGAGGAAGGCGGACCGAGCGTGGAGGTCATCGACCTGCGTACGCTCTCGCCGTGGGATCAGGAAACGGTCTTCAACAGCGTCAAGAAGACCAGCCGCGTGATCGTGGCCACCGAGGATTCACTCTCGTGGGGCTACGGGGCGGAAATCGCCGCCAAGATCGCCGACGAGTGCTTTGCGTGGCTCGATGCGCCGGTGAAGCGGATCGCCAGCGCTGACGCGTTCGTAGGCTACGCGCCGTCGCTCGAAGATGCGACGCTGCCGCAGGTCGAAACGTTCCGGAAGGCCTACCTCGACATCGTCGCGTTCTAAGCCACGCGCACGACGTTGGCACCACGTAGCGCGAGGTGGCGCTCTGCGGCCCAGGCCGTAGCTTCTCCTCCGTCCTCTCTCACTCGGAGTTCCTATGTTCGTGTTCCCGAGGCGCCCCCTCGCGATCGGTGCGCTCCTGCTCACCGCTCCCGCCGTGCTGCTCGCGCAATCAACCGGCGCCACTCCCGGTACCCGTGGCGGCGCAGCACGCGCCATCACGCCCACCGACATTTCGGCCTGGAAGTCTATCCGTGGCGCCACGCTCTCCAACGACGGCGCGTGGTTCGCCTACACGGTCGCGCCGAACGAGGGCGACGCCGAGGTGGTGATCCGGCAGACGGCATCGGGTGGGAAAGAGCACCGCTTCCCGATCGGCGAAGCGCCGGCGGCCGCGGGCGGACCCGGCGGCGGTGGCAATGCCGCCCTCCAGCTATCCGGCGACGGCAAGTGGGCCGCTATGCTGGTCTATCCCAAGGCGGCCGATCAGAAGCGCATGCGCCGCGAACGTCGCGCCGTGCAGTCGAAGCTCCGCCTGGTGAATCTCGGCACCGGCGAGGCGCGCGAATTCGACAAGATCCGCCGCTTCTCCTTCGGCGGTGACTCGCCGAAGTGGGTGGCGATGCAGGCCTATGCACCCGAAGCCGGCGGTGGTGGTGGTGGTGCCGGCGGCGGTGGCGGGTTGCCGGGCCCCGGCGCGCCGGGCATGGGCGGTAACCCGCTCGGCGGCGGCGCGGGTCGTGTGGATGGCACCGACCTGCTGCTTCACGAGCTCGGCACCAACGCCCAATTCAACGTGGGCAACGTGGGCGACTTCGCGTTCGATGACAAAGGTCGCTGGCTCAGCTACACCATCGACGCGCGCGATCAGCTCGGCAACGGCGTGCAGCTGCGCGATCTCGCCAGCGGCACCGTGAAGTCAATCGACGCCGGCAAGGCGTTGTATCGCCGTCTGGCGTGGACCGATACGTTCCCGGCGTTCGCGTATCTCAAGGGGACCATCGACAGCGCCGCGACGGATACCACGTGGTCGGCCGCGGCGGTGTCTCGCGTGGGCTCGCCCGTTCAGCAGATGATTGCCGTGGGCAACGGCGGTACGGCCGCCCTGCCAACCGGCATGGAAGTGAGCCCCGAGCGCACGCCGCGCTGGCTGGAACAGATGGACGGCATCGCGATCGGTCTCCGCGTGGCCACGCCGCCGGTGCCCAAGAGCGAGCAGCTGGACGACGACGATCGTCCCTCACTCATTCTGTGGCACAGCAAGGATGCGCGATTGCAGTCAATGCAAATCGTGCAGGAAAACGCCGATAAGAGCTTCTCGTTCCTGGCGACCTACCTGCCGGCCACACAGAAAGTCGTGCAGCTCACCGATGACGTGGTCCGCACCGGCACCCTCGGCGCGCGCGACCGCTACGTGCTTGGCACCGACAATCAGGCGTACGAACGCCAGAGCAGCTACGACGGCGTGCAGCGTCGCGATTTGTATCTCATCGACGCCCGCACCGGTACGCGCGTGCTGGTGCAAAAGGACCTGCGTGGCACGTCGTCGCTGTCGCCCGACGGCAAGGCGGTGCTCTTCTGGGACGACGGCAACTTTCAGGCGTACGACGTGGCCACCAAGGCGATCGCCAACGTGACCGCGGGCGCGCCGGTCTCGTTCATCGATACCGAAGACGATCACAACGTAGATCGGCCCAGCACGAACATCGTAGGCTGGAGCAAGGATGGCCGCTTCGCGCTCATCAGCGACAACTATGATGTATGGCGCATCGGCATGGCGGGAAAGAGCTGGACGAACCTTACCGGGAACGGTCGTGCCACGCGCACGCGGTATACCCGCGTGATCAACACCGACCCGCGCGAGCGGAACATCGACCTCGCGAAGCCGGTGTACATGGCCGCGATGCAGGCGCTGACCAAGAAGGAAGCGATCGTGCGCATCGATCCGGCGAAGGCCGGCGCCGTCGCGATCACCGGATGGCGCGATGCCCGTCATGCGCCGATGAAGGCGCGCGACGCCGAGGTGTGGGTGTCGTCGATCCAGACGTCCACGCGCTTCCCCGATTACTGGCGCGTGAGCTTCGGCAGCGGGGCCATCGCTGACTCCGTGCGCTTGTCGGACGCGAATCCGAATCTGAACGGGGTGGCGTGGTCGGCTGGTTCGCGTCTCGTGAACTACGTGACCGAGAAGGGCGACTCGCTGCAGGGCGCGCTGTATCTCCCGGCCGGCTACGAGGAAGGCAAGAAGTATCCGACGCTGGTGTTCATTTACGAACTGCAGTCGGACAACCTGAACAGCTTCTACTCGCCGAACTTCTCGAGTTCACCGAACGCCCTCATCGGCGTGCACAACTCACGCGGCTACGCGGTGTTCCTGCCGGACATCGTGTACAAGATCAACGATCCGGGCATGAGTGCCGTGTGGAGCGTGGTACCGGCGGTGAAGGCGGCGATCAAGACCGGTGTGGTCGACTCGGCCAACGTGGGCTTGCACGGGCACTCGTGGGGCGGCTATCAGACGGCGTTCCTGATCGGCCAGACCAACATCTTTAAGAGTGCGGTGGCGGGCGCGCCGCTCACCGATATGGTGAGCATGTACAGCTCGGTGTACTGGAACTCGGGCAGCACGAACCAGGGCATCTTCCAGAGTTCGCAGGGCCGCTTCAAGGGCAACTTCCTGGACAACAAGGACGCCTACGAGCGCAACTCGCCGAACCGCTTCGCCGACAAGGTGAAGACGCCGCTCATCATCCTGCACGATGACAAGGACGGCGCGGTCGATTTCAATCAGGGCATCACGTTTTACAACACGCTGCGTCAGCTCGACAAGGACGTGATCCTGCTGGAGTATGTGGGCGAGAATCACGGCCTGGCGCAGCTCAAGAATCGCAAGGATTACGACCTGCGGCTCATGGAGTACTGGGACAGCTACCTGAAGGGTGAAAAAGCGCCGGAGTGGCTGGCCAAGGGCATTCCTCGCTTGAAGCTCGAGGAGCATCTGCGCGAGCAGAAGAAGAAGCTCGAAGGCAAGAAGATCGCGATGTAGCGACGTGGCGCCGCACGTGGAGGGGGGGGCGTGACGCCGCTGCCCTGGCGCGCTCGCCTGTCGGCTCGAGCCGTGAAGCGGGTGACGGTATGTGTCTGCAAACAAGTATTGACATCGGGCGCTTTTGGTTGGAAGTTTCCCCGTCGGCTGTTGTTCGTGACAGCAGGCAACCGTTTCAAGACATAGGTACGTGGTCACCGATCCTGATGCTGGGGTCGGCGCTAAGAGGGAACCCGGTGCGATTCCGGGGCGGCCCCGCCGCTGTAAGGGAGGACGAAGGAGCTGCACGCCACTGTGTATTCATGTACTGGGTACACGGGAAGGCCGCTCCAGAGGACGAATCCCGAGCCAGAAGACCTACCATGTACCGGAGTCCGCGCGCACCCTCGAGGGAGGGCACGCCGGGGATTGCTGCGTGCCGTTCACCCGAATGGCGCCAGCTCCGCTGGGCTCCTTGCTACGCATCGCAAGGAGCCTTTTCCGTCGCCCGGCGAATTCGCGGGAGGGCGGGACGCGAAGGTCCTCGGGGGTGTGCATTCAATCGCTGGTTCACCCGAAGGAGGCACAGTTGGCCACGTCCGTCGCCCCCCGCACTACCGAGATCCGAACCAGCTATGATACCGCCGAGATGAAGGCGATCACGCAGGTGGTCAATCGCGACGGCCACTCGGCCCCGTGGGATCCTGAACGCATCACGCGCGCGATCGCCCTGGCGTTCTACGCGTCGCGTCACGACGATGCGCCCAATCCGCTGCATGATGACGCAGCCCACCGCTTCGGCCTCGGCTTCACCGACTTCGCCGACGTGTGCGCCATCACGCAGCTGGTGGTGAACACCGTCGAGCGTCGGGCCCAGGACCATGTCCCGACGGTCGAGGAGATCCAGGACATCGTCGAGATGATGATCGCCGCGCGCGGTCATTGGGACATCGCCAAGCGGTACGTGCTGTATCGCGCCGCGCGCGCTCAGCATCGCATCAACGCGCACGCCGAGAACGGCCTACAGGACTACATCTTCCTCTCGCGCTACTCGCGGTACCGGGAAGATCTGGGTCGCCGTGAAACGCCGTCGGAAGCGTTTACGCGCGTGATGGACATGCACCGCGACCACTTCGCCGACCGGGTCGACCTGCCGGTGACGGGGTTCGGTAATCGCACGATGCGCTCGCTCATGGCGGAAACGGAGGCTGCGCTGCAGCGTCGCGCGATCCTGCCCTCCATGCGCTCCCTGCAGTTCGGCGGCCGAGCCATTGAAGCGAACAACGCGCGCATGTTCAACTGCGCCTTCACGCACATGGACCGCCTCGACGCCTTCAAGGAATCCTTCTTCCTACTCATGTCGGGCACGGGCGTCGGCTTCAGCGTGCAGAAGCAGCACGTGGCGCAGCTCCCCACCTTCCCGCTCCGGGCGGCGGAAAACGAGCTGCCGGTGGTGCACTACTTAGTGCCCGATACGCTCGAAGGCTGGGCGGATGCCCTCGATGCCCTGATCCGCTCGTACGTCGACGGCACCAAGGTCGAGTTCAACTTCAGCGCCGTCCGCTCACGTGGCCAGCAGTTGCGCACCTCAGGTGGTCGCGCACCAGGACACTTGCCGCTCAAGAAGGCACTGCTGGCGGCCGAACGGATGCTCGATCAGGTACCGGGCCGCGCGCTCCGTCCGATCGAAGTGTACGACATCATGATGCACGTCGCGGTCGCCGTGCTCTCCGGCGGCATCCGTCGCTCGGCCACCATCTGCCTGTTCTCGTCGGACGACGATGAAATGGCGGCGGCCAAGACGGGCAACTGGTTCGAGACCAATTCGCAGCGCGGCAAGTCGAACAACTCCGCCGTGCTCGTGCGCGAAACGGTGCAGCCGTCGGACTTCTCGAAGCTGTTCGAGTTCCAGAAGGAGTTCGGTGAACCCGGCTTCTACTTCGTGGACGACGCGGAGTATGGCGCGAACCCGTGCGTGGAAATCGGCCTCGCGCCGTACATGATCGTGGACGAAGTGGCGCAGGCGAAGCTTGCCAAGTACGGCCGTCCCGACGTCGCGATCGGCTCGCGCGTGTCGGGCTGGCAGATGTGCAACCTCACCACGATCAACGCCGGTGCCTGCGACACGGAAGAGTCGTTCCTGGCCTGTTGCCGCGCCGCGTCGCTGCTCGGCACGATGCAGGCGGCCTACACCAACATCCCGTACCTCGGTGCCGCTACGCGCGTGATCAACGAGCGTGAGTCGCTGCTCGGTGTGTCCATCTGCGGCATTCTCGATCGTCCGTCGCTGCTGCTCAATCCGTCGGTGCTGGAGCGTGGCGCCAAGGAATGCCTTGATACCAACGCCGCGATCGCCGAACATCTTGGCATCGAGCCGGCGGCGCGCATCACGTGCGTGAAGCCGGAAGGCACCGCCAGCCTCGTGCTGGGCGCGGGCTCGGGCATTCATCCGCACCATGCGCGTCACTACTTCCGTCGTGTGCAGGCCGCGCGCACGGAGCCGTTGTACCAGTGGTTCAAGCTGCACAATCCGCACATGACCGAAACGTCGGTGTGGGATCCCGAGACAACGGACGTGATCACCTTCCCGGTGAGCGCCGAGCCCGACGCGATTTTGCGTGAAGATGTCGGCGCCGTGCAGTTCCTCGAGTACGTGCGTCTCGTGCAGGAGCATTGGGTGCGCGCCGGTCGCCGTCACGAGCAATTCAACCCGGGGCTGCACCACAACGTGTCCAACACCGTCACCGTGAAGGACGACGAGTGGGAAGCCGTGCAAGAGTTCATTTGGGACAACAAGGAATACTTCGCCGGCATTTCGCTGTTGCGCGAAACGGGCGACAAGATTTACGCGCAGGCGCCGCGTGAAGAAGTGACTTCCGAGTCCGACATGATCCGGTGGAACGCGCTGTCGTATCGCGAGGTCGACTACACCTTGCTGCTGGAAGGCGCGGACATGACGACGCTGAGCGATACGGTGGCGTGTGCGGGTGGGGCGTGCGAAATCATTTAAGGTTGGTTGCGCGGCACTGAACACACAAAAGCCAACGGCCTAGGAAGCAGGAAGGAGGGGGTCAGGAGGGAGGACGCAGGTGAACCGCGAATGGTTCCTGCCTCCTCCTCCCTGACCCCCTCCTTCCTGCTTCCTAAGCAGTTGGCAGTTGATAGCCCAGCCTAGTGCTTCATCCCCGACGCACATCCCTCTAGCACGTCGAAGCTGTCGTGCAGCCCTTTGAGACCGGCCTTGAGGTCGGCGTCAGCGGCCTTGGCCGCCACCATGGCCGCCACCTTTTCGGTCTCAACCGGCAATCCGGCCTGGGCCTTCAGCAGTTCCGGCTTCTGGCAGGCCATCGGCGACTTCGAGGCGGCCACCAGTTTGGCCGACGCCACCATCTCAGTAGCCTTGGCGCGGATCGGCGCGAGGTCGTTCTTGTCCTTGGCCGGGTGCCAGGTGGCCATCATGAGCATGTGGTAGGCGTCGAGTTCCTTCCAGCCTTCGGCCTTGGCGGCACCGTGGTCCATCTTGCTATGGTCCATTTTGGCATGGTCCATCTCGGCCACAGGCGGCTTGACGGGGGGCTTTTCCTGGGCGGACAGCGGCGGCGCCAGAGGCGCAGCGATCAGGGCGGCGCTTGCCGCGAGCAGCGCAGCCAAACGGGTCGAAGTCATCGTCATCGGTCGGGGATTGGGAGGCACAAAAGGGGGCAGTACGGGAGTTGAACTCCCGTACTGTGCGAAAGTTCATCGATTCGGTCGTTCGGGACAATCAATTGCCCAACGCCTCACGGTGCCCCATCGTATGCCTGTTGACTCCCCTCGCGGGAAAATCCGGCAGCCGGATCCGGCTGCCCCAGTATCCTCCCCACCCGTCCCTCGCATGATCAGCCTGCGTCGTGCCACCCGGCTCTCCGCCGCGATGTTGTTCGCGGCGGCCCTGCCGACCACGCTCTCGGCTCAGCCGCGCCTCACGTCACCCAAGGAATTCTTTGGGCATGACATCGGCGCCGACTACGAGCTCCCCAACTACACCAAACTGCACGCCTTCTTCGCGACCATCGCGAAGCAGAGCGACCGCGTAATCCTCGACACGATCGGCATGACGGAGGAAGGTCGGCCGCAGATCATGGCGATCGTCTCCTCGCCGGCCAACCTGAAGAACCTGGCGCGCTACAAAGAGATCTCGAGCCGGCTGGCGTTGGCCGACGGTCTCGACTCCGCCGAAGCCGCCAAGCTGGCGAAGGAAGGCAAGGTGGTGTTTTGGATCGACGGTGGGTTGCACGCGACCGAAGTGCTCGGCGCCCAGCAGCTCATCGAATCGTTCTACCAGCTCACCAGCCGCACCGACGACGAGACGATGCGGATCCTGAACGACTGCATCATTCTCATGACGCACGCCAATCCGGACGGCATGGAGCTCGTGTCGAACTGGTATATGCAGGAGCCCGATAAGCTGCGCCGCAATTCGAACATTCCGCGCCTGTACGAGAAGTACGCCGGTCACGACAACAATCGCGACGCGTATATGAATGCGCTGGCCGAGACGCGCAACATGTCGCAGCAGCTGTTCGTGGAGTGGAATCCGCAGATCATGTACAACCACCACCAGACCGGCCCCACGGGCACGGTCATGGCGGCACCGCCGTACCGCGATCCGGCCAACTACTGGTTCCACCCGGCCATGATCACGGGCCTCGACCTCGTGGGCGCTGCGCTGAATCATCGGTTCGTGCTCGAGCACAAGCCCGGCCTCACCTTCCGCGCAGGCTCGAACTACAGCACCTGGTGGAACGGTGGCATGCGCACCGTGGGCTACTTCCACAATCAAATTGGCATTCTCACCGAGACGATCGGCAATCCGACGCCGATCCGCGTGTCGCTGGTGCCCGATCGCCAGCTGCGCTCGGCTGGCTTGCCGATGCCGATTGCGCCGCAGGAATGGCATTTCCGGCAGTCCATCGATTACTCGGTGTCGGCGAACTACGCGTTCCTCGATCTCGCGTCGCGCTATCGTGAAACGTTCCTGTTCAATCGCTGGGTGATGGGCAACGATCAGATCAAGAACGGGTCGAAGGACAACTGGACGATCTCGCCCAAGCGCGTCGATGCGATGATCGCGCAGATCACGAAGGATCGCGCCACGGCGAGCCCCGAAGCGAACCGTGCCGGTGGAGCGCGCGGCGGCGCGGCGCCGAACATCGGCAGCGCGGTCACCAACGATCGCTACATGGCCGAGCTCAAGAAGCCGGAAAACCGTGACCCGCGCGCGTATGTGTTGAGCAGCGCACAGAACGACTTCCCGACGGCGACCAAGTTCATCAAGGCGCTGCAGTACTCGGGCGTCCAGGTGCATCGCGCCACGGGCTCGTTCAGCGCCAACGGCAAGGCGTTCCCGGCCGGCTCGTGGGTGGTGATGACGAGCCAGGCGTTCCGCTCGCACGTGCTCGACATGTTCGAGCCGCAGGATCACCCGAACGACTTCCGCTATCCGGGCGGTCCGCCGATTGCGCCGTACGACAATGCCGGCTGGACGCTCGCGTTCCAGATGGGCATCCAGTTCGAGCGCGTGCTCGACGGCCTCACGGGCCCGTTCGAAAAGGTGAACGGCGTCACGACGATGCCGATGGGCACGATTGCGAAGGGCAAGGCCGGCTACTTCGTGCGGCCGGAAGTGAACGACGCCGCCACGGTGGCCAACCGTCTTGCCGCCGTGAAGGTGAAGGCGTCACGCATCCCCACGGCATTCACCGATGGTGGCACAGCGTGGCCCGCCGGCTCGTGGTTCATTCCCGCCGGTGGTGCGGCCGACAAGGTCGTGACGCAGGCCGCCAAGGATCTCGGCGTGAACTTCGCCGCGGCGAACAGCAAGCCGGGCTCAGCCCAGCCGGTGCAGCCGCTGCGCATCGCACTCATCGATCGCTACGGCGGCAGCATGCCGACGGGTTGGACGCGCTTGCTGCTGGAGAAGTTCGAGTTCGCGTTCTCGACGATCTATCCGCAGGATGTCGACGCGGGCAATCTGAAGGCCAAGTACGACGTGATCGTGGTGACCGACGGCATGTTCTCGGAGGCGGGCGCAGGCCGCGGCTTCGGTGGCTCGCCCGATACCACGCTCATTCCGGCGGAGTTCCGTCGCACGATCGGCCGCATCAGCCCCGAGAAGTCGGTGCCGGCGCTCAAGACCTTCGTGGAAGCGGGTGGCCGCATCGTCGCGATCGGATCGTCCATCGGCCTGGGGAAGGCGATGGGGCTGCCGATCGAGAATTACCTGACGGAAGCGAATGGGCGTCCGTACGCGGGCGAGAAGTACTACATCCCCGGCTCGCTGCTCGAAGTCGCCATCGACACGTCGGCCACGATCGCCACGGGCATGAACCCGCGCCCGAGCGTGATGTTCGACAACAGCCCGGTGATGAAGCTGGGCCCCGATGCCGCGGCCAAGGGTGTGCGCGTGCTCGCCACGTTCGATACCGACAAGCCGCTCACCAGCGGCTGGGCGTGGGGACAGGAGCTGCTCAAGGGCGGCGTCGCGATGGCCGAAGCCAAGATGGGCACGGGCACGCTGTGGCTGTTCGGACCGGAGATTCTGTTCCGCACGCAGCCGCACGGCACGTACAAGCTGTTCCTGAACGCGCTCGACGGCGGATTCCAACGGCCGACCAAGCCGCTGCAGTAGCTCAGCGTTCTGTCTTAAATCGCGGTGCACCACGGCCTCGGCGTCACGCCGGGGCCGTGGTGTTTTGACGGGGTATATTTCCGAAATGCCTCTCGACTTTAAGCGCGCCACCAGCGGCCTGCTGCGCGCCGGTGGTGTTGCCGTACCGCTGGTGGCTGGCATCGCCCTTGGTCAGCTGGCCACGCCGTACTTGCCCGGCTTCTCGACGTGGGTGCAAACGCTCGGCGTGTGGGCACCGCTCGCCTTTCTGGCCGCGTATATCGGCGTGGTGCTCTTGATGCTCCCGGCCTTCCTGCTCACGATGGCCGCCGGAGCCGTCTTTGGCGTGGTCAACGGCAGCCTGCTGGTGTTCACCGGCGCGACCATCGGCGGCACGATGGCGTTCCTGTTAGGGCGTACGGTGCTGCGCGCCAGCGTGGCCCGGCGGGTGGCCGCGCACCCCACGCTCTCGGCGGTCGATCGCGTGATAGGCGACGACGGACTGCGCCTCATATTTCTGTTACGGTTGTCGCCCGCGATCCCGTTTGTGCTGTCCAATTATGCTCTGGGCGTCACGCGCGTGCGCACGCGCGACTTCGTCCTGGCGATGCCGGGAATGCTGCCGATCATCGCGTCGTACGCGGCGTTCGGCGCTGCGGGCGCGAACGCGGCGAACGGGAAGGGCGCCTTGCCGATGCCCATACTCGTGCTCGGCGTAGTGGCCACGGTGGTGCTTGGCCTGCTCTTCACGCGGATGACCCAGCGCGCGATCCGCGACGCTGAGGCCCAACCCGTGGCCCACCTGTAGCCAGCGAGGTGGGCGTCCGGAGCGTAAGCTTTCGAGAGCCTCCCCGTTTGCCTTCCTCCGGACGCCGCCTATGCCCGCCCCATCGTTCCGCGTTCGTTGCCATGCCCTGACGGCGATCCTGCTGTCGTCCTCGATGACCGTTGGCTGCACCAGCACGACCGGTGCTGCGAGCGGCGCGGGTACGTCCGCCACGACCGCGAGTGCGCGCGGCACCCCATCGGTGGGTCCGCGCACCGGCTCGGTGATGGTGGTGGGCGGCGGTCAGATGGGCCCTGAGGTGTACGCGAAGTTCATCGAACTCGCCGGCGGGCCCGATGCGCTCATCGTCGACGTGCCGACGGCCGGTGGCGATTCCATCAACACCGCCGAAAGTGGACGGGGACTGAAGAGTGCGGGTGCACGCAACGTGGTGGTGTACCACACCACCAGTCGCACCGTGGCCGATGCCGATAGCTTCGTGGCGAAGATCGCGAGCGCGCGCGGCGTGTGGTTCGACGGCGGTCGCCAGTTTCGGCTGGTCAATTCGTATGCGGGAACGAAATCGGAGCGCGCGTTTCAGGCGGTCCTCGATCGCGGCGGCGTAGTGGGTGGCTCGTCGGCCGGCGCGTCGATTCTGGGCGACTATCTCGTGCGCGGCGCGCCGTCCAACGACAATCGCCTGTTCAATCATCCGCAGTATCTGAAAGGGTTCTCATATTTGCGCGGCGTGGCGATCGATCAGCATGTGGTCGCCCGCGAACGACTCCCGGATCTGCACGACTCCCTCACGTCACGTCGCCCCGACCTGCTTGGCATTTCGGAAGACGAAGGCACGGTGTGGGTGGTGCGCGGCGACAGCGCCGAGATCATCGGGCGCAACAAGGCCTTCGTGTACAACGGCCGCGACGCCAACGACGCGGGCAGGCCGTTCCTCACCCTGCACCCCGGTGACCGCTACAATCTGGCCACGCGTCGTGTGATGTCGCGCGCGATCGACGCCACGCCGCTCACGCAGAAGTTCGTGGACAATGTGTTCGCCTCGTACGGCGCATCGGCCAGCGGCGGGGCCGCGGTGCTGGTGGCGCAGGATGGCAAGGTGCTGGTAAGCCGCGCGTACGGCATCGGCGTGCAGGGCCGTTTTACACCGGAAACCGGTGCGCCACACTTTGCGCTCGCCGGACTGTCGGCCGTGTTGAACGCGGCCCTCGCCCCGGACAGCACGGGTCGCCTGTCCGCGGCCTCGGTGCGTCGCGTCACGGCGATGGGCGGCACGCAACGCCTGGCCTACGACAGCACCACGAAACTCTGGACCGGCAACGTGGACGATCTGTATCGGTTCGATCAGGCACGTACCGCGCAGAACGCGGAGCCGAAGGGCTTTGGGGTCGAGACGCAGCGCGGTGATGTCATGCAGGTCGTGTACGGCGGCGGCGAAGGACGGCGATCGGCGTGGCTGCGGTATCCCGCGCGCAAGACGACGATCATTATTCTCACCAACGACGATCGCTTCGACGCGAAGTCGGCCGCCGAGCGGATCGCCGACAAACTGCTCGCGCGGTGAGGCGCTACGCAACGATCGCCACCAGTCTGACCGCGCTGTGCTCGGGGCACACCCCGCGCGCGGCACCGAACGCCCGGGCCTGCGGCTCCTGTCATCTGCCCGACGGACAAGGGCGCCCGGAGAAGGGTACGCTGGCGGGCTTGCCGGCCACGTCATGCATGGCGTGCCATGGGGCCGACCTGCTGAGGAAAGACGCGGTGCCGCCGATTGGCGGGCGCGCGCGGTCGCTGACGCGCGATCGCTACTTCTTCTCGATCGCGTCCCGCACGTCGAGTAAGATCTCGAAGTACAGCTGTTCACGACGATAGGCGAAGTCGAGGGATGCCATGGCAGCCGGATCGGCCGTGTCCTTGGCACGATCGAACGCTTCGCGGTACATCTCTTCGAGATTGGTCAGGATCCGTTCACG
>NSHR01000044.1 GCA_002737115.1 Gemmatimonadota bacterium | reverse complement strand
AGTTCGAGGTGGAGGACATGCCGGTCACGGTGGCGGTCGATGCGGCGGGCAGCAACGTGCACGAGACCGGGCCGCGCGAATGGCGGGAGAAGATTCGGCAGCTGCCGATCCTCGCGGGGTAACGGAAGGGGGGCGGTCCACTCGGATCGCCCCTCTTTTTTTTCGGTGCAGCCTGTAAGTTCGGGCCATGCACTCCTTTGCCCGGACCCTCGTCGCGCGTCTCGTCGCGTGTCTCACCGCGGTCGCTCCCAGCCTGCTCGCGGCGCAGGGTACGCCGGCCCGTACACCGCTCACCATCGAGCGGATCACCGCCGGGCCACCGCTCGCTGGTGCCGCACCGGCGTCTCCCCTCTGGTCTCCCGACTCGAAGGTGGTCGCCTTTCTCTGGAGCGATGCGGCGCATCCCGATCGGTCGCTCTGGCTGGTGGACCGTGCGGGCACCGCGCCGCGCCGCCTGCTCCCCGCCACCAGCACGGGTCGGGTTGGCGAATTCGTGTGGACGCCCGATGGAAGCGCGATCGTGTTCGTGCAGCAGGACTCGCTCTGGCGCATCACGCTGACCACCGGGGCACGGAGCGCGCTGCTTAGCCGCATCGGCGACCTGTCGGAGTTGGCGGTGTCACCCAACGGGACGACGGTGTCGTTTTTGCGAGACGGCGACCTGTGGTTGCTGCCGATGGCCGGCGGTGCGCCGCTACGCGCCACGAATGTGGCCGTCGCGCCGCTTGGCACGATAGCGCTCGGCACGTACTACGGACGCGACGTGGAAATCGGCGGCGCCACGTGGAGCGGACCGTCACCGGCGTATGCGTGGTCGGCCGATTCCCGCACGATTGCGGTGCACTACGTGGACCGACGCGGCGTGCCGCGGTTCAGCATGCCGTACTACCTCGGCGACACGGTGCAGATGAACACGCTGCGCCGTGGCGCGCCGGGCCAGGCCAATGAAGTGCGGAAAATTGGGTTGTACGATGTTACGGCGAAGACGCTGGCGATGGTGGAGCTACCCGACTCGAGTCGCACGCGCATCGTGAATTTCGCCTGGTCGACCACCGGCACGCTCATGATCGATCGCGAAAGCGATGACGCGATCGACCGCACGATTCATGTGCTCACCGTGGCCACACCGACGCCGCGCCTCGCGTGGCAGGATCATCGCGAGACTCGTGTGTACAATGATATTGCCTCAGCGTGGAGTGCCGATGGGCAGAGCATCGTGCTCACCGGCGATCTCGATGACCGGTATCGCCTGTATCGCGTGGTGCCGGGTGATGCTGCCCCCGTGGCGCTCACGTCGGGTCCGCATGATGTAGCTGGCGCTGGTATTCCGCGTGCCGCCACGCAGAGCATCGACTACGTGAGCTCGGCCCCGCGCCCGTCGGAGCGTCACGTGTTTCGCGTGGGTGTACGCGGTGGCGTGTCGCGGCAGCTCACCACGATGCCGGGCACGCACGCGCCGTTCGTCTCGCCCGATGGACGTACGATCGCGCTGCTGTTGTCGAGTGATCGGCAGCCCACCGAGCTGTATCTGCTGGACGTGCGCCCCGGGGCGGTGGAACGTCGCATCACCACGTCTACGACACCGGAGTTCGCCGCGGTGCCGTGGATCGCGCCCACGTATCTCAGCATCAAGAATGGCAGCGATACGCTGCCGCTGCGTATTCGCGTGTTCTTTCCGCCCAACATCGACTCCACGAAGCACTATCCGGTGCTCTTCGGCCCGGCGTATTCGAACACCGTGCGCAACCGCTGGGGCGGCATGAACGGCATGCTGCAGCAGTATCTCGCGCTCGAGAAGGGGTACATCGTGGTGCAGGTCGATGTGCGCGGCAGCACCGGCTACGGTCGCGAATTCCGCGAGAAGTTTCTGATGGATTGGGGCGGCGGCGATCTCAATGATCTGGAAAGCGCCGTGACGTACATGAAGACGCTGCCGTTCGTGGACGCGTCGCGGTTCGGCATCTGGGGGAGCAGCTACGGCGGCACGCTCACCGTGTATTCGCTGCTCAAGAAGCCGGGGCTGTTCCAGGCGGGCGTGGCCGGTGCGGCCGCCACGGACCCATACCTGTTTGGCAGCGACGACGTGGCCATTGTGCGTCGTCCGCAGTCGCACCCAGCCACGTTTACGCGCGGCGCCTTGCCGTATGCCGGCAACCTGCGCGATCATCTGCTGCTTATTCACGGCATGCAGGATGACGTGGTGCCCTTCTCGTCGGCGGTGGCGCTGGCGGAGGAGTTCATGAAGCAGGGCAAGGATTTCGACTTCGCCTTCGCACCGGCGGCCACGCACGGCTGGACGCAGCGCCCATATTACGCCACGTACCTCCTGCGAAAGCTGGTGGCACACTTTGATCGTTACCTCGGCCCCGGACCACGCTGATGCGCCTTACCGCCATTGCCGCCGTACTCACGCTCGCGATCACTGCCACCCGGCGCTCCGCGCAGGCCCAAGAGCCGTACGCGTGGCGCGACGCCCTCGTGTTTCACACGTTCTCCATCGCCGCCATCGATCCGCGCACCGGTGAAGTCGGGGTCGCGGTCACGACGCGCGTGCCCTGTGTGGGCAACGGTGTGCCGTGGGTGCGCAAAGGCGTGGGTGCGGTAGCGACACAGGCCAGTACGCGCACCGAGTACGGCACCGAACTGCTCGACGCGCTCGCCCGTGGCGAGGCCCCCGATGCGGCGCTCAAGCGCGCGCTGGCCGCTGACAGCGGCTTTCAGTCACGACAGGTGGCCGTGATTTCAATCGACGGTCGTTCGGCCCAGCACACCGGCACTGGCCCGAATGCGTGGGCGGGCCATCGGGCCGGTAAGAACTACGTGACGCAGGGAAATATTCTGGTGGGCCCCGAGGTGATCGAGGCGGTGGCCAAGAGCTTCGAAGCGAGCGAAGGCACGCCGTACCATCTGGCCGATCGACTCATCACCGCGCTCAACGCGGGCTTCGTGCTGGGCGGCGACAAGCGCCACGGACTGCGCACGTCAGCGGCTGTGGTCGTAGCCGACGCGCGACCGGGCATGTCGCGTCGCAGCGATGGCCAGACGGCGAACATCAACGTCTGCGAGAACGCTGATCCGCTGGGCGAACTGCGGCGCATCTACGATGCCGTGTCGCAGACGCTTGGGTACCGCACGCTCGAGCAGTTCTCCGGCGGCGACGTGTATCAGCTGAAAGTCATGCTCAACGCGCTCGGCTTCTACAAGCGCGGTGAAGCGGTACCGGCGCGAGGCGGCGACGTGAACGTGTTTACGGCCGAGACCGTGGCGGCGGTGGATGCCTTCCGCACGAGCGAGAAGATGGGCACGCCGGCCGTGGGCGGGTCACCGGCCGGGCTGGTGGACGACGAGACGGTGACGCGACTGTGGGCCGCACTCGAGCGCGCCGGCAAAGCGTCGGCGGTGCGTCAGCAGCTGCTGGATGGGACGATGATTCGCCGGTAGGCTGCACGGGTCAGCAGAACAGGGCGGCCGCGCGTAAGATGTCTTGTGCTCATACAACTCCGCGCGCTGTTGCTCGCGCCATTGCTCGCCCTGCCCCTGTGGCCCGCCCTGGCCCATGCGCAGCCCGGTGTGCGCGCCGCCGCCATCGGTCGTGACAGCGGCGCGACGGCAGCGGCCGCCGCCGACACACGCCTGCGCGTCTTCCTGGACTGCCAGAACGCCCCGTGCGATCGGAACTTCTTCATCACCGATCTGCCCTTTTCGCTGTGGACGCAGGACCGGCGCGACGCCGACGTCCACCTGCTGATTACGCGGATCGGCACCGCATCGGGCGGCGGCGAGTATAGCCTGAACTTTGTGGGGCAGCGATCGTTTGCCGGCCGCGTCGATACGCTGATCACCTTCCTGCCCCCCAACACCACCGACGACATCCGGCGACGCGAGTTGGCGCGGGTGGCGAAGGTGGGATTGGCGCCCTTTGCGATGCGTCTCCCTGGGGCCGAGCGCTTTTCCATTCGTTACGACGCCCCCAAGGGTGCGGCAGCCGCCCCGAAGCTCGCGTCGCTCAACGACCCGTGGAACTTCTGGGTCTATCGCATGCGCGCCAACGGCTCCGGCAGCGCCGAGAGCCGGGGAAACAACTACGAGCTCACCGGCAATCTGAGCGCGAGCCGCATTACCGAGGAGTGGAAGATCACCGTGTCCGGGCGCAACGAGTATCGCGCCAGTGCGTTCAAGCTCTCGAGTGGTGACATGCGCCGGTTCGCCCTGCGCTCGGCCGACGCCAACGTGCGGGTGGTCCGGTCGGTGACCGATCACTTTTCCGTGGGGGCCAATGCCGGCACCGGCTACTCGGAGTTCCGCAACACGCAGGCCAGTGGCGCGGCCGATGTGTCGGCCGAGTACAACTTCTACAGCTGGAAGGAGGCCACCAGCCGCCAGTTGATCGGTCTGGTGTCGGTCGGGCATCGCTACTTCGATTACTACCAGCCAACGATTTTCGGCGTGACGACGGAGAACCGGCCAGTGGCGCGTGCCATCCTGGCCACCGAGTCGCGGCAGACGTGGGGCAACATCGACGGGTCGCTGCGCTATACACGCTTCCTGCACAATGCGTCCACCTACAGCGTGAGCTTCTCGGGGCGCACCAACATCCGCTTGTCGCGCGGCCTGTCGCTCGAGCTTCGCGGCGATGCCGCCAAAGTCAACGATCAGCTGTTCCTGGCGCGTGGTGATGCCAGCGACGACGAGGTGCTGACGCGCACGCGCGCGCTCGCCACGTCGTTCCGCCTGAGCGGATCGATCGGCCTCAATTTCACCTTCGGCTCGATTTACAACTCGATCGTGAATCCGCGGCTCGACGAGATCGGCGGGTAGCCGCGGTACGCCGCCGCCGGTACGCCGCCGCCGGCGGCGTGCGGTAGGTCCAGTGGGAGGCCCGTCGTGACGAGGCCTACGCCGACGCCGTATATTGGACATTCAGGAAATTGACATCCCGCAGGAGCGCCTCCGCGACGAGTGAGGGCATCCGAGCGCTGTCCCCACCGATTGAGCTGGAGCGTGTGCACATGGATCTTCGCCAACGACTCACCGCGGCGCTCGCCGACCGATATCGCATCGATCGCGAAGCCGGTGCTGGCGGCATGGCCACCGTGTTCAAGGCGCTCGATCTGCGACACGAACGCGAGGTGGCGATCAAGGTGCTGCACGAAGATCTCGGTGCCACGCTTGGCCCCGGGCGTTTCATCACCGAAATCAAAACCACGGCGCGACTGCAGCACCCGCATATTCTCCCGCTGCTGGACAGCGGTGAAGTGCAAGGACTGCTGTTCTACGTGATGCCGTTTGTCACGGGTGAAACATTGCGAGATCGCCTGACGCGTGACACGCAGCTCCCGATCAACGAGGCGTTGCGGATCGCCCGTGAAGTGGCCGACGCGCTCGGCTATGCGCACGGCCTCGGTATCGTGCATCGCGACATCAAGCCGGAGAACATCCTGTTGCAAGGCGGGCACGCGCTGCTCGCCGATTTTGGCATCGCCCTCGCCGTGCAGCACGCGGGTGGCACGCGCATGACGCAGACCGGACTGTCGCTCGGCACGCCGCAGTACATGAGCCCCGAGCAGGCGATGGGCGAGAAAGGGGTGGATTTTCACTCGGATCTGTATGCGCTTGGTGCGGTCACGTACGAGATGCTCGCCGGCGAACCCCCGTTTACCGGCGCGTCCGTCCAAGCCATCGTCGCGAAGTTGCTGACGGAGCGCCCCGTGCCGCTCACGACGGTGCGCGATACGATTCCGCTGCACGTCGAGCAGGCGGTGAACACGGCCTTGGCCAAGCTCCCCGCCGATCGACACCGGAGCGCGGTGGAGTTCGCGCGTATGTTGGGCGAGGTGGCGACGAGTGGTGCGCATCCCCTTGTCGGACAGAGCGGTGTGCGCGTCGCGGCGCCCGCGCCGCGTCGCGGGCGCGATGCGATGCGGCTGATGGGCACGGTCGCCGCGGCCGTGGTCGTAGCCGTTGCGGGGACCGTGGCGGTTCTGCAATCGCGCGACGGGGCAGCTGACCGTAACGTCAAGCGCCTCCGGCTCGAGCTCCCCGAAAACATGACCATCAGTGCGTCACAGGCAGGGCGCACCGTCGGCATCTCGCCAGATGGAGAGACGATTGCGTATGTGGGCATTGCCCCCGACGGCTCGAATCAGCTCTATGTGCGCAAATGGAATGCATTGAATGCGACGGCCGTGCCCGGTTCGACCAACGGCTGGGAGGCTACGTTTTCGCCGAAGGGCGATTCGATTGCGTTCTTGATTCCTCCACATCGCGTGAAGGTGGTGCCGCTCGCGGGCGGTGTGCCGATCGTGGTCGCCGATTCGGGACTATACGGCCTGACCGATGGCATCAACGGACTCGATTGGGGCGTGGACGGATTTTTATACGTCACCGCGCAAGCCGGGACTGCGCGCGTGCGTCCTGGCGAAAATGTGTTGCAGCGTATCTCCACGCTCGACGCTACGCGTGGTGACTTTGCACATCTGTATCCGCGGTTGCTGCCGAATGGAAAGGGGGCACTGGTGACCATCGCCTTCGACGCCCTGTTCGGGAGTCGTCCGGATTCGCTCGTCGTGGCGGTCGTCGACCTCGCCACGGGGAAAGCGACGCCCTTGCTGCGCGGGATTCGTGCGCAGTATGCATCATCGGGACACATCGTGTATATCCGGTCCGATGGCGTACTGATGGCGGCGCCGTTCGACCAAGGCCGCCTTGCCGTGACGGGGCCAGCGATGGAGCTGCGCGATACCGTGATGACGAATATCCCATCGGGTGGGTTGATTGCCGATTTTTCGTTATCGGCGAGTGGGACATTGTTCTATACCAAGTTGGGCCCGGTCATGTATCGGGCACATTGGGTGGACCGCGCGGGCACACCGACGGTGATGCGCGCAGATCTCCTCGGGCGCCATGGTGGAATCACGCTCTCGCCGGATGGATCACGGGTCGCCATGGCGATCGACGATGACCTGTGGATGGTGCCGTTGGACCAGTCGCCGCCGCTCCGACTGACGACGGGTGCCGTGGCGATGAGTGGAAGGGCCGCGTGGGCACCAGACGGTAAGACCGTTTACTTCGCGGGAATTCAGGGCGGCGCATTCTCCACGCTCTTTCAGGTACTCATCGGCGAAGGAAGCCAGCCCAAGGCAGTGCCGATGGGAGAGAAGCGCCAGGTCTTCGGCGGCACGCCGTCGCCCGACGGCACGTGGATCGTTTTCCGCACGGACAACCAAGCGCCCGGGGCCGGCGACATTCTCGGAATACGCATCGGCGTCGACACGGTGCCACGGGTGCTGGTGGCCTCGAAGTTCGAAGACTTGTCGCCGGCGGTCTCTCCGGATGGCAAGTGGTTGGCCTACAGCTCAAATGAGTCGGGCCGGCATGAAATCTTCGTCGTGTCTTTCCCTGAAACGTCCGCGGCCAAGTTCCAGATATCACAGGACGGTGGCATCGAACCACGCTGGGCGCGCTCCGGTCGTGAACTGTTCTATCGCAATGCGAGAGACAAACTCGTCGCCGTTCCCGTGACGCTAGGTCCGACCTTGATCAAGGGCACGTCGAAGGAATTGTTCGACGCGTCGATGTACTACGCGCAGACCTACACCCCGCAGTACGACGTGTCCGCTGACGGCACGCGCTTTCTGATGATGCGCATTGTCGGCCGACCGCGACCGGAGCCGGTGGTGGTGTTCAACTTTGTTGATGAACTGAAGGCGCTCGTCAAGAACGTCAAACCGTAGTTTGCGCGCGGCGGAGACCGGAGCCAGCGTCGAGGCAATCGTCCTTACGGTCTCGCCGCGTACGACTTCGAGTATCCGTTTCTGCTGTTCGTCACGGTAAACGAACCATCCGTTCGTGCGGATACTTTGAGGTAGTGCGCGGGGGAGTGTGCCGCGTTGCCGGCAGGACCGGCTGGCGGGGCGACCGCGGGCTGGGCCCCTGACGCCATTCCGATGATCGCGGCCAGCTGATCCGGTTCGTCGATATTCGCGATCTGCAGCGCGGGCGGGTTGTGCTCGACGCCGCCGGCATACGACCAGTGGAGCTGCCACAGATCGTCGAAGCCGGGCGACGACTCCAGGGTTTGATACGTCTGGACCGCCCCGCCCTTGCGGGTGCCGTTGTTCATCACGGCGACGCGAGGCTGGATCGCGTGCACGAACGCCGGCGACCCGGACTGATCCAGTCCATGGTGGTTCGTCAGATACAGGTCGAACGTGCCGATGTTGTTGTTCGGGCACATCAACGTGTACTCGCGGCTCCACGTGAGGTCGCCGAGATTAATCGTGCGAAACCGGCCGTAGGCCATCACGAAGCCGGCCGATTGGTGATTGTCCGGATCGACCGTGCTCTCGTCGCGTGCCGCGAAGGTCGCGCACAGTGGATTCGGCCGTCCGGCCCCCGGCGCTTTCGCCAGCGGCCTCGTTAGCGGATTTCCGTCGCTCATGACCGCCGTCATGTCGGTGCCGGTGAACGCAATTTGGTCTCCGGGCTTCACCACGCTCCGCGGTATCTTCGCGTAGAGCTCGGCGTACACCTTCTGAAAGGCGGCCACCCTCGGCCGGTCTCCTTCAATCGACGGGCCATGATCGTACAGCTGCTTGATGGCGATTCGCTTCGACAGGTCCACCATGCTGCCGAAGTGGTCGCCATGATAGTGGGTGAGCCACATGTGGTCGATCTGCTTCACACCCGCGGTGGTCAGGACATCCAGAATCCGGTTCAGATCGCGTTCGCCCGAGTTCCCGGTATCCACGAGGAGCGTTTGCCCTGACGGCGAGACGTAGAGCGTGGCCTGTCCGCCTTCGGTATCGATGAAATAGATATCCAGCGTTTTCCCTGCCGTCTGACCGTGCGCGATCGCGGCCGCGCTCGGCACGAGGCACAGGGCGAGGGTCAGCAGCAGGAAGATGCGGCGGTGCAGCATCGGTCTCCTGTTGCGCGCGTGCCGTGGGGGCTCTGGTTTTTTACTCACGGCGCTCGCGCCGCCGCCGGTGCCGCGAAGAGCGATTGCCAGTCGAGGAGCAACGTCGTGCGGAGTTGGGCCATGCCGCCCTCGCCGGTCTGGTGTTCAACCACGTAGCGGCCCGCGAGGGCGGCGCTGAGTTGCTCGGCGGTATGCATGAAGCTGGTCATAGCGTGCAAATTGACGTCCGTAGAGTGGCGACGCCATCTATATCGCGGGCGGGATTGCGTGATTCTACAGGAATCGCCCGTTTCCAACGCGCCAGCAGCCGAAACCCGCCACGTCACGGGCGGCCTGCTCGAGGCGTCCTGCGACCAGCGCACCGACCTGTCGCCCGATCCACCCGCGCTGCATGCTATAGCATGCGACTCTCCCGATTCCTCCCCATGCTGCTGCTGGGCGGGCGTGCACTTGCCGCCCAGCCAGCCACGCCAGCCACCGCGCCTGCGCCCACCGCGGCGGGCTATGTCCTCACCGAGTCGATGATCCCGATGCGGGATGGCACGCGACTCTACACACGCATCCTCGCGCCCGCGAATCCGGCGAGGCCCCTCCCCTTCCTGTTCGTGCGCACACCATACGGGGTGGATGGCAACACGTCGGACCGGGTGGCCACAAACTGGGGATTCATGGCCCGCGACATCGCGCGCGACGGCTACGTGTACGTATTCCAGGACATCCGCGGCAAGTTCAAGTCGGAGGGTCAGTTCGTGATGCAGCGGCCGCCGCGCGCCAACCGCGCGGCTCCGAAGGCGATCGACGAAAGCACCGACGCGTACGACAGCATCGACTGGTTACTCACGCACGTCCCCAATAACAACGGTCGCGTCGGCATGACTGGCGTGTCGTATGACGGATGGACGGCGGCGATGGCGATGCTCGATCCGCACCCGGCGCTCAAGGCGGGGTCGCCGCAAGCATCACCCGCCGACATGTGGAAGGGCGACGATTTCCATCACAACGGGGCGTTCCGTTTGAGCTACGGCTTCGAGTACGCCACCATGATGGAGAGCGGCAAGGATGTGAAGCAGTTCGACATGGACGCCTTCGACACGTACGAGTGGTACCTCCGACTCGGCTCACTCAAAACGGTGAACGAGCGCCTGTTGAAGGGATCGATTCCCACCTGGAACGACTTCGCGCAGCATCCCAACTTCGACGCGTTCTGGAAGCGTCAGGCGATGACCGGTTACCTCGACAAGGTCACCGTGCCCGCGTTGCATGTGGCGGGATGGTGGGATCAGGAGGATTTCTACGGGCCGGTCACGATCTACCGCGAACTGGAGAAGCACGATCGCGAGGGGAAGAATTTCCTCGTCGTGGGGCCGTGGAATCATGGCGGCTGGATGCGCGGTGAAGGCGCCTCGCTGGGTCCGATTCAGTTTGGGCAGCCGACCGCACGCTTTTTTCGCGACTCGATCATGGCGCCGTTCTTTGCGCGCCATCTGCACCCCGAGCAACGCGACGTGGCCGGATGGACGCTGCCGGAAGCGCTCGTGTTCGAAGCCGGCAGCAATGTGTGGAAGCGTTATGACACGTGGCCGCCCAAGACCGCGGTGTCACCGCGCAGCCTGTACATGCGCGAAGGGGGCGCCCTGGCGTGGGAGCCACCCACCGCCACCGCGCCGGCGTACGACGCGTACGTGTCCGACCCGGCCAAGCCAGTGCCCTACCGCCAGCGGCCGGTGCAGATGACGTACGGCCCCGGCTCCACGTGGAGCACCTGGCTCACGGACGACCAGCGCTTCGTGCACAATCGCCCCGACGTATTGAGCTGGGAGCTCCCCACGCTCACAGAGGATCTCACCATCGCCGGCGATCTGGCGGTCACGCTGCACGCCGCCACCAGCGGCACGGATGCGGACTACGTGGTGAAGCTCATCGACGTGTACCCGGACTCGGGGCTGAAGGATCTTAAGATGAACGGCTACCAGTTCATGGTCGCCAACGACGTCTATCGCGCGCGCTTCCGGAAGAGCGACGAAAAGCCGGTGCCGCTCGTACCGAACGTGGCCGAGGCCATTACTATCGACCTGCATACGCAAGCGTACACGTTCAAGAAGGGACACCGCGTGATGATCCAGGTGCAGAGCAGCTGGTTCCCGCTGATCGACCGCAACCCGCAAACGTTCGTGCCGAACATCTTCGAAGCGAAGCCGAGTGATTTCCGTGCGGCGACGCAGCGCATTTATCGCAGCAAGGCGAAGGCCTCGAAGATCGTGCTGCCGGTGGTCACAGGGATTCGGCCGTAAGAGTCACGATTTATCCGTGTTGTTACGGTGTGATCGGTGTGATCCGTGTTCTGTCTGGTCTCGATTTGTCCGCGCTACCGGCGCGCCGGCACCAGCACGGCGCGTTCTTCTGGTGACACGCGCACCACGCGCAGTGACTGCGACGAGGCGTTGGGTAGGCCCGGGAGTTCGAGCACGAGGCGGTAGTCGCCCGTCTCCACGAACGACGGACGCTGTCCACCGAAGCCGCCGCCACCACCACCGCCGCCACCGAAGCCGCCAGCTCCACCAGCGGCCGGGGCACGAGCCTGGGCCGCGATCAGGGCCTTGGCCTGATTCTCCGGCGTGCCGGTGCTGTCGGCGGCGCCACGCGATTCCGCCGGACGCGCGTTGAAGCCCGCCGGGAAACCGGGGTCGCTGATGGTGCCAGTGGGCTGCGGCGCGCCGCCGAAGCCACCACGACCACCAGTGTTCGGTCCCTGCATCTGCGCACCGGTGGCCTGCAGGTTCCACGTGACCGTGTTCAGCCCCGCGGTGTTGGTGCCGAGCAGTCGCGCGACGGTGTCACCGGCCGCGTTGAGCACGGTGATACGCGGGGCGCCACCGGTGACCGGGGCGGCGAGTCGGTACGTGATGGCCGCACCGGCCGGCACGCGGTCGCCACGCCACATGCGCTGCGCCCGCGGCTCGGAGCCCACCGGACGCTCGCCATACTGCAGCGCCACGGTGGGCTTGAAGAGCACCGCGGCCGACGACAACGCTGCGGCCGTGAACTGCTGCAGCGCCGATACGTCGAGAATCTGCACACCACGACCGTGCGTGCCGGCGATCAGTTCACGATCGCGCGGATGCACCTGCAAGTCGTACACCGGCACCGTAGGGAGGTTGTTGTCGAGCATGAACCAGGTCGCACCCTTGTCGAGCGACGCGTACACGCCAAGCTCCGTGCCCGCGTACAGCAGCGACGCGTTGACCGGATCCTCGCGCACCACATACACCGTGTTCGGGCGACCAACCGCGAGGCCGGCCGCAATCGAGCGGAACGTCTTCCCGAAATCGTTCGACACGTACAGATACGGCGCGAAGTCGTTGTCGCGGTGATTGTCGAACGCTACGTACACGGTGGCGGAATCGGACGAACTCGCGTCGATCTTGCTCACGTGCGTGAACGGCGGCACGCCCGCAAAGCGCGCACTCAGATCTTCCCACGCGCCGCCGTCGTTCTTCGTGAGCCACACCTTGCCGTCGTTCGTGCCCACGTACAACACACCGGCTTTGAACGGCGACTCGGCGATCGTCACAATCGTCGCATTCTCCTCAGCACCGGTCGCATCGCGGGTGATGCCGCCGGTGGCGTCCACCGCCGGATTGCCGTCGATATCAAACCCGGTGGTAATGCGGATGCGTGCCTCATCGCGCGATGACAGATCGGGCGAAATCGCGTAAGGCTCCTCACCCTTCTTCACCGACTTAAACAGCTTCTCGGCGCCAGAATACAGCACGTTCGCATCATGGCGCGACAGGATAAACGGGGTGTTCCAGTTCCATCGCGTCGCCACATTCGGGTCGGCGAGTTCCTTCTTCATCTGCCCGCGGATATCGGCGATGCTCTTGGTCTGTTCGGGCGTGAGCGGCGTAGTCCCGGTGCCGCGAATGCGCGCGATCTGCTGACCGAACTGCGCGCGTGTGACCGTGCGGGCCTTCACGCTCAGTACTTCGCCAGTGGCCACGTTGCGGCGCGCGATGTTACCACCCTGCGACTCGTAGTACACGTAGTCGGGATTGAACGGATCCTGCGCCGTCTGCAAGCCGTCGGCAGCGAAGATCGCGAACCAGTCGGTCATCTGCAGCGGCGCGCCGGCGCGACGACTCAGGCCACATGAGCTACCGTTGTCCTGCAGCCCACCACACACGCGATACGGCACCTGGAAGTCGTAGCTGATGCCGTAGAACTGGCCCATGGCCATGTTGTTCACGGCGTCGTAGGTGCCGCCCTTGTCCCACGTCTGGAAGATGCCCGCGTCACCACCGACAATGAAATGCTCGGGGTCGTTGGGGTCGATCCACATGCCGTGATAATCTTCGTGGATACCCACCATGCCCGCGCGCCACGAACGCCCGCCGTCGTCGGAGAAGGCGAAGTCGACGGCCATGCGATACACCCGATCGGCATTCTTCGGATCGACGCGAATCTGCGAGAAGTAGAACGGGCGATTGTTCACGGTACTCATCCACGTCCACGACGCGCCACCGTTCGACGAGCGGTACAACCCACTGAGCAAGCGCTGCGGCTTGGCACCGCGCACGCTGTCGGCTTCGACCATGGCGTACACCATGTCGGGATTGCTGGCCGCGATCGCGAGATTGATGCGCCCCTTGGTGGTGGTCGGGAACCCACCGCCGGTGATCTCTTTCCACGTCGTGCCGCCGTCGGTGGACTTCCAGAGCGCCGAACCGGGGCCGCCACTCTTGAGGAAATGCGCCTTGCGGATGCGCTCCCAGCTGGTGGCATACAGCACGTTCGGATCGCGCGGATCCATCGCGAGATCCACGAAGCCCGCCTTGTCGCTGATGAACTTGGCGAGCGTCCACGTCTTGCCACCGTCGACCGTCTTGTACAAGCCGCGCTCGGGGTTGGTGGCCCACAGGGCGCCCAGCGCCGCGACATACACGATGTCGGGGTTGGTGGGATGCACGAGAATGCGCCCGATGTGCTGCGTTTTCTCGAGGCCCATGCTTAGCCATGTCACGCCGCCATCGAGCGACTTGTAGATGCCGTAGCCCGGAGCGACGGAGTTGCGTGAATCCTCTTCGCCCGTGCCGGCCCAGATGATGTTCGGATTGCTCGGCGCAATCGCGAGATCGCCCATCGAGGCAATCGGTCCCTTCTCCCACAGTGGCACGAACGACGTGCCGGCGTTTACCGTCTTCCAGATGCCACCGGTGGCGCCGGCCACGTAGAACGTTTTCGGCGCGCTGGGATGCGCTTCGACGTCGGTGATGCGTCCGGCCATGTTCACGGGGCCGATTGAGCGCCAGCGCAGGCCGTTCAGTGTGGTCGCATCAGGCGTTTGCGCGCCCGCGACGGCCGAGAGTAGCAGTGCCGGTGCGGCAAGACGAAACAGAGAACGCATGACGGTGACGGAAGAGTGGAGAGGGATTCGCGGGCTCATCGCATGCCCGCTTTCTGTAGTGCATTCACGCCGCCGACCACGGGAATGCGGAACGATGACTTGGCGAGATCGAGCGTGAGCTCGGCCCCGGCCTTCGGCCACAACGTGAATTCGCGGTCGCTCGACATGATCATCACCGCGAGCTGCTTGCCGGCGGGAATGAATTCATCAGTGGGCTCGAGATCGAAGGTGACGTCGCGATACTCGCCCGCTTTGAGCGCTGTGCCACGATTGTGCGACGCATAGTTACCGCCCTGCGTGAGCGCCTTGGCGTTCTGCAGGTCGGCCCAGCCATGCGACACGCTGCCCTTGTAGCTCTGGGAGCCGGCGCGCGACGAATCGTACGGCAGCATGACGAGCCACACGCTGAGATTCACCGCTTTCACATTGGCGGCCATGCGCAGCGTCACGCGCGGCGTGCCCGAAATGTGGACGGTATCGGAGAAGACCGGCGTGGCGTACAGCAGGCGATTGGCCGACGACGGTGCGCTCGCGAGGGCACTGCCGCTAAACGCCACGTCGTCGGTGAGTGATTCGGCTCCGGCGGCGGCCGACGCGAAGGCCAGCGAAGCGATGCCGCGTCCACCAGCGGTGGGGTGCAGCGTGACCGGCACGGTGCCCGGCACGGGGAAGGTAGCGAAGGGCGTGGGCAACGCCGTCGCGCGTAAGCGTGGGTTCGGCGCCGGCGCACCCTCTGGTACCGCCGGTGGCACCGACGCCATCGGCGCCTGCGCCGCAGCGTCCTGCACGATGTACGCCGACTGATCACCCGGCACGCCATTGTCCACGCCATACAGGTAATGGCTGAACCAGCGATTGAGCATGTCGGCCGGCGGATTGCCGCCGTGTCCGCCCTGATGCAGGTACAGCGCTACGGGCAGTCCGCGCGCCCTCATCTCATCGTAGATGCGCACACTGTGCGCCGGCGTCACGTTGTAGTCGTTCAATCCATGCGCGAGCAACACCGCCGCCTTGATGTTCTTCACGTGTGGCAGCAGGTCGCGCTTCTTCCAGAAGTCGTTGAAGTCGCCGGTGGCGCGGTCCTGTCCTTTGGGCCCCGCGAACACGTTGCTCTTCCAGATCACGTCACACTTCGCGCGCGTCGCCGGATCACCGCTGGCCACGAAGTCGTACAGCACGTCGGCGTCTTCGCCCAGATAGCCACCGGGCGAGCGCACGAGTCCGTTCGAACGGTAGTACAGGTAGTACGAGGTGTTCGGCGCCACGGGCACCACCACTTCAAGTCCCTTCACGCCCGTCGTGGCGGCGGCCAGCGGCAACGTGCCTTCGTACGACGTGCCAATCATGCCCACCTTGCCGGTGGACCAGCCGGTGGCGCGGACTTCCTCGCGGCCCGTGGGGCTGGTGAAGCCCTTGGCTCGACCATTCAGCCACTCGATCACGAACTTCATCGGCGCGCGTTCGGGGTAATCTCCCACGGTCGCGCAGCCCTGCGACAGTCCGGTGCCCGGCGCTTCGGAGTGCACCACCGCGAAGCCGCGCGGCACCCATTCGTTCACGAGCACGTTCGAAATGCGGCGACGATTGGGCTGGTGCACCGGCGCCGCCAGGGCACGGCGGGGGGAGGGCTGATCGCCGAGCTCCTGCTGCACATTCCACATGGCATCGTCGCGCGAGGTGCCGGCGAAGTACGGGCTCGCGCCGTAGAGCACCGGCACCTTCAAGCCACCGCCCTCGGTCTGCGCCGGGCGGGTAACGTCCACATGCACGCGGTCCTTTCGGCCGTCGCGATCGCTGTCAAAATCGGTCTCGACCCAGAGGTCGTGTCGAATCCACGCGGTGGAATCACGCCACGCCGGAACCACCTGGGCCATGCCGTTCGCGAACACGGGAGCGGTGGCGGCGGCCGGTGACGACGGGGCCGACGACTGGGCGAGGGCCGTGCGGGCGGCGAAGACGGCGGCCAGCGCCGCAGACGCGTGCAGGCTGGCGAGGACGAAACGACGGCTCATAACGCGATGTCCGGAGGGAAGGCGACGCGGACCTGCAGGGGAGAAGGGCGACAGAGATCGCCACGTCTCAATGTGCGGGCCGAACGGCCCGAGGGGGAGTAGCGGCAGCGTCAGCCGTGGCACGTTGACGACGGACGATGGTCACGATGCGCACGGTGCGGTCGTTCTAAACCGCGTCCCGATAGGCGTCCCGATAGGCCGCGCGATTCCGCCCTTCCCAGTTCTTGATGTCGTCGAGCGCCGAGCGATCGGTGGCCGCGTAGCGACGACGGGTGGCGGCGGTGGCGGGATCATCGGCCGACGCGGCAACGACGGAGGCGATCGGCATGCGCCAATGCTGCCAGCGCGAGAAGAATGTGTCGGTGCCGATCCACTGCTCGGCGCGTCCTGACTTCTTGTCGTTCTCGAGTGGCTGATTGCCGACGGCCGTTTTCGCGAACAGGGGGACGCCGGTGCACCGACCGGCGGCGGCGTCCACGCCCACAATCAAGAAGTCCTGCGTGCCGACGACCGATCGGTCGCCTTCGGGACCCAAGACGGCATTGGTCTGGGCGCCGCCGAGGGCGCGCAAGGTGGCCGTGTCCAGCTGGATCACGAGCCCGGGAGTGACGTCTTCATGCGTAAGTGACATGGCGGATGATGCCCGGAACGTCCATGGCGGGCAAGGCCGTTGAGGACGGCGTGGTACGAATCACGAGCCGTACCGGACGCTAGGCCGCACCAGGCGCGCGTGCTCCGGGAAAATCGGCCGCCGTTCTCATGCCATCAAGCTACGCACGGTGCATCTCGGATTCGTAGTGCCGGTCGACGTGTGCACTCACGAAGGTCGCGGCCGACGGGGCCCGAAGGAGCGCCTCGACCACGGTGGCCGGTACGCCGCGATAGCGATAGATGCGATGGCCCACATATTTCACGAACAGATCTTCGGTGGCGCTGTTGTAGCCCACGGAGATGATGTTCGACGGCTTCACGAAGATCTCGAGCACAGAGGCGTCGGGGAATCCATCGCGTGCGGGCGGCGTCGAGGCCGCCCGTGCGGCCAACGGAGCCTCCGCGGGCGCCGGCGCGTGTTCACCGAGGCCGTCGCGCTCGAGCGCCGCCAACAAGAACGCGTACGCGTCGTTGATCGCCGTGGCGCGTTCCACGGCGACGGCATGCGTTTCCTGACCGTGATGACGATCAGGGTGCCACTGCAGAATCAGCGGCCGGTAGGCGGCCGTCAATTCATCGACCGTGCGCACCGAACGCAGGCCGAGCACCGCGCACTGCGCGGAGAACGCGGCGCCGTGCCGCCACGAGGACGCTCCTGCCAATCACTCTCCGGTGCGCGATGAGATCCAGCTTCTGCCGCCCGCAACATAGCGTATAGGCTGAGGTCGGCCAGCACCATGCGGCGGCGGAAACGCTACTGCTTACTCCACCCCGATCTTCCGCCTGATCTCGGCGTTTGGTCCTTCGAACTTGGTCATCGTCACGTTGCCGATATAGCCCAGGTCTTTCCATCCTTGCGGCGTGGTGTAAAACGCCGTCGCGGTCTGATCGCGAATCGTGTCGAAGAACTGCGCCGCGAACTGATGCTCCGGCTTAGCCTTTGGCAGATAGCAGATGTCGTCGCAAATGGCCGTGCGTTGTGCGTTCGTGGCGAGATGGAATCGCGTGCCGAAGCGGGTGTTCGATTCGCGATCGAGCCACGCCAGTCCGCCGCGCACGCGCACCAGCGACGTCTCACCGCCGGGGCGGCTGGCCCACTCGTTGATGTAGGCCGGCGCGCCGACGGTCGACGCTGCCGGGCTCTTGGCGTCGGCCGGGATGATCATGTCGCAGAGCGCACTGAGCGTGGCGAGCTCGCGCCGCTGCAGCTTATTCGGCCAGTCGGCCTTCGCCACCTGCAACACCGGATCACTGGGCGTGCCGCGCGGGCCTTTGCGTTTGGCTTGGCTCGCCTCGTCGAGCATCGGCAGCGGAGCGCGCGCGGCAGGCGCTACCGGTGAGGCGGCGGCATCGGGCAGCATCGGCACCATGGCGGCGGCCGCCATCGCCTTGAGCGCATCGCGTCGCGCAATGCCCTGCGGTGCCGGCGTCTGCTCGTCGCGCGAATCCTCGTGCGAATCCTTCACGTCGTCGCGCATCAGAGATTCCCCCGCTTCAGTTCGGCCACGATGTGATCACAGCTGCGCCACGCCAGCGCGAGAATGGACAACGTTGGATTCTTATCAGCGTTGGACACGAACGTGGCCCCGTCGGTGACGAATAGATTCTTCACGTCCCAGGCCTGACCGAACTCGTTGAGCACGGATGTTTTCGGATCGCTGCCCATGCGCACGGTACCGACTTCGTGGATGATCGAGCCGCCCGCTGCGATCGCCTTGTTGCCGTCGGTCTGCACCGTGCCCTGCACCGTGCCGCCCATCGCGCCGATGATCTCGGCGAAGGTGGCGTGCATGTGCGCCGCCTGCTGGATCTCATGCTCCGACCACTTCCAGTGGAAACGCAGCACGGGAATGCCCCACTGATCGACCGCGACGGGATCGATCTCGCAGTACGAGTCTTCGTTGGGGATCATCTCGCCGCGGCCGTCGAAGTACATGAACGAGCCGTAGTAGCGCCGCGCTTCTTCCTTGAACTTTTTCCCGTACGCGCCCTGCGTGAAGCTTTCGAGACCACCGAAAATGCCGGCGCCGGGCATGCCGCGTCCGCCGCCGAATTCGATGTGATAACCACGCGCGAACGACATCTTGCCGGCTTTCTGGTCACCGTACTTCCACCACGGCATGTACATGTGAATGCCGGCGGTGCCGTCTTCGTTCACTGGCGGCAAACTCTCCAGGCGCGGAATCTGCGCCGAGAGTCCGGCACCCACGGTATCCATGAGATACTTGCCGACCACGCCGCTGCTGTTGGCGATGCCGTTCGGGAACAGCATGCTCTTGGAATTCAGCATGATGCGCGACGTTTCACACGCGCTCGCGGCCAGCACGATCACCTTCGCGGTGACGTGATGATCGACCCGCGTGAGTTTGTCGATGTAGTGCACGCCGCTGGCTTTGCCCTGCGCATCGATGCTCACTTCGCGCACCATCGCGTCGGTGATCAACGTCACGTTGCCGGTGGCCATCGCCGGCGGAATGAGCACGGTGGTGCTCTGAAAGTTCGCCTTGATTGAGCAGCCGCGGCCACAATCGGTGGCGTAGAAGCAGGCCAGGCGCTCGTTCATGCTTTGCCGCAGCACGCGCTGCGCGAGTGCGTTGCCCGGGTGCAGCTTGGCCGGGAGGCGGGCCGAGTCCTGGCGCTGCGTAAGCACGGCGCGGTGGGCGGGGATGACCGGGATATGGAGCGGATCGCACGCCTGCTTGGTGAGCAGCTCGTAAGAGCGCGCAGCCGGCGGCGGCTGGAGTACACCGGGCGATGAGCGCGGCGTGTTCTCGAGGTCGTCGTCACCACCGTAGACGCCGATCAGCAACTCCGTCTTGTCGTAGTACGGCGCCATCGTGTCGTACGTCATCGGCCAATCGGCACCGAGCCCGTCGCGCGACTTGGGCTTGAAGTCGTACGGCCCCATGCGCAGCGAGATGCGGCCCCAGTGATTCGTGCGTCCCCCCAGCATGCGCGAACGCCACCAGCTGAACTGGGTGCCCGGCGCGGTGGTGAACGGCTCACCTGGCACGCGCCAGCCGCCGTCAACGGTGGCATCGTAGAAGCCGAACGGCTTGTCCGCGTTGCCGCTGCCGCGCAGGGGCGCGTCTTTCGGCGTCTGGAACATCGGCGTTTCGGTGACCGGGTCGTAATCACGCCCCGCCTCGAGTAACAGCACCTTGAGCCCCTGCACCGACAGCTGATAGGCGGCCATGCCACCACCGGCACCGGAGCCAACCACGATGACGTCGTACTGCGGGGCAACTTTGGAACGGGAGGACACGAGAGCACTCCTCTACGGGCGGGATGCGGGGGTGCACCGATGCACCTGTTACTAAGCTATCGTCGGGACGGGAGGCGCGCCGCACGAGCTTTTTGGGTGCGCAGCGCCTCAACTGGGCGAAAAATTGCGCTTTATCACTGGAGAGGCAACTTAACCGGTATTGATCCGGTCATCCCGCTTTCATATCTGGAGAGCCTCCTTGAAGCACCTTTCACGTTCGTCGCGTGGCGCGGCTCACCGCCTCGCCCTCGCGGCGGTGACCCTGCTCGTCGCGACCGGCACCACGCTGCACGCCCAGACCCCGGTGCATCCGCTCGATCAGCTCTCGGCCAAGGAACACTGGGTGATCTACGACGCCCTGCGGGCCTCGGGGAAACTCGATTCCACCTTCCGCCTGCTGTACGAGGGGCTCAAGGAACCGGCCAAGAGCGCCGTGCTGGCCTGGCAGCCTGGGCAGTCGCTCACGCGTGAAGCCACGGTGCATCTCACGCAGGGCAAGTTCGGGTACGAAGCGGTGGTGGACATCACGGGCAAGAAGCTGGTGTCCTGGACGCAGCTGCCCGGCAAGCAGTTCATGACCAGCGGCCCCGAGTCGGAGGCGGCCGGAGCCGTCGCCATGAAGGACCCGCGGGTGAAGGCGGCGCTGCGCCAGCGCGGGGTGACCGACTTCACCCATGTATCCTGCAGCCCGGCCAACAACGGGTATTT
>NSHR01000043.1 GCA_002737115.1 Gemmatimonadota bacterium | reverse complement strand
TCGGAGCTTCGTGTCCTTGACCTCCGGTCGGATCAACCCAAGGTCACGGTGCTGACCACACAAGCCCTGAACGCGTGGTCGCTGCCGGGTGGGATCGTCGCCTTTGTGCGGCAAGACGGTGGCGTCTTCGCGGCACCCTTCGATAAGAGTACGCTCACGTTCACGCAGCCTCCGACACCGATGATGAGCGGGGTGCGGACCACTGCTAACGTGGCCGATATGGTGGTGTCGGCCAATGGCACCGCCGTCTACGCAGCCGGCACCAACAACGCGGGCAACACGCTGGTAGAACCGGTCTGGGTGACTCGGGCTGGCGCGATGACGCCGATGGATTCGGCGTGGACTATGAGCATCTCCCGAGCTCTGAATGGAAACGCGATCGCGCTCTCCCCTGACGGACAGCGCCTCGCCCTGACCGTCGCACGTCCAGGCTCAAACGATAATGACATCTGGATCAAGCAACTCGACCGCAAACTGGGCACGCTCACCAAGCTCACGTTTGAAGGGAACAACGTAAACCCGGTCTGGACACCGAACGGACAGCGGGTGCTATACGCCGGTGGAGGACGGCCCCTCCGCAGCCGGCGAGCCGATGGGACCGGTGCCGTAGACACGCTGTTCATGAGCACGCGTTTGTTTTGGACCGTGGTGCTGACACCAGACAGCAACACGTTCCTCCTGCGCCTAAGTACCAATCCTACCGCGGACATTGCCCTTGGGCACCGTGGCGACAGCGCGACCGTACCATTGATCGCGTCACCGGTTTTTCATGAGAGTTCGCCGGCGCTCTCCCCCAATGGGCGGTGGTTGGCATATACCTCGGACGAATCGGGGCGTATGGAGGTGTACGTACGTCCGTATTCCAATGTGGACGCTGGTCGGTGGCAAGTCTCTCAGGCCGGCGGCAG
Source organism: Gemmatimonadota bacterium (assembly GCA_002737115.1). Lineage (GTDB taxonomy): Bacteria > Gemmatimonadota > Gemmatimonadetes > Gemmatimonadales > Gemmatimonadaceae > Gemmatimonas. The sequence continues at coordinate 20,288 of NSHR01000043.1, read as the reverse complement.
CTCGCCACATTGGTCACATACCGGGCGAGAACTGTTCTATGAGAATGGGGTGAAGGCGCTCGTGGCCGTGGCCGTGGTGCCGGGCACGACATTCACCTTGGGTGCGCAAGTCACATTGTTCACGACGAGCGAGTTTTCTCGCAGTGCAGCAGGAAATGCCAACTACCCCTATTTCGATGTCGCACCGGATGACCAGCGGTTTGTGTTCTTCCGGACCGCGACCGAGAACGGCGCCGTCAAAGTGGACCCCCTCGTGCAGATTGTGAACTGGGGTGTCGAGGTGCAGGCCAAGCTCAAAGGGAAAACGCCGCAGTAGTCACGCGCACGCTGGTGCGCACGGCCCACACAACTCGCGCGGTCCGCGATGACGCCGTATACTCGACGCATCTCAGTCAAATTTCCTATCCATAACACGAGACAAACATGACCGCTGTGAACATGTCAGAAGACGCCGCCATTCGCGCCACGATTCAGCATTATCTGGATGGGGCTCGGCTCGGCAAAGGTGATCTGATGAAGCCCGCATTTGCCGAAGGCGCCACAATTTTCGGCTACGTCGGGCCGGATCTTTTCGCGGGGCCGATTCAAGGTCTGTTCGACTGGAATGACCAAAACGGCCCGGCCAAAGACATCGTCTCGGCCATCACCAGCATCGAAGTGATCGAAACGATCGCCGTCGCCAGAGTAGAAAGCGATAATTGGACGGGGCATCGATTTTCAGATCTCTTCACGCTTTTGAAACTCGATGGACATTGGAAAATCATGAACAAGGTTTTTCATTTGCACGCGTAAACCCGTCGCCCACGATGAGGCTGACAGCACCGCTCAACAGCGGCGGTCGGTGATGCGAGTGGCCGAGCGGCGCAACGCGTAGTGACGTTGCGCCGCTCGGCGCTTTGCTACCGCGACGACGCGCGGCGGTCACCGTAAATGACGGTGCCCACGTCGCGAGATCCCACTCTAGCGCTCCCGCTCATCCTGCCGCACGTTTCCAAGGGTTTTCCGTCCCGCCCCCCAACACCGACCCACATGCGTTTCGCCAGCCGCCTGCTGCTTGAGGCCGCGACCGCCGCGGTCCTCGTCGCCCCGACGCTCCTGCGGGCCCAAGCCCCGGAGCCCGTCAAGTTCGCGCGGTACGCGCACGTGGCCAACGACGGCACGATCGCGTTCACGTATCAAGACGACATCTGGTTGGCCGACGCCGACGGCGCGAATCCGCGTCGCCTCACGGCCCACGTCGCGCGCGATATCATGCCGCGTTTCTCGCCTGACGGACGCTGGATCGCGTTTACCAGCAACCGGCTCGGCAACAGCGACGTGTACGTGATACCCGCGTCTGGTGGAGAGCCGAGGCAGTTGACCTGGCATTCCGGCGACGATCAGGCGCTGTACTGGACACCCGATGGACGCGAGATCGTGTTCACGAGCGCTCGCGGCTCGCACCCGTTCGGGTCACCGCTGTATCGCGTCACCCTTGACGGGTCGGCGCCGCGGGCGATGTCGATGGACTTCGGTCGGGCGGGGATGATCAAGCAGGATGCCACCAAGGTCGCCTTCAATCGCTCGCTCCCGAGCTACTGGCGCAAGGGATATCGCGGCAACAGCAACGCGGATATCGCCGTGCAGGATCTCAAAACGGGCGAGATCACCGAACTTACCGATACCGACATGAAGGCGTATCAGTCGGCCGTGCACGATGTGCATCCGATGTGGGGCGCCGACGGCATGATCTACTTCGCATCGGAGCGCGACGGCACGTTCAACATCTGGCGCGTACCCCCCACCGGTGGCACGCCGCAACAAGTCACGAAGCACAAGGAAGACGGAGTGCAGTTTCCAGCTATCTCGCCGGATGGTCGTCACCTGATCTACGAGAATGACTTCGAGCTTTGGACGCTGGACGTACCAAGTGGCGCGCCAAAAAAGCTCGCCCTTCGCATGGCCTTCGATCCGAAGGAGAATGACATCGACCTGATGTCGACCACCAACCGTGCCGACGGCTTCTCGCCGTCTCCCACCGGCGACTACCTCGCGGTGGACTTCCACGGTGAGATCATGGTTGTCCCCACTGAGTCGGGCGTGGGTGAGCGGACACCGGTGACCAACTCCCCGTGGCGCGAACGGTCGCAGGTGTATAGCCCCGACGGTCGGCGCCTCGCCTACATCTCCGATGAATCGGGCGACGAGGAGATCTGGATCTACGATCTCGCCACGGCGCAGCGGCGCAAGGTGACGATGCAGGCGTCGATCAAGGCCGACCTGACCTGGGCGCCGAACTCGCAGAAGCTGGCCTACACCGGCGCCAATCGCTTGTGGGAAGTCGACGCCACGGGCGGATCATCGCGCGAACTGGCGTTCAACGAGGCGGGCGGGTTCACCATCGGCACCTACGCCACCGACGGCAACGCGCTGAGCTACATCAAGCGCGATGACGATCAGAATGCGGACGTCTTCGTGTTTGATATTCGGACGAAGAAAGAAGTGAACGTGACGCGCAATCCGTTTACCGACGGCAATGGCATGCTCACGCCGGATGGCCGGCAAGTGGTCTTCACGTCGTCGCGCGATGGCGGCGTATCGCAGCTGTTCGTGGTGTCGTTGGCACGCATGACCGAGGACCCCAACGATCCGTTGGTGCGTGAGCGTGAGCGAGAGCGCCAGCGTCGGGCTGCTGGTACGGCGACGGGAGCGCGCGCCGAGCGCAGCGATTCCGCGTCGTCGGCAGCGGCACCTAGCGCGGGCTCGGCGACCGTGCCGATGCGGATCGACGAGGCCGGAATCGAGCGGCGCGCGCTGCAGCTCACGCGGGGCCCGCTGCCGGTGGGCGCCTTCTTTCTGTCCCGCGACGGACGCACCATCACGTTCACGGTAGGCGGCGGTGGTGGGCCGGGTGGCGGTGGGCAAAACGCTGCACCCGTTGATCCGGAAAATCCGAACGTCGGCCTGTTCAGCATTGGTGTCGACGGGCTGAACCGGAAACGCATCGCGGGCGGTACGTACCCCGGAATGATTCCGACGGCGGATCGCCGCACGATCTACTTCCGTCGAGCCGCCCGCCCAGGCGACGCCGCCGCGGTGGGAACGGAGATCGCCAAGCTGGTGATTGCTACGCCGCAGCGCGCCGAGCCGATAGCGTTCAGCTTTGGCGTGCGCGTAGATCGTCGCGCCGAGTGGAATCAGCTATTCGAGGAGTCGTGGCGCGTGATGAAGTACCGCTTTTACGACGAGAAGATGCACGGCCGCGATTGGGATGCCATCAAGGCGCGCTACAAGCCGCTCTTGCGCTACGTGGGCACGAACGAAGACGTGTACGATCTGGCCAACGAAATGATCGGCGAGCTGAACGCGTCGCATACGGGCGTGAACGGCCCGCCCACGCGCGCCATGCCACGCGTGTACGGCACGCGGTTCTTGGGCCTTGAACTGGAACCAACCGACGCGGGCCGGTATCGCATCGGACACATCTACCGCGACGGGCCGGCCGACAAAGAGTGGCTTGGGCTGTCCACCGGCGATTACGTGCTCGCGATTGACGGGCAGGAGCTGAAGTCGGGTGAGAACTACTGGAAGATCCTGAGCACGACGGTAAACGAGTACATCCCCATCAAGGTCGCGAAGGCTGCGAGCGGTGAAGGGGCTCGCACGGTTCGTGTCGAAAGCGTCACGTCACTCACGGACATCAAGTACGAGGAGTGGGTGGAGAACAACCGCGATATGGTCGAGAAGGACACCAAGGGCGACATCGCGTATGTCCACATCCGCTCCATGGATCAGCCGTCGCTGGTTCGCTTCCGCAACGAGATCGACCGCTTCTCGAACAAGAAGGGGATCATCGTCGACATCCGCTTCAACGGCGGCGGCAATATCGATCAGGAAATCATCGATATTCTCGAACGGCAGCCGTACCAGTTCTGGAATCAGCGCACCGGTGCACGCAGCTGGGGACGTCGGCCACGGCAGGCGATAGCCGGCCCGAAGGTCATGATGATCAACGCACGATCGGGATCGGACAGCGAAGTCACTCCCATGGCATTCCGCCAGCTCGGGCTTGGTCGCATTGTGGGTAATCCCACCGCCGCCGCCGTGATCGCCACCGGCAGCTACAACCTGATCAACGGCGGCACCATCAGAACGCCAGGATCGCTGGTGATCACTTACGATCCCACGAAACCGAACAACTACGGCGTGAACCTCGAGAACCTCGGCGTGCCGCCCGATGTCTGGGTCAAGAACTCGCCGATGGACGAAGTGAAGAAGTTCGATCGCGAACTCAAGACCGCGATCGAAGAGGCGCTGCGCATGTTGAAGGACAGCGCGCCGAAGAAGATCACCGGCAATAACTAACCGGCGCGGTTCTTCCTACTGACGCGCCGCGAGGAACCGCCCGGGCGCCGTGACAGGTTGCGCCACGAGCATAAGCGGAGCACCCATGAGGAGTGCAGCAAGACGACGCATGAGCATGGGGCTCTACCTACCGAATAACCGACTTGTTGCTTGGCGCGTACATCTCCTTCACGTACCAATAGTTGTCACCGTACGGACGTGCGCGCGGCCAAATCTCGTCGAGCGAGTTGGCGTCGTAGAGCGTACCGCCCTTCATCACATACCGGATATTCGCGGTGTTACGAATGTTCTCGAGCGGGTTTGCGTTGAGAATCATCAAATCGGCGAGTTTTCCAACGGTCACCGAGCCAAGGTCGTTTTCCATGCCGAGAAACATCGCGCCATGCATGGAGGCGATTTCGAGCGCGGTCATGTTTCCGTTCGCCTTGGCGGCCATCCACACATCCCAATGCGACCCAAGGCCAGGCTGCTGCCCGTAGACTCGATTTCTTCAGGATTCAGATTGTTCATCATGCTCGGCGCGCCGGTGCCGATACCGCCGCCCAAGGCTGGCGACGAGTTATCCATGCGCACGCCGTCCACAATGATCAGAGGATCGTTCGAGAGCGACGCCGAACTGATGCCGCGGATACGAATGCGCGCACCACCGCCCACGCTGCCGCTGCTTGAAAGCATCGATACGCCAGCGAGGCGCCCATTGAGCACGTCTTCCATCGACGTGATCGGCAGTTCCTTCACCAACGACGAGACGTCGACCTTGGCAATCGAGTTGCCGAGCTCACGTGTAAGCTGCTGGCCGGTCGCCGTCGAGACGACCGCTTCCAGCTGGAAGGGCACCCTCGTCAACACGACATCAAGCGTCGTCGCCTGGCCGCTACGCGTGGTGGTTTCCAGACGCGCCGACTGATACCCGATCCGAATGATGCGGATCTGGTGCAAACCGGCGGGGACGCCAGTGACCGTGAACCGGCCGTCGGCCGCGGTGAGCGCGCCGACGTTCGTGCCCTCGACCAGCACTTGCGCGCCGTCGACGGGAGTGCCGCCCTCTTTGTCCGTGATGCGTCCTGTGATGCGACCCGTCGCGCCCTGCGCCTGAAGCGTCAACGCTCCAAGTGCAGTCAGCACGACAGCCCGGCATACCGTGCGGCCGAGATTCCAGAGCATGACCACTCCTGTGGTAGTGTGGATGAAGCCGTACCTCGGTCGCGCGAACGTCTCCGGCACATCGGCGTCGACCTTGCCCTACAAAAAATTGCGGTTTGAATACACTATTGTGTACACTGACCCAACCGAGCACAAGCATAAAGGAGACGCTACGTCCGCAGAGCTCCGGGGCCGATTCGCGCGACGTAGAGCGAAATGGATGCCTGGATCACCTCCAGCACGCTCCATCGGGGTTAACCCTTCTCAGGACCAACGAACCATGCGGATGCTCACCGCGCTCCTCCTCTCGTCGATCCTTGGCGGGCCCCTCGCGGCCCAGGATCGGCTCGACCTCCTGTCCGCCGAGATCGACCGGGTGGCACCGATCTCCGGCGGCATCCTCGGCATCGGGATTCATCACCTCGAAACCGGCCGGGAGCTCTACGTCCGTGGCGACGACCGGTTCCCGATGGCGAGCAGCTTCAAGGTGCCGGTGGCTGTCCAGCTCCTGACCCTCGTGGACCAGGGGAAACTCCGCCTCGACAGCATGGTGACGCTCAAGCCGAGCGATCTGCACCCAGGCAGCGGGACCCTGACCAGTCTGTTCGACGATCCCGGCGTGTCGCTCTCGGTTCGAAATCTGCTCGAACTCATGCTGCTGATCAGCGACAATTCGGCCACCGACATCCTGCTGCGATTGGCGGGCGGCGGTGACCCGGTGAACGCCCGGCTCCGGGCCCTCGGTGTGTCGGGGATCTCCGTCGACCGGCCGACCGTCGCGCTGATCGCCGACGCGGTCGGGGTTCGGAACCTGCCGCCGGAGTCTGAGTTGACCCCGAAGGGGTTTGGGGAGCTGTCCCGGAAAGTGACCGATGACGAGCGGAAAGCGGCGGTCGAGGCGTTCTACCGCGACCCGCGGGATACGGCCACCCCGAAAGGAATGGCCGCGCTACTCCGGAAGATTTGGCGCGGGGAGGCGCTCAGTTCGAAGAGCACGGCGCTGTTGATCGACATCATGTATCGGTGCCAAACCGGTCAGGCTCGGATCAAGGGGCTGCTGCCGCCAGACGTACGGGTCGCCCACAAAACCGGGACCCTAGGCCTCGGCGTGGCGGCGGACATCGGGGTGATCGAGCTCCCGGGTGGAGGCGGGCATCTGATCGTGACGGCCTTCGTCAAACAGTCGACCAAGGACGGGCCCGAGCAGGAACGAGCGATCGCCCAGGCGGCACGCGCCGCCTACGACTACTTCTTGTTCCATCCCGCACGGTAGGCGGCTTGCCGACCGGCTTGCGATCCGTTGGCGGCACCACCGGTGGTGATTCGGCACGATCGAGAACAGCCAGAACACGGAAAACACCGATCACACGGAACCCACACGGATAAGCCGATCAGCGCGCCCACGGGCCATCGCCACGCGCCGACGCATCGCGGTGTTGTTGTTCAATCAAAAACGCAACGCCGTCAGATCAGCGACGTGCTCGGTCGCACACCCGGAGCAGATCCGTGTTGGTTCGGTGTGATCCGTGTTCCGGCCGGTCACGATCTGTCGGCGGCACCAGCGGTGGTGAACCCACACGATCGACAACCGCCAGAACACGGATAACACCTCGACGAGGGTCGGCACGAACGTCTACGGGTTGCCGTCGTGGTGCTCACGCCTCGTCGGGCGCGACCGTGGGCCTGCCTGCGGCGCGGCGGCGCCACAGCAGATACACGGGGACACCCGATAGCACACCCGCGATGCCGACGAGCGCGCGGCCGGGCTGCGTGACGAGCGTGTTGAGCACGATGGCCGACGACGCGAGCACGAACAGGATGGGCGTGAGCGGATAGCCCGGCACGCGGAACGGGCGCGGTGCGTCGGGCTCGCGGCGCCGGAAGACGAAGATGCTCAGCGCGCCGAGGCCATAGAAGATCCACCCCGTGAAAACGACGTACGTCAGCAGCTGTTCGAACGTCCCGGTGGCGGCGAGCACTGCGGCCCACGTGGAGCCAGCGATGATCGCAAACGCCGGCGTGCCAAAGCGCGGATGCACTTCACCCAACTTGCGGAAGATCAGTCCGTCGCGCGCCATCGCGTAATACATGCGCGGCGCGGTGAGCGTGAGCCCGTTCGCCGCGCTGAACATCGACACGAGGATCACGACCGCGATGAGCTTCCCCGCCGACGGTCCGAACGACGCCGCCACCGCACTGGCCGCCACGCGGTCCGTCGCCTGTACGCCCTCGACGCCAAGCGCCGCGACGTAACCCACGTTGGCGATCATGTACAGCCCGATGAGAAACCCGGTACCGGCGATGATGGCGCGCGGGAACGTGCGCTGGGCGTCGCGGGCCTCGCCCGTGGAAAACGTCACCATATGCCAGCCCTCGTACGCCCAGAGCACACCGATCATCGCCTGCCCGATGCCCGACAGCAGCCCTGTCGTCATCTCGGCTGGCCACATCGACGCGGTGCTCACCGGCGCGCCGCCAGCGACGATGAGCGCGATGCTCATGACGATGATCGCGATGGCCTTGATGCCGGTGCTCACGTTCTGCACGCCGGCGCTTTGGCGCGTGCCGCGCACGTTGAGCGCAGCGATGAGCGCAATGAGCAGCACGGCGACGACCTTACCAGCGCCGGGCGAGACCGGTATGAGTTGGCGCAGGTATGACGTGAACGCGACGGCGAGCGTGGCCACCGACCCGGCGCCGATCACGAAGAACGTCGTCCAGCCGTAGAGGAACGCTGGCAGCGGGCCAAAGGCATCACGGATGTACGAATAGAGGCCGCCGGCATCCGGCTTGGCGGCGCCCATCTCGCCGTACGTCAGGGCGCCGAGCAATGAGAGGATGCCCGCCACGAACCACACGAGCATAGCCGGACCCAGCGCGCCGCCGGTCTGTCGCAGCACGGTCGCGGGCACGATAAAGATGCCGGAGCCGATCACCGTGCCAATGACGATGAACAGGAGATCGGTAAAGCCAAGCGTACGGTCGAGAGATCGAGGCATGGTTGCGTGCTGGTTTGGGGAAGTTCGCGTGGGGACGATGGCCTGCTCATGGCTCATGGCGTACCGTCAACGGCGTACCGCCGATGGTCGGGCGCCGTTCAGTGTCATCGCGCGCCCCCGCGCCGGCCAGCCGCGCGCTCGATTTCCTCAAACGTGGCGGTCCCGATGGGATACTGGCGCCAATCGTTGAAGTCGAAGTGCCACCACTCGGCCTCGTATACCGTGAAGCCCTCCGCAACCATGGCACGGCGCAGCAGCGCGCGATGCCAGCGCTGGAGCGAGGTCCCGCCGGGATAGTCCGGGTAGCTGCGGCTCGACATCTCGTCGTAGCCCCCCGGCATCTCAATCGGTCGGCCCGTCTTCAGGTCGTACAGCGTAATGTCCACCGCCGCGCCGCGGTTGTGGCGCGAGCCCTGCGACGGGTCCGCCACGAAAACGTGCTGCGCCGGTGGCGTGCCGTCCCAGAACATCTTGGTCACGTACCACGGGCGATACGCATCGTGCACCAGCAGCCCGTAGCCGTACGGCCGCAGCGTGCGGGACGCGCGGGCGACCGCTTCAGCGGCAGGGCGCTGCATAAACGCGCGCGTCGACGAGTAGAACGGCGTGCCCATGAAGTTGTTCGACGTCGCGTACCGCACGTCGAGCATGATCGAAGGATCGAGGCTCGGCAGCGATACGAAGTCCACAGCACGGAAGGGGCCCGTCTCCTTGGGCGGCGTCGCGGCGAGCGCGACGGCGCGGAGCGCGGCGACCGGCCGCACGGGGGTAATGGTGAACTGCGAGCCGTCCTCGGTGCCCACGGTGCGGCGCGGGAAGCGCACGCCCGCCATGATCGCCTCGATCACGCGGCCGTTCGCGTCACGCCGCAGCTCCACGCGCTCACCATCGTAAAGACCCGACGCCGGGAAGGCGTACACGTCGCGCGAGACCTCCGTGAGCGGGTACTGGTAGAACCACTCCACCAGCGCGTTCAGCCGGCCGTCGCGCTCCAGCAGGAAGAGCGTGTTGTAGTCCCAGCCGTACTCGCCGATGATCGGCCGCCACGCCGCGGGGGCGGCCAGCGGCGTCTTGAGTTCCACCCGGCGCAGCGTGTCGGTGCCCAGCGCGAGGCCGTTGCGCAACAGGCGTACGCGCGTGCCGTACGCCAACCGGTCGTCGGTCATGAGGACGCTGTCGCTCAGCGCGCGCAGCTCGGCGCGGAATCCGCCGCGCATGGGCAGCATAAAGAGCCGGCCGGACTGCTCGATCAGCTCCACCGCGCGCTCCCCCGTGCCGTAGCGACCAGCGAGACGGCGCGCAGCCTCGGGCGCCAGCGTCGTCGTGCGCTCGATGTCGGTCAGCGGCTGGCCGGCGCGCGCCGCGCGCATGAGCCGCAGCGCCTCGTCCGCGATGTGCGACGCGACCTCGTTGGCGCCGTCGGCGGTGGCCACCACGACAACGCCGAGCCGGTCGTCTGGCAGCGCCGACAGCTCGGTGGAGAAGCCGTAGATCGCGCCGCCGTGCGACACCCGGCGGCGTCCGTCGAACTGCGAGAGCGCGAAGCCGAGGCCGAAGCCGGCCGTGGCCCCGGGCGCGGCGAACTGCGGCGTCCACATGGAGTCGAGCGTCGCGCGCGCAATCACCTGCCCTCCGACACCACGCCCGCCGGCGAAGAGCACCGAGACGAAACGCGCCAGGTCGTCCACGGTCGTGTACATGCTGCCGGCCGGCGCCATACCGAGACCGAAAGTCGGCGCAACCCACTCCCGGCTGTCGTAGCTCCACATCACCGCCTCGGCGAGGTGGCGCACGAGGGCGGACTCCGGCGTGAACGCACTGTGCGCGAGCCCCATCGGCTCCAGCACCGCGCGCTTCACGTAGTCCGCGAAGGGCTGCTTCTGCGTGCGCTCGAGCGCGTAGCCCACCACCGCGATACCGGCATTCGAGTATTTGGTGCGCGTGCCCGGCGGGTACACGAGCGACGTGCCGCGCAGGCTCGCGACCGTGGCCGCGAGCGTGGTGCCGCTGGAATCGAAGTAGTGGCCGGCGGGCGGCTCGCGCACGAGGCCCGAGCGGTGCGACATGAGCTGGCGGAGCGTGATGCGCGACGCGTCGCCCCCCTCGGGCAGCACGTCGCCCACGTACCGCGACACCGGCGCGTCGAGATCCAGCACGCCGCGCTCCACGAGCTGCATCACGGCGATGTCCGTGAAGAGCTTCGAGACGGAGCCGACGCGGTGCACCGTTTCACTCGTCACCGGCACCGCCGGATCGACGCGCTCGCGGCCATAGCCGCGCGACCACACGGTGCGCTGGTCGTCCACCAGCGCGATGGACAGGCCGGGCAGCCGCTTGTCGGCGACCTCGCGCGCCACGAGCGAGTCGAGCCGCGCGATGACGCGCGAGTAGTCCGTGGGCATGCCCGGCGCGGTCTGAGCGCGCGAGCGTGAGAGGTGCGCGAGCCACAGCGCAGCGGCAAGTGCGGCGGCAAGCACGGCGGCGAGGGCAAGCGGGGCGCGCGCGGCAAGCGCGCGAGGGGCGCGAGGCATCATGCTCATGGTCAGGGGAAGGTCGAGAAGAGGTCGTACGTGGGCCACTCGGTGACGCCCTTTACCGCTTGCCACATCGCGCTGTCGATCTCGCCCTGGAACGTGGAGTTGGGCTTGATCGAGCGCGCATTGAAGAGCGCCACCCACGCGAGCCCGGTCCCCGTGCGCACCATGATCGACGCGGTACCGGGCAGCGAGCCGTCGTGCCACCAGTTCTGCTCCGCGGGGCGCACCAGCCAGCCCATGCCGTAGTAGAACGCCGAGCCGTCCCAGAGCGGGGACGGCGGCTTGGCCGTCATCATGTCCACCGTCGCACCGGCGAGGATATCGGGGCGCGTGGGCAGTCGGTCGACCGCCGTGGCGAAGCGCAACAGATCGACGGTCGACGCGACCCAGCCGCCGTGCGCGTCCATCGCCTCCAGGTTGAAGCCACCGTAGGGCGCGGACACAGCGCCGCCGGCGGCGAACACCGAACTAAGCGACGCACGGTCGTAATAGCGCACCTCGTCGGGCGCACGGTCCGCGTACAGCGAGCGGCCGAGCCGCATGCGATGAATGCCGGCCGGCGTCAGCACCGCGTCCTGCACGAACTTGTCGTAGGGGCCGACGGTCACGCGCTCGATGATACGGCCGAGCACCGCGTAGCCGAAGTTCGAATACGCGTAGCGCCGGCCCGGATCGAAGTCGAGGCGCTGGCCGTGCATAAAGCGGATCACGGCCTCCGCGCTCGCGGGCACCGGCGTGTTCGTCGCCGCCGCTATCTCGGTCGACCGGAACATCGGGTCAAAGCTCGCGTCGCGGTCCCAGCCCCCGGCGTGCTGCAACAGGTGGCGCACGGTGATGTCCGCGAGGCGCGGGTCCACCGTGGCGCCGACCAGCGGCTTGAGGTCGCTCAACAGCGCGAAGGCCTTCGCGTCGAGCGAGAGGCGGTTCTGCTCCACGAGCCGGAGCACGGCCGCCGCCGTGATTGGCTTCGACAGGCTCGCGATGCGGAACAGCGCGTCGGGCGCGGCCACGCGTTTCGCCTCCGCGTCCGCGTAGCCGAAGCCGCGCGCATACACGAGCCGCCCGTCCTTTACGATGCCCACCGCGCCGCCCGGGATGTCCCAGCGCGTCATGAGAAGCGAGATCACCTGGTCGACGCTCGTCATGCCAGGGATCGCGAGGCCGCTGAGCGGCATCGCCGGCGTGACGGCTGGCGGGGGCGCCATCGGACTGGCCGACGCCGCGCCGCACGCCGCGAGCACCACGACTCCGAGCGCGGAGGCGCCCGCGGCCCGCGCAGCCCACGCCGCGCGACGCAGCACGGGGCGTGTCACCACACCCCTCGCTCGCCCACGAGGGCGATGGACGCGCAGAGTCGCGCCGCGGCGCTCTCCCAGTTGCTCTGCACGGCCACAATCAGCTCAGTACGCGGAACGGTCGCCTCGACCGTCACCGCGGCACCGTGCCCGAGTCGCGAACGAGGCCACCGAACGCCGGGCTTTTCCATGCCCGCCACCCTTGTGTCTTTGATTGCATCCGGTAGTGTATGCAGGATTGAATTCCCGCAATACCCCCCGCCGTACGAGACAGGAGGCGATTCATGAGTTCGGAACATCCGCTTTTGCTCCAACCCGCCGAGAACAGGCGACGATTGGTATGCGCCCGGTACCTCGGGTTGCTGGCCGTCGCGTTGCTGCTGCCAATGTCCCGGGCGCTCAGCGCACAGGGAACGGGGACGATCAGCGGCCAGATCGTCGACGCGAAAAACCTCCGCGGCCTCGACGGCGCCCAGATCCTTGTGCAGGGGACAAACATCGGCGCCGTCACCGATGGCAACGGCGGCTTCCGCCTTTCCACCATCTCCGGCACACAGGTCACCCTGCAGGTCAGGCGCATCGGCTTCAAGCCGAGCACCCAGCTGGTGAACGTGGGGCGGAGCGATATTCGTATATTCCTTGCGGAACAGCCCAACAGCCTGAGCGAGGTCGTCATCACCGGTACGGCTGAGCCCGTGGAGAAGCGTGCCATCGGCAATTCCGTCACCAAGATCGACGCCGCGGCGATTCAGAGCATCGCCCCATCGCCCGACATCTCGTCGCTGCTGAATGGCCGTGCGGCCGGCGTGGTGCTCACCGGCGGATCGGGCGCCATCGGGTCAGGACCGCGCATCCGCATCCGCGGCGCCGCCTCGCTATCGCTCAACGACCAGCCGCTCATTTACCTCGACGGCATCCGCATTGCGAACGATGTGTCCACCGGCCCGCGCTCGCAGGGCTTCTCCTCGGGTGTCATCTCCCGCCTGAATGACATCGACCCCGAAAACATCGAGAGTATCGAAGTCATTAAGGGACCCGCGGCGGCGACGCTGTACGGGACGGAAGCCAACAACGGCGTCATCCAGATCATCACCAAGCGCGGCAAGGCGGGGCGCCCGGTGTTCACCACAAACACGCGGATGGGGAACAACTGGTTTCAGGACGCGGAGAACCGCATTCCCACCACCTACCGTCGCATGCCCGACGGAACGATCGCCGGGTGGAACCCCGTCGCGGTGGAGCGGGCGGCCGGACGCGAGCTGTTCGCCAACGGGCTGACTCAGTCGTACAGCACGGGCCTCAACGGTGGCACCGAAGCCGTGAAGTACAACTTCAGCGGCAGCTACGACAACGACAAAGGCATCGAGCCCACCAACCACCTCGCCCGGTGGACAGGCGCGGGCAACATCTCCCTTTCGCCGTACAAGTCGCTCGACATTCAGGCGACCTTCAACACCACGCAGCAGACGATCAACGTGCCGCTGGAGGCCGGCGGTGGGATGTGGTTCTCCGCGTACTTCGGACAAGCGCCAGTCACTGACGCCGAGAAACTGCGGCGCGGCTTCTATTCTGCGCCACCGGAGGCGTTCTGGGGGGCATTGAAACAGTACCAGAATGTGAAGCGAACCACGGCATCGCTGCAGTTCAATCACCGAGTGGGTACCTGGCTCACCCAGCGCCTCGTCGTCGGCAACGACTTGACGGGCGAAGACAACGTGAATCAGACCGAGCGCATGACTCCGTACAACCGACAGTTTTTTGGAAACCCGGTTGACCAGAACGGCAACAAGTTAACGCGCCGGCAGGAGCTATCGGTATCGTCGGTGGACTATGCGGCAACGGCCAAGCGACGGCTGTTCGGTCTGCAGACGAGCACCTCCTTCGGCGCCCAGTACTTCAAGCGGCAGACCTACGCGCTCGCCGCACGTGGTGAGGGTTTCCCGGCGGGTGGTCTCACGCTGGTCGATGCAGCAGCCACGACCTTCGGCGGCGAGGACTACTTCGAAAACGCCACGTTGGGGTTCTACGGGCAGCACCAAGTCAACTTGAACGACCGGGCGTACCTGACGGCGGCGCTGCGCGTGGACAACAACAGCGCGTTCGGTGAGGACTTCAGCTGGACCACCTATCCCAAAGTGGCAGGCACGTGGGTCGTCAGTGAAGAGGCGTGGTTCCCCTTCGATTGGGTGAACCAGCTCAAGCTGCGGTCGGCATACGGTGAAACCGGGCAGCAACCGGTGGTGAACTCCGCGCTGCGAACGTACTCGGCGACCACCGGCGGCAACGGCAGCTCGGCGGTGTCCCCGCAGTCGCTGGGCAATCCAGACCTTCGTCCAGAACGAGGGAAGGAAACGGAGATGGGGTTCGACGGCACCTTCCTGCAGGACCGCTTGAGCACGGAGTTCACGGTCTATCGACGCAACACTGAAGACGGCATTCTCTCGCAGCCTGTGGCGCCGTCAGCGGGGTTTGCCGGTGATCGGTTCATTAACATCGGCAAGATCCGCAGCCAGGGCGTGGAATTGTCGATGCGCTATGCTGCGGTAGCGCGAGAGAACCTGACTGTCGACGTGGGCTTCAACATCTCGAAGAATGACAACCAGGTGAGGGACCTGGGCGACCTGCCGCTACCGGTAGACGAAAACGGGGAGAAATACATCCAGTTCGGGGCGCAGCGGCACATCAAGGGTCGTCCGGTGGCCTCCTGGTACGACTTCCGTGTCATCTCGGCCACCTACGATCCCGTCACCAAGCGCGCCACGAATGCGCTGTGCGACAACGGCAAGGGCGGCACCACGCCGTGCCTGAACGCCGTCGGACAGGGGGTGGCGCCGCGAGTGTTCCTCGGGCGACCCGACCCGGGACTCGAGGGATCGTACAACGCCTCGATGACGCTGTTCAAGCGGTTCAGGCTGTATGCGCAGGTCGACTTCAAGGGGGGCAATGTGACCCTCAACAACAACGACCGCGCACGCTGCCAGGTGTTCGCGCTGTGCATGTCGAACCACGAGCCGGAGAAATACGACCCAGCACTGGTGGCGCAGGTGCAGTCGCCCAATGTGTTGCGGAACTTTGTCTACCAGAACGCCAGCTTCACGAGGCTGCGAGAGCTGTCCGTGGCCTATCAGATGGGTCCCAAAATCGCCAGACTGGTTCAGGCGCGCTCCGGGTCGCTCACGCTGTCGGGACGCAACCTGGCGCTCTGGACCAATTACCCCGGGACGGACCCGGAAAACTTCTTTACACTGCAGCAATTCGTGCGACTGGAGCAAGCGCAGGTGCCGCCGCTGGCGCAACTGCTCTTCTCCGTGTCGCTGACCTACTGATCATCCATCCAACGCAAGATGACTTTCATGAGACATCTAATACGTGGTTTCCGGACGCGTGTTGCCCGGGCGACCGTAGTGGCGCTGGCAGCGGGGGGCTTGGCCGCATGCGGTACGCTCCTCGAGGTCGAGGCGCCGAGTCGCATCCTCGAGCAGACACTGCTGCAGCCGTCGAACGCCACCGTGCTGGTGTCGGGAGCGGTGGCCGACTTCGAATGCGCTTTAGGGAATTTCATTTTGAGCGGTGGTACGCTAGCCGATGAATTTGCCGACGCGCAAGCAAACGCCGCGACGTGGGACATCGACCGGCGAACGAACTTCCCGGCGACATCGCTGTACGCCTCTGGCGGGTGCGGCGGGTTCGGCGTGTACACGCCACTCTCGATCGCGCGCTTTCAGGCGGATCAGGTACTACGGTTGCTCGACAAGTGGACGGATGCCGAGGTGCCCGGTAGGGCAGCGCTGCAGGCGCAGGCCGCCGCCTATGCCGGCTACAGCTACGTGCTGATGGGCGAGATGTTCTGCTCGTGCGCCTTCGACCTTGGGGCGGAGCTTCAGCCGGCGGGGGTGTTCGCGCTCGCCGAAGAGCGATTCACGCGCGTCATCAACGCCACCGGGGCACCAGCCGATTTACGCAACATGGCGCTGGTAGGGCGCGCCCGGGCGCGGCTCAATCAGGGAAAACGCACGGAAGCCGCAGCAGATGCGGCGCTAGTACCGGCTGGCTTCGTCTTTACCGCCAAGACCACTGCAGCCGCCGGGCGTGCAGAAAACCGCATCTTCCGCTTCAACAACACCAGCGGTACGGTGACGGTGGATACGCAGTTCCGCGCGCAGCAGGTGACCGGAGTGACGGACCCGCGAGTGAACGTGACCGATGCTGGGCGCGGGGGATCGATGCCGTCGGTACGGCTGTGGGTGCAGAACAAGTACAAGTCGCTGAATGACCCGATCCCTATAGCGACATGGCGTGAGGCGACGCTGATCCGCGCGGAAGTGGCGGGCGGAGCGGTGGCGGTGCAGCTGATAAACCAGTTGCGCACGGCGTCCAACCTGCCGGCGTTCAGCAGCATGGTGGCTTCGGAAATCGACGCGCAGGTGCGGCAGGAGCGCCGTCGTGAGCTCTTCATCGAGGGGCACCGCTTGTTCGATACGATCAGGTTCAACATCCCGCTCATTCCCGCGAACGGCGCGGTGTTCCCCAATGGCGGCGGCACCTACGGCTCCAACAAGTGCCTCCCGCTTCCGGATGTAGAGCGGCTCAATAACCCGACCATAAACCGCTAAACGACACGGCGCTAAACGACACGGCGCTCAACGACGTCCCCGCTACCGCACGGTTTTTCGCGGGATGCGGGCGGCGGCGTTGGCGGCGTGGTAGGCGAAGGACGCCATGATCACCGCGTTCTTCATGAGATCCGACGGTTGGATCGCCTCGAGGAAGTCGAGGTTGGTGTGACCGCCGGTGCCGGGAATGTTGTCCTGCAGGAATTGGAAGCCGGGCAGCCCGACCTCGTCAAACGCGACATGGTCGGTGCTGCCAAGGCTTTGGTTCGACACGACGGTCATGCCGAGGTCGCGGAACGGTGCCATCCACGTGGTGAACTGGGCGCGGGCGTATTCATTGCCCTGCAGCATGATGCCGCGGTATTGCCCCGCGCCGTAGTCCTGATTGAAATACGCCGAGAGCTTTTCGTACGCCGGCTTGGCACCGACGGCGGGATCGCGCGGATTGCCGAAGTGCTGCTTCACGTATGCCCGCGATCCGAACAATCCTTGTTCTTCGCCGGCCCAGAGCGCCACGCGAATGGTGCGTCGCGGCTTCGCACCCACCGCCTTCAAAATGCGCATCGCTTCGAGTGACACGGCCACGCCCGACGTGTTGTCGCTGGCATTCGGGCTGGCGTGCCAGGTGTCGAGATGCGCGCCGATCATCACGACTTCGTCCTTGAGGTCGCTGCCGGGAATCTCGCCCACCAGGTTCATGGCCTGCTGCACCGTGTCACCAACGCGATTGCGCACCTCGACTTCGATTCGCACCGGGATGCCGCGGGTGAGAATGCGATACATGCGGTTGTAGTGCTCCGGCGTAATCGCCACGATGGCCGGAGACGCGAGCATACCGGCCCGCGACCACCCATCGGCGCGTGATCCCGGGCGCGAGAAGCCGCGTACCGCACCGAGCCAGCCGCTTTCGCACTGCAGCACGGCGGTGACGCCCTCGGCCGCGTAGAACGCAATCTTCTCTTCGGCCGTGAGCAGGTCGGGATGGCGGGCGACGCGCGGCGGTGTCACGCGCGGCGGCGCGATCACCGTGCGTTCGCGCGCGTCGAGATCCTGCGGCGTGAGGCGCGGTACGCCGTTGGTGAGTGAGGTCAGATCGACTACGGCCGGCGGTGTCACGAGCACGGCCTTCCCCTTGAGTGTGCCGCGATACTTCTCGAGATCGGCCTTCACCAGCAAATCGACGATCACCGCCGGCGCCACTTGCCGGCCCTGCGTGCTGCCCGTGTGCGCCACCGGATAGCCGACCATCGGCTGGTAGTCGGGTTCAAGCAGGTGCACCGACACGTACTCGTTGTCCCACGTCACGCCGAAGTCCATGAACGGCTCGGCGGCCACGTTCACGAGACCCATCGCCTTCATCTGCCCCTGCACCCACGTCTGCGCGCGTGTCATGTCCTGCGACAAGGTCAGTCGCGCGCCAAGCACGTCGGCGATGTACCCCTCGTACTCCATGACCTGCGATCGCTGCAGTCCCTCTTCGCGGATGCGGGCCACCATGACCGCATCGACCGGATCGCTGTCGCCGCGCATGGCGGCGGTGAGCAGGAACAGCAGAACGGTGGCGAGCGGCCGGAGCCTGGAGGTCATAGTGCGAGGGGCGAGGGGAAAGGAAGAGACTCTACGAGTGATGCCGCACAGCACGAAGTGCTCTGCCCGCGGCGTGCGTCGCATCACCATTCCACGGCTGTCTCAGTCGCGCTGTTCCAGTCGGGCGATGACCGTGGTTGCCGTCACGTCCCCCGTTACCTGTACGACGGTCGCGCACATATCGGGGAGCAGATCGACGGCGATCAACACGCCGATCCCCTCGGCGGGCAGTCCAATCGCCTCAAACAACGGGGTGAGCAGCAGGAACGCTCCACGGGGAACCCCCGGCGCGGCGAAGGAGACGAAGACCGAGGCGAGGGCTACGACGCCCAACTCACGCACCCCCAGCTCCACGCCATAAAACTTGCCGATGAATAGCGCACCGACGATCCAAGCCACCGGAGCCGCCGGCTTGAAGACGCTCACGGCCAACGGCAGGACGAACCCGCTGATCCGCGTCGGAACGGCGAGCGCGTCGGCGCTGCGCACCATGGCCGGCAAGCTCGCGATGGAGGACGAGCAACTGGCCGCGATGAGCTGCGTAGGAAGCATGGCTCGGCCAAACGCGCGGATGCCGCTGGCCGCGACGGGATAGCACAGGGCGGTGACCGCCGCGCACGTGATAGCCATGGCGACGACGTAGAAGCCCACCGCGCCGACCAGGGACCCACCACTCTGGACGGTGAGCGGCAGCGCGAGACAGAACACCGCAACCGGCGCCAGCGACACGATCCAGCCGACCAGGCGCGTCATGGCGTCGGCAAGGGAGCGGAAGAAGCCCTCGAGCGGTGCCCGAGCCTCCGCTGACCCGCGCGACACCGCCACCGCGAGGACTGCCGTGAACACAACCACGGCGACCATGTTCCCCTCTGCTGCGGCCGCAACGGGGTTGGACGGAATCATGCTCAGCACGAACGCCACGACGCCACTCGGCGTCGCGCTCGTGAGCTCGGCGGCGGCCGCCGCGGCGCCAATCGGGAGCGACGCCTGACCCACGAGCGCGTCGGGGAAGAGCCCGAAGAGCGGCACCGCGACGAGCAGTGAGGCTGCCGCCGATCCCGCCAGGAGCACCACGAACACGACTAACGACCGCACACCAACGCGGCCGAGTCCTCCAACCCCCGCCATCGACGAGATCCCGGTCACGAGCAGTGACACGACGAGTGGGATCACGGTCATCCGAATCGCGTTGATCCAAAGCGCGCCAATGGGTTGGACGGCCAAGGCGGCGCGGCGCGCGCCCGCGTGACCGGTCCACGAAATGACGACGCCAAGGACGAGTGCCACCACCAGCGCCAATAGCGTCAACCCGCCGTCGCTGAATTTGCGGCCCGGAGAGACCGGCCCGGCCTCACTCATCCCGTTCACCGCGCACGTGCATATCGAGTGATCATCGAACTCCCATGATGTGTCAGACTGCGTCCGGCTGGGTCGCGAAGACTGGCCCCAGCGCCGACAGAGCTACGACCGACGCCGCGCCGGCGCAAGTCCTGCCGTGCGGCGGCGTGGTAGGTCGTCATGATCCTCGTTTCGTCCGACGGGCGTATGCTGGCCTTCATCGCCCCGCGGCCCCAACATATGCGCAGGAAGACTCTCAAACGTCGTTGCAGACCGCTCCGCTACTTCATCGCATTAAACGCCGACAGGACGTCGAGCAGGTTGTTGCTGGTAAACGAAAACTCGCCGTCGCGAACACGCTGCGCGCCCGGATACAACGGGCGCTCGGTCTTGACCTTCAGCACCATCGTATACGGGCTCGGCATCGCGTAG
>NSHR01000004.1 GCA_002737115.1 Gemmatimonadota bacterium | reverse complement strand
ATGGCGACTGCCCGGATTCCCTCCGCGACAACCGCGTGTTGTCCCTCGACATGGCGGCGGTCATTGCGGGCACGAAGTACCGTGGTCAGTTCGAGGAGCGCCTCAAGGCGGTCATGAACGAGATCGCGCAGAACAAGCAGGTCATTCTGTTTATCGACGAGCTGCACACGCTCGTCGGTGCCGGTGCGGCCGAAGGCGCGATCGACGCCAGCAACATGCTGAAGCCGGCGCTCGCGCGCGGCGAACTGCAGTGCGTCGGTGCCTCCACGCTCAACGAGTACCGCAAGTATATCGAGAAGGACGGAGCCCTCGAGCGTCGATTCCAGACGGTCGTGGTCGAGCCGCCCTCGATCGACGAGACCGTGCAGATCCTGCATGGACTGCGCAAGAAGTACGAAGACCACCACCGTGTGAACATCCCCGACGAGACGTTGGTCGCGGCGGCCAAGCTGTCGGAGCGCTACATCACCGACCGCTTCCTGCCGGACAAGGCGATCGATGTGATCGATGAGGCCGGTGCACGGGCGCGTCTGGCGGCGCAGGTGCCGCCGGCTGAGGTGGCGGAGCTGAAGGAACAGTTGGAAGCGATCAATACTGAGAAGGAAGCGGCGGTCCGCGATCAGAATTTCGAGCGCGCGGCCTCGTTGCGGGATAACGAGCGCGATCTGCAGGCGCAGATCCGACGCAAGCAGGAAGATTGGGAGCAGCGGCGTCAGTCGCATCGCCCCACGCTTGGCGAGGAAGAGATCGCGTTCATTGTGAGCCGCTGGACGGGCATTCCCGTGATGCGTCTGCAGGAAGCCGAGACGTCGCGGCTGCTCCGGATGGAGGACGAGCTGCACCGGTCGGTCGTGGGTCAGGATGAGGCCATCAAGGCGCTCGCCCGCTCGATCCGTCGGAGCCGCGCCGGCCTGAAGGATCCGCGTCGTCCGATCGGTTCGTTCATCTTCTCGGGGCCCACGGGCGTCGGCAAGACCGAGCTGGCGCGGTCGCTGGCCAAGTTCTTGTTCGCCGATACCTCGGCCCTGATTCGCGTCGACATGAGCGAGTACATGGAGAAGTTCTCCGTGTCGCGGCTGATCGGCGCGCCCCCGGGGTACGTGGGGTATGAAGACTCCGGCACGCTGACGAAGGCCGTGCGGCGCAAGCCGTACTCGGTCGTCCTGCTGGACGAAATCGAGAAGGCGCACCCGGACGTGTTCAACATTCTGCTGCAGGTGCTCGATGAGGGTCACCTCACCGACAATTACGGCCGGGTCATCGACTTCAAAAACACCGTCGTTATCATGACGTCGAACGTGGGCGCGAAGGACATTACGCGGGGCAAGTCGTTGGGCTTTGCGGGCAACGATTCGCGAGGGGATTTTGAGCGTATTTCCGAGAAGGTGAAGGAGGAGATGGGGCGTGTGTTCAACCCCGAATTCCTCAATCGCTTGGACGACGTGATCGTCTTCCATCCGCTCGGGAAGGAGCACATCGCGAAGATCGCATCGATCCTGTTCGCCGACGTGCAGAAGCGTCTGGCCGAGGAGGAGATCACCATCAAGCTGAGCGAGGCGGCGACCGCCTTCCTGGTCGACCACGGGCACGACGAGCACTACGGCGCTCGTCCGCTCAAGCGGGCGATCCAGCGGTACATCGAGGATCCGCTCTCCGAGAAGATCCTGCTGGGCGAGTTCTCCAAGGGGGATGAGATCGAAGTTGAGGTCTCGACCACGGAGAAGGAGAAACTGGAGTTCCGCGTCCTGTCCCCTGCGCCTCAGGCGTAAAACAGGATCTGCGGCGGCCGGACCCCAGGGGGGTCCGGCCGCTTGCAGTTTCGGTGTATATTCAAAGGCTATGCTGAAGAGCACCCCCCGAAGAACGGCCCAGCTGGTGGTGGCCTGTATCGCCCTGTGCATGTCTGCGGTTGCCCCTCGTGCGGCCGCCGCCCAAGACGTGACGGGGCGCTGTGCGTCCCCCGATTCCATCGCGATCCGTGGAAACACGCGAACGCCGGATTCGCGCATCCGTGGCGAGATGGGCCTGACGGCCGGGACGCCTCTCAACTTCCCGTCGATTCAGCGCTCCATGAAGGGGCTGTACGCGCTGAACCTCTTCGACGATGTCCAGCTGCTCTGCGATCTCGAGAGCGTGCCGGACAAGGTGCTGACCGTCATCCAGGTACGGGAGCGTGCGATCCTTGGCGAACTCAAGGTCGTGGGCCCGAAGAACGTCTCTGAGCGGTCGGTGCGTGACAAGATCGACCTCCTGATCGGCCGTCCGATCGACCCCATGATGCTCGCCAAAGCGCGGGCACGCATCGACTCCACGTACGAGGCGGCCGGTTATTACCTCGCGCGCGTGACGATCGACTCCGTGAAAATGGACGATGAACGCGTCGGCATCACGTACACCGTCGATGAGGGTCGCCGTTTGGCGATCGCCGGCGTCGACATCGTGGGCAACACGTCGGTGAAGGAAAAGCAGGTCGTGTCGGCTATGAAGACCAAGCCCGAAGGGTTCTGGTGGTTCCGCAAGGGAGAATTCGACGAGGACAAGTACGTCGGGGACCTTGGTGAGCGGATTCCGGCACTCTTTGCGCGACTGGGCCATGTCGATATGCGCATCGCGAAGGACACGCTGATCGTTGATCGTGAGAAGGGAAAAGGGCTGGTGCAGATCGGGATCGAGGAGGGTCCACGTTATCGCATCGGCACGTTCGAAGTGGCGGGGAATCGCCGCTTCCCCACGGAAGATCTCAAGAAGTTTTATCCGTTCGAGGGCAATGACCCCACACTGACGCAGCGCGTGAAAGGCTTGATCAAGCGCGAGGCTGCGGCGCCGGAAGGCATCTTCGATCAGCACAAGTGGGACGACGCGATTGAAAAGGTGAACGGGGAGTATCGGAACAACGGCTACCTGTATGCGCGGATCAATCCCGTGCTGGAGCGCAAGCTCGAGGGGCCGGATTCTATCCCGACGGTGAACCTGCGGTGGGAGATCGACGAGAAGAACCCGGCCATCGTGAACCGGATCGAGATTCTCGGGAACGATTTCACGGCCGACGACTGCATTCGCCGGCAGGTCTTCCTCGTGCCTGGTGGCGTGTTCAATCAGGCCGCGCTGATTCGCAGCTATCAGAGCATCGGCAACATGAATTTCTTCGAGTCGCCGATGCCGTTCCCGGACTATCGTCCGGTGAACGATCAGGGCGACGTCGACATCGTGTTCCGCGTCAAGGAGAAGCGGACCGGTTCGATCAACTTCGGTGCGTCGATGGGGCAGGGCGGTGTGGGCTTCGGTGGCTTTATCGGCCTCGAACAGCCCAACCTGTTCGGCCTCTGCAAGCAGGGGAAGCTGAACTGGCAGTACGGCCGGTTTTTCAACGACTTCACCGCCACGTACACCGACCCCGCGCTTCGGGGTTCGCGCGTGTCCGGCGCGCTCAGCGCGTATCGCACACAGTCGCGCTTCATCGTCGGCAACCTTGGCCAGAATATCCGGACCGGTTCGCAGCTGCGTTTCGGCTTGCCGGTACCGTGGTCGTACTTCTCGACAATGGCCGTGTCGTACAACGGCGAATCTGCCACGTTTACCTCGGGCACGATTCAGAACACCTGTACCAAGAACTGCTTCCGCTCAAACGTGGGCCTCGAGTACACCTACGACACGCGTATCGATCTGCCGTTTGCGACCGGGGGCTCGATGCGTACGGTCACGGCCGACTTCAGTGGTGGTCCCCTGGGCGGCACGGTCAATTTCCAGCGCGTGACCACCGAGATGCGCGCGTACACCCTGCTGGGGCAGCTTGGTGGAACGAATCCGGGCTCGCAGCCGATCAAGTTTACGATGGGGCTCACGGCCCGTGCCGGCAGCTTGTTCGGCAACTCGGGACCGTTCTTCTTCCAGCAGCAATTCGCGGTTGGAGGCGTCATGTTCGGCCAGCAGCTCCGCGGGTATCCCGAGTTTTCCATTACCCCGATCGGGTTCAACCCGAATACGGACCAGTACCGCTCCGACCCAGCGTCGTTCGGTAACGCCTTCATGACCCTCACGGGGGAGGTCGGCGTCCGTTTCAACCAGATGTTCTACCTCAACGTGTTCACCGACGCCGGCAACAACTGGGCGTCGGCCCGGCAGATCAATCCGACCCGGCTCTTCCGTTCCGCCGGATTTGGGGTATCTACCGTAACGCCGTTGGGACCGCTTGGATTGGACATGGCGTATGGTTTTGATCGCACAACAGTGGATCTGGCCACCGGACGCGTTCGGCCCGATCCGAAGTGGCAGTTCCATTTCCGCCTCGGTCAGCTCTTCTAAACTCAGGACATCCTATGCGAATTCTCTCGTTCGTTGGCGCGTGCGCCTTGATGCTTGGCGTTCCCGCCCTGGTTTCCGCTCAGGGACAGAAGTTCGCGTATGTGAACTCCGCCGCGATCCTTCAGTCCGCCCCGGGCCGGGCCGAAGCGGAGGCGCTGTTCGACAAGGACATGACGTCGATGCGCGCGGCCGTCCAGAAGCTGTCCGATTCGCTGAATACGCTCCAGGAAGCGTATGCGAAGGAAGAAGTGTCATTGTCGCCGGCCGCGAAGGAAGCGCGCCTCAAGACACTGCGCGACAAGCAGGCGGACTATCAGGATCGCACGCAAAAGATGCAGGAGCAGGCGCAGGCTCGCGAAGCCGAACTCATGCAGCCCATCATGGATAACGTCCGAAAGGTCCTCGACGATCTTCGGGCGGAGGGTGGTTTTGCCTTCATCTTCGATGTCGCGGCTGGCTCGCTCATCGTGTCGGCCGACAAGAATCTCGACATCACCGATCGCGTTGTCTCCAAGCTGCGTCTCTCGGCGCCGCGCGCTGCGCCGGGTGCCGCCAAGCCGCCTGCCGCCAAGCCGCCCGCCGCTGGTCCGACGAGTGCCCCGGCCGGTTTGAACACCAAGAAGCCGCCCACGGAGTGACCGCCGCGGTGCGCGGCGGTTCCGAGGGCCCGCAGGCAGGCGGCGGTGATGGGCAGGAGCCCATCACCGCCGCTGCCGTTGCGACGCAAGTGGGTGGCGTGCTCGTCGGCGATGGGTCGATCGAGGTGCGAGGCATTGCCCCACTCGATCGGGCCGGCCCCAACCAGCTGAGCTTTCTGGCGCACCTCCGATATGGGCAATGGTTCGCGACGTCGCGCGCCGGTGTGGTCTTGATCTCGCCTGAGCTGGCCGGGCTCACGGGGGCACCGTCGACCCGAATCGTGGTAGACAATCCGGTCGACGCGATGGTCGCGCTTCTGGCACGATTCCACCGGCAGGAGCCGCGGAGCGAAGGTGTGCACCCGTCTGCGGTCATCGCGAGCGATGTTCGGCTTGGGCTCGGGGTCACGATCGATCCCTTTGTGGTGATCGGGCAGGGTGCCGTGATCGGCGACGGCTCTTGGATCAGTGCTCAGGCGGTGATCGGAGCCGGCTCGGTGCTCGGTAAGGACGTGCGCGTGCACGCCTCCGCCGTCGTGTACCCGTTCACCGAACTGGGGGACCGGGTCATTCTGCATGCCGGGGCCCGAGTGGGGCGCGAGGGCTTCGGCTTTGTGCCGCAGGCGACCGGGGTGGTTCGCATCCCGCATGCGGGCCGTTGTATCCTTGAGCATGACGTCGAGGTCGGCGCCAACAGCTGCATCGACCGCGGGAGCGTTGATGACACCATCATCGGCGCGGGCACGAAGATCGATAACCTCGTCCATATCGCGCACAACGTGCGCGTCGGGCGCGGCTGTTTCTTCGCCTCGCAGGCGGCGGTGGCGGGTTCGGTGCGGATCGGTGACGGCGTGCAGATCGGCGGCCAGGTCGGGATCGGGGGGCATGTCTCCATTGGTACGCGGGCGAATCTCGCGGGCGGCGCCGGAGTGATCGGCAACGTGCCGGCCGGAGAAACGTGGTCGGGCTATCCGGCGCGTCCGCATCGAGATCATCTTCGCGCGTCGGCCGCAATCGCCAGACTGGCGAAGATCGTGCGCCCGCTGGAGCAGCTGGTGAGTCAGCCCGTCGCCGCGAACCCGGCCAACGCGGACGCCAGCGGGGACGTGTCGTGACCGCGACCGCTGGAAAGGCCGCCGCCGCACCGTCCGATTCGACGTCGGCGCACGCGGGCGAGCGGCGCACCATCGGCGGAGAGGCGGTGGTCGCAGGCATCGGCCTCCACCTCGGTCAGCCGTGTCGGCTCACGTTCCGACCGGCTCCGACGGGAACCGGCATTGTATTCCGTCGAACCGATCTTGCCGGTTCGGCGCCGATCCCCGCGCGTGTCGAGTTTGCCGTCGACGCCGAGCGCCGTACTCAGTTGGGGACGGGGGCGGAGGCGCTTCACACGGTGGAGCATGTGTTGGCCGCCGTCGGCGCGTTGGCGATCGATGACCTCGAGATCGGGATGGACGGGCCGGAACCTCCGATCCTGGATGGCAGCGCGGCGCCGTTTCTCGAGGCCTTGCGTGGCGCGGGGCTTGTACCCAACGGTGGTCGACCCGAGTGGCTGGTGTTGCGCAAGGCCATACGGATGGTCGAGGGAGAGTCCGTTTACGAGGCGCGACCCTGTTTGGGGTTATCGCTCGACGTCACCATCGATTTTCCCCACCCGCACATCGGCCTGCAACGCACGCAGTGCATGGTGACGGCGGAGAGTTTCACCCGCGAACTTGCGTCAGCCCGGACGTTCGGGTTTATGCACGAAGTGGACGCGTTGCGCTCGAAAGGGTTGATTCAGGGGGCGTCCACGGCCAACGCGGTGGTGCTCGACGCCGAAGGTGTGGTGGAGACGACGCTCCGTTGGCCCGATGAATTTTCCCGGCACAAGGCGCTCGATTGTGTTGGTGATCTTGTTCTCGCTGGTGCGCGCGTCCGCGCGCACATTACCGCTCACAAACCGAGTCACCGGGGCACGGTCGCCCTGGTTCGCGCCCTCGTGCAACACGCTGTCCGGGAGCCCGCCGTGTATTCCATCGAAGATATCATGCAGGTGCTGCCGCACCGCTATCCCTTCCTGCTCGTCGATCGCATTCTGGAGATCGAAGAAGGGAAGCGGATTGTGGGGCTCAAGAACGTCACGATCAACGAGCCATTCTTCCAGGGTCATTTCCCCGGGCATCCGATTATGCCGGGCGTGCTGATCATCGAATCAATGGCGCAAGTGGGCGGCATGCTGCTCATGCGCACCATCGCCGATCCGTCGAGCAAGGTGGTGTACTTTCTCTCGCTTGACAATGTCAAGTTCCGCCGCCCGGTCAAGCCTGGCGATCAGCTGCGGATCGAGATGGAAGTGCTGCAGATCCGTGGCATGATGTGCAAGATGCGTGGCGTCGCCACCGTGGATGGTCAGGTGGTCACGGAGGCGGACATGTCCGCGATGGTTCGCGATCGATGACTGCGCGCATTCATCCCACGGCACTGGTCGATGCATCGGCGCAGCTCGGCGACGAGGTCGACGTCGGGCCGTGGGCGATCATCGGTCCCCAGTGCACCATTGGCAACGGCACGCAGATCGCCGCGCGCGCCACACTGGAACGCAACGTACGGATCGGTGAGCGCGTGCAGATCGGCATTGGGGCAATCCTCGGTGGTGATCCGCAGGATCTCAAATATCGTGGTGAAGAAACGTGGGTCGACATCGGCGACGACACGTCGGTTCGCGAGTACGCGACGATCAATCGCGGTACCGCGCACTCGATCACGACGAGCGTCGGTCGCCACTGTTTCCTCATGAGCTACGTGCACCTCGCGCATGACTGCCACATCGGCGACCACGTGATCATCTCGAACGGCACGCAGCTGGCCGGACATGTGACGGTTGAGGATAAGGCGACGATTTCCGGCTTGTGCGCCGTGCATCAATTCTCGCGCATTGGCCGGCACTCGTTCATTGGCGGATGTTCTCGCGTGGCGCAGGATGTGCCGCCCTTCGTTCGCGCCGTGGGCAATCCGATCAAACTCTTCGGTCTCAATTCGGTTGGATTACGACGCACAGGGTTCGAAGAAGACGTGGTGCGTGAGCTCAAGCGCGCGTACCGCTTTTGCTTCCGGTCTGATCTTAATCTCGGTCAGGGCGTCGAGCGGGCGCGTGCCGAGCTGACCATGCTCCCCGAAGTACGGCATTTTCTCGACTTCATCGAAGCGAGCCAGCGAGGCGTCGGATTCTGAGAACCACGACCATGACCCCGGAGTCGCGCGCCTTTTCGAAGCGCGATGCACCGCGCGTTGGCGTCGTCGGCGCCGGTGGCTTGGGCGTGCACCACGTGCGCATTCTGCGCGATCTGTGCGGTGATCGTTTTGCAGGCTTCTTCGACGAAAACCCCGGTCGTGCCGCTGACGTCGCGACCCAGCACGGCGTGCGTATGTACCCCTCGCTGGCGGCGATGCTCGACGAGGTTGACGCCGTCTCCATCGTGGTGCCGACGACCGCTCACCATGCGGTTGCATCGGCGGCGATCGATCGCGGCAAGCACGTATTCGTCGAGAAGCCGTTCACGGTGACGCTTGACGAAGCCGACGATCTGCTGACGCGGGCGCGAGCGGCCGGTGTGCTGTTGCAGGTTGGTCACGTCGAACGGTTTAATCGTGCGGTCCGCGCGGCGATGCCGTTTGTCGATGGCCCCCGATTTATCGAGAGCGACCGCCTCGCGCCGTTCAGTCCGCGCGGCTCCGATGTGGCCGTCGTGCTCGATCTCATGATCCACGACCTCGACCTCGTGCATACGCTCGTCGGACTGCGAGTGGCGGACGTCCAGGCGATGGGCATGCCGGTACTGACGCCCCAGATCGACATCGCCAACGCGCGCCTCACGTTCGCGAACGGTGCGGTGGCGAACATCACGGCGAGTCGCGTCTCGCGTGAACGACTGCGCAAGCTGCGCATCTTTCAACGCAGCGGCTACATCTCGCTCGATCTGGCGGCGGGAACAGGTGAGTTCTTCCGTTTGCGTGGTGATTTCGATCCGATGCTGCTGGCCCGTGCGCCACGTGCCCTCGAGGAGTTTGTGGAGCGAGTACCGCTTGAGGCGCCAGATGGTGAGCCGCTCGTGCTTGAGTTGTCGCAGTTTCTTGGCGCGATCGCGGGTCGCCATGCGGTGGCTGTGACGGGCGAAGAGGGGCGCGAAGCCCTCGAGGCGGCGCTGCGCATCGTGGCGGCCATTGAAGCCGCCCACCGGGTCATGCGCGCCTCCGACGAGTCGGCACGTGCGTGAGATTCTGTTCGTCGTTGGCGAGGCCTCCGGCGATTTGCACGCGGGCAAGGTGGCCGAGGCGCTTCGCACTCTGGCGCCGGAGCTAGCGATGGTCGGCGTCGGTGGCGGGCACATGCGGACCGCCGGCGTGGAGATCATTGAAGACGTCGAGAACCTCGCGGTGATGGGTTTCGCGGAAGTCGTCAGACACATCCCGAAGCACTTTGCACTCCTTGGGCGGCTACGTGAGCGCATTCACAGCGGCCGGGTAGCCTTGGTGGTGCTTCTCGACTATCCCGGCTTCAATCTCAAGGTGGCCGAGGTCGCGAAGAAGGCCGGTGTGCCGGTGCTGTATTACATCACGCCGCAGGTGTGGGCGTGGGGGGCCGGACGACTGCCCAAGCTCGCGCGTATCGTCACGAAGGCCGCGTCGATCCTGCCGTTCGAAGAGGGGTTACTGCGGCGCCACGGGGTGGATGCGACGTTCGTGGGACACCCGCTGCTTGATCGTGCGCAGGCCTTGCCCACGCCAACCGCCGCGCGCGCAGCCCTGGGATTGCCTGCCGACGGACCGATCCTCGCGGTGTTCCCTGGGAGCCGCCGAGCCGAGTTGGCGCGCCATCTGACGCCGTTCATGGAAACCGCATCGCTGTTGCAGGCTCGGATCCCCGACTTACATGTCGTCGTCAGCGTCGCGCCAACGGTGCGGATCAGTGCCGCCGATTGTCCGTTCCCGCGCGTGCACGGCGCGTCGTTCAACGTATTGCGCGCTGCGACCGCCGGGCTCTTGAAGAGTGGAACCACAACCCTTGAAGCCGCTGTGGCGGGACTTCCGCACGTGATCGGCTATCGCACCAGTGCCATCACCTACGCGATTGCGCGTCGCGTGGTGAAGATCCCGCACATCGGGCTGGTGAACGTCGTCGCGCACCGCGAGGTCTCGAGGGAGTTTGTACAGGATGCGTTCCAGGCGCGCCAGGTGGCCGATGCGCTGATGCCGCTTCTTGATGTGCAGAGCGCGGAGCGCGCGAAGGCTGAGGCGGGACTGAGTGAAGTGCGTGGCATGCTCGGCACGCCGGGTGCATCGGTGCGTGTGGCGACGATGATCCGCGACCTCGTCGCGGCGAATACGGTATGACCTCGCCGGCGACGCTCGACTGGCGTACGCGCGTGGCCATCAGGCTCGGTACCTGGGTGATCCACGCGCTCGGCACCACGTGGCGCGTGCAGGTGCATGGTCGACAGGCGCTGCTCGCCCGTGCCCCCGAGGCGTCGCGCGTCGTGTTCACTCTCTGGCATGGGCAGCTTCTGCCGCTGCTTTGGGCGCATCGTCAGCCGACGGCCGCCATGATCAGCGAGCATAAAGATGGGGATATTCTCGCGCGTCTCGTTGAGACGTTCGGATTCTTTAGCGTTCGCGGATCCTCGTCACGCGGAGGCACGCGGGTGCTGCTCGAGGCCGTTCAGGTGCTCAACCAAGGCGCTGACATTGCGATCACCCCCGATGGTCCGCGTGGACCGCGCTACAGCTTCGCGCCCGGCGCACTCGTGCTCGCCCACCGAGCCCGTGTGCCGGTTGTCTCGATGGTCGCGCATGTCGATCGCAAGTGGCAGTTGCGTAGCTGGGATGGGTTCGAGATTCCGAAGCCGTTTGCTCGGGTCACCATCGAGTACGGCGAGCCGGTGACACTGGACGATCCCGATGCGCGAACGGCCGCGGCGCGAACGGAGGAGTTTGCGCAGCGCATGCGCGAGGCCCTCGCGCGCGTGGAAGTACTCGCCGGTGAGCGGGCGCGCGCGTGACGGCGTTCGTCTCGTACGTCTGGCGGTCATCGTCTGTCGGCGCGCGCGTCGCACGCCTGGCGCTCACGCCACTCAGCTGGCTATTCGGCGTGATGGTGACGCGTCGAAACGCCGCCTTTGACGCGCGCGCGGGCCGCGGAACGCTCGCCGTGCCGGCGCTCCCCGCGCTCTCGGTTGGGAACTTGACGGTGGGCGGCACCGGGAAGACGCCCGTGGCGTCATGGTTCGTGGAGCGTCTTCGCGCGGGTGGTGCGTCGCCGGCGCTGGTCTTGC
>NSHR01000042.1 GCA_002737115.1 Gemmatimonadota bacterium | reverse complement strand
GATGATATCCTCGGCAATCTCCTCCGGGACCTCGACGGTGCTGTATCCATCGGCAATCTGAATCGCGCCGATCACACTGGCATCGATCCCGACTTCATTCGCGATCGCGCCCACGAGATCGCCCGGACGCATCTTGAGCTTGCGACCCGCACCGACCCACAACCGCGCCACGCTCCACTCGGGCTTCGACCGCTTAGCCGCCTTCGCACCACGCGGCGCTTCGTCTTCGCCACTGCGACTCGGACGACCACCTTCACGGGCACCGGCCCCGTCACGACCACGGCTGCTGTCGCGCGCACCACGATCGTCCGGGCGCGGCTGGACCGCCGGAATATCCGGCTCGTCGGTCGCGTCGTTCGCATCGAACAGCTTCACGGCGGCCGCGGCGATGTCCATCACGTCAAACCCACCGGCCAGCGATTCCACAATGCTGCGGAACTTGTCGAGACCGCCTTCCATGATGGTCTCGCGCAGCGTCGTCCGCACCAACTCCAACCGATGCGCGCGCAGATCGTCGACGGTGGGCACCTGCGCGATCTCGATGCGCTGACTCGTCATGCGTTCGATGTTGCGCAGCAGACGATGCTCGCGCGGCTCAGCCAGCGTGATCGCGACGCCCTCACGACCCGCACGACCCGTGCGGCCGATACGATGCACGTACGACTCGGCGTCGGCCGGCACATCGAAATTCACCACGTGCGACACATGCTTCACGTCGAGACCACGCGCCGCGACGTCAGTCGCGATGAGCAGATCGGTCTTCTTGGTGCGGAACTTGGTCATCACGCGGTCGCGCTGATCCTGGCTCAGGCCGCCGTGCAGCGCGTCGGCGCGCAACCCGCGCGCCATGAGCGTTTCACTGAGCTCGTCCACCTCGGTGCGCGTGCGGCAGAACACGATCGCACTCGTCGGCTGCTCGATGTCGAGCACGCGCGCGAGGGCCGTCATTTTGTGGGCACGCGGCACGATGTACGCCACCTGCCGGACGCGGGCGGCTTCACCGTCGGGCACGACTTCACGATCGATCGTGACGATCACGGGATCACGCAGCTGACGCTTCGCGATGCTGGCGATGCGCGGCGGGAGCGTGGCCGAAAACAGCGCCGTCTGGCGCGACTTCGGCGTGGCCTCGAGAATGGCCTCGAGATCTTCCGCGAAGCCCATATCGAGCATTTCGTCGGCTTCGTCGAGCACCACGGTCTTGAGCGACGTCATCTGCAGTGTGTGACGACGGATATGATCGAGCGCGCGTCCCGGCGTCGCGATCACCACGTCGACCCCGCGCTTGAGGGCGCGGACCTGCATCTCCATCGAGGAGCCGCCGTACACGGCCAAGGCACTGACGCCCATCGGCTTGCCGTAGCGATGTACCGCCTCGGCCACCTGCATGGCGAGTTCGCGCGTCGGCACGAGGATCAGCGCCGACGTACGCTCGGCACCCTTCGCGTTCGTATTCACGCGGCTCAGCAGCGGCAGCGCGAACGCCGCGGTCTTGCCGGTACCGGTGGCCGCCTGGGCCAATACATCACGTCCTTCCAGCAGTGGCGGAATCGCGGCACGCTGCACAGGCGTCGGCTCTTCGTAACCCAGCGCAGCGAGCGCTGAGGCAATGCGGGGGTCGAGTCCGAGGGCCGCGAATCCGGTTTCGCTGACGTCGCGCTCGCTGTTCCGTGCGGCGACATCGCGCTCGTCCGGCTGTTTCATATGTCAAGTCTCCTTTGAGAACCGAAATCTATCCTATTTCTGTACCGAGATGTGGATTCGGTGCGTGAAATGGGTGAGATTGTCAGTCATCATGACCGATGCATCACTTCCGTTCGAGGTCCGGCACTCCCCGATTCAGGGGTTCGGGGGATACGCCACCCGTCCTATCGCCGCCGGCACGCGCATTGTCGAGTACGCCGGCGAGCGGCTCACCCCGGAGGCGGCGGAGGCGCGCTACCCCGACGTGGCCGGGGAGCGTCACCATACCTATCTCTTTGCGATCGACGACGAAGTCGTCGTCGATGCCGCCGTGAACGGCAACGAGGCGCGGTTCCTCAATCACTCCTGCGCCCCGAACTGCGACGCGGTGTTCGACGAGGGCCGGATCTGGATCGACGCGATCCACGAGATCGAGGTAGGCGAAGAGCTGGTCTACGACTACGCCTATATCCTGCCGGAGCGCCACACGCCGGCGGCCAAGAAGCGCTTTCCCTGTTCGTGCGGCGCGATCACCTGCCGCGGGACCATCCTCGCGAAAAAGCGCTAGTGCGCCTAAACAACGGGTGGCGCAACTCGTTTCATGAGTCCCTACATTTACGTTTCGCAGTGGTCTGAACTTCGCGTGGAACCTTGGAGGCCGTATGCGTTCGTGGGTCGTGATGTCGATGGTCGTGATCGGGTCGGCAGTGGCGTGCGCGCGGGGCGCCCAAGAAGGGGCGGTCCAGGAAGCGCGTCCGATCGCCTCGGCGGACGGTGCGGCCCCGCGTCCGCAGGCCCCTCGGCGAGTGCCCCCCACGCCCATGAAGCTCGATACGCTGCGCCGTGAAGCCGTGGCCGCACTGATGGCCACGCTGGTGGGCCGCGAGAACGAACCGGCGGGCACCGTATTTAAAAATGTGAAGCTGCACAAGACGATGCCCGCGAAGGAGTTCGTCACCATGATGGACGAGCAGTTCGGTCGCGGCCTGGGCATCAACTGCACTGGTTGTCACATGGACAACCAGGACTACGCCAGCGACGCGCGGAAGGACAAGATCATCGCGCTGCAGATGATCAAGATGCAGCGCGACATCGACACGAGGTACATCGCCAAGGTCAAAGAGCTCGACGATCCGCGTCCGAAAACGACGTGTGTGATGTGCCATCGCGGCGCCACCCATCTAACGACCGAGATGGACGTTCCTACCGCGCCCGTGCCGCTCCGCAAGCGTTAGAACGAGAAGGGAAGGCGTCAGCGCAACAGCACGCACCCCGCCACGCCGTTCACTCTGAGCGCTCAGAATTCTGAGCGCCCCTCCTCAGTGACAGCCACCACCACGCCTCGTATCCCGTTGTTCCCGTATCCCAACCGATTCCACTGAATCTGTTCCGGCTGCGTGTTCCCCGCGGTATCCGTCGCGCGACTCCGTATCGTCGCCGTCGCCGCATCAGGCAGCACCAGCTTCGCTTCGAACGGTGTCCACGCATACGTCGACACCGGTGTCCCCAACGCGGCGTCGATCCACACCGGCGCATCGTTCACCGCCAGCTCCACCCGCGCGATCGCACCGGCCCCCGACCATGCCCACCCTCGCACGAGCACCGCGCGTGCGCACGATCCGCCATCGATCGGCGACGTAATCATCGACTTCACGAGGGTGCGACGCACCGGCTCCACCGTGCCGTTCACGTCGAACACGTAGCGTTGTCGCTGGAAGTATCCGGTGAACGGCGTCGTGATCGCCTCGAGGCGAGCCAGCCACTTCACGCTCGCCATGCCGTACCACCCCGGCACGATCAGACGCATCGGCGCGCCGTGATCTACCGACAGCCGCTCGCCCGCCATGTGCGTGGCGACGATCGTGTCTGGATGCATGGCGTCGGCGATCGGGAGTGACCGTGCGAAGCGCACGTCGCCGTCGGCATCGTCGCGCGGCCCCGCGTCGGCGCCGTGCCCGAGGATCTCCACCACATCCGGTGTGAGACCGGCGCGCTCCAGCAGCGTGCGCAGCGAGACCCCCGACCAGGTCGTGGTGCTCACCGCACCGTATCGCCAGGGTTCACCGGTGGGCAACGGGTCCATCCCGAGGCGGCCGTTGCCGGCGCATTCCATCGTGACCGTGACATGGCGCTGCGGCAATGCGGCTAGCTCTGCCAGCGACATCGCGAACGGTGACCGCACCGCGCCGCCGATAGCGACCGTATGCGTGGCGTCGAGTGTTGGCAGGGCGAAGTTGCTGCGCACGTACACACTCGCTGCCGGTGTGATCGGCGCGGTGAGCAACCGCGCCGGCGTTTCGGCACACAACGGGTCGGCGCGCACGACATCGAGGGCGGCCTCGTCGTGCATGGCGGAGCTTGGTGATTCAATCGAGGCGGACGGGATAGCGGTATCCTAATGCAATCGGGGGGGGACTTCGGGACGGGCAAACGCGTCGAACAACAACACATCCCACGGCGTGGCGCTTTGCGCCTTGGCAAAGCCGAGCGAATCCAGGCGGTGCATGAAGCGCCGCTCAAACAACGCGCTGGCGCCCGGAGACACCGACTCTGCGCTGGGAATCGCGGCCACCTTCACTTGCATACGCATACCCGGCACCCGATCGCTGACGGCGCGGGCGAGATTCTCGAGCGCCGCGAGCGAGGCCGGCTGGTGCGCGTAGAAGAGCAGCGACGTGGAGCGACCGATGATCGCGCGTCGGGCCGACGGCTTGATGACCCTCGGCTCGCCGTGCGTCCACAGGTTCATGATCACCCACACCCGGACCGTGACGTCCGTAAGGCCGCGGGCCTGCAGCCGCTGCCCGAGTCGTGTGTAGTCGTCGAAGGTGAGCACTGGCAGGATGTTCTCGATCACGCCGCCGTCGGCCTGCAGGTGGCCATCGACCATCACCGGCGGGAAGATGCCGGGGACAGCCGTCGCGCCCTTCAGCAGCCGCTGCGTGCGCTCGGCGGCCGCGCTGCTGCCAACCGAGCCGCGGCGGCCCAACTCGTCGCCCAGCGACCAGAGACGGCCGATACCGAGGTCGAAATCGGTGGTCCCGAATACGATCTGCTGATCGTTGGCGAACGCGACGTCCAACTCCGACCGGAGCGGGCCATCGAGGGTCTGCGCGATCGTGCGGTCGAAGCGCGTGGTATTCACCAATCCGCCCGTAGGGCGAAGCCAGAACCACCAATCGATGGATGGCGCAAAGCTCTCGGCCGCGCGGGCATACAGCGCCGTAACCGTATCGATGGCATTGCGCGTACCCAGCAGGGCATATGGGGCCTGCAGGACGCCGGTGCTGATGCCGGTCACGAGATCAAACCGCGGCATCGGATCCGCCGGGCGCTGCAGCCAGCCGCGCAAGAATCCCGCGCCGAACGCGCCGTTCTGACCGCCGCCCGATAGCATCAACACGTCCACCGTGCGATCACCGCGGGTCGCCACGCGCCGTACCAACCGTTCAATCACGGTATCACGCAGGGCGCGATGCTCGGCGTTGATGGTGATCACGTCGCGCTGAATCGCGTCGACGGTGGTCGGCGGGCGCGTAACGGCGGCACAGCCGGAGACCAGCGTCACGGCGGACGCCAACACCCCGAGCGTCCATCCACGTTGTGTCGCGGAAATTGTCAGTCGCATGGACCGGAATGTAGCCCGGTCACCGTGGTTATCGCGCCAGCAGATCACAGAAAGCGAACCGTTCGTCCTGGATCACAACGGGGCCAGTTGACGCATTGGACGTCAGCTCTCCCGAACCGATAAGCGTTGCACCGTGCCGCTCAGCGTCGAGCCGGCGACGTTGACGAAAATCGTGCCATCGGTCACCGAGAGCTCGAGTTTCATGCGCCGGTCGAGCTTCTCCGCGATGGCGTCGATCAGCTCCCGATCGAGCGCGTACAGCTCGATCTGCTCGGCCCGGTGGATTTTCTCTCCCTCCCACTGTCGCCACAGCTGGGCCGGATCGCGATGGGTGTAGACCGCCACCCGTGGCGCCGCCTTGCTGGCCTTATGCAAGCGCGCCGCGTCTGGCGCCCCGAGCTCGATCCACACCTTCAGGCTGCCCGTGAGGTCCCGCACACTCAGGGGCGGATCGTCCGGATCGGAAATGCCGCGCGAAAACGCGATCCCTTCCGTGTATTCGAGACAGTAGGCCAGCAGGCGCGCGACAAAGTACTCCGCCGATTCCGACGGATGCATGGCCATCCGGAACTCGAGGGACTCGTACACGCCGCGATCGACGTTGGCGAGCGCGATGTCGAACGCATACATGGTGGAGGTCAGCGCCATTCGTCAGAACCGAGTGATACGAGACATAAGAGAAGAGCGCACGCGACATCGATGTCGCGTGCGCTCTTACTGTTCACACCGACACGATCAGTCGCGGCAGTGCGTGAGCCAGCCGTGCGTATCGTCCACGCGACCGTGCACGATGTCGAGATACTGCGTCTGCATCAGCATGCTCACCGGCCCAGGCTTGCCCGCACCGATCGTGATCTTATCGATGCTGCGCACCGGTGTGATCTCAGCGGCGGTGCCAGTAAAGAACACTTCGTCGGCCATGTACAACATCTCGCGTGGGATATGCGCCTCGCGCACGGGAATGCCCGCCTCGCGCGCCAGCGTCATGATCGTGTCCCGTGTGATACCACCCAGAATCGTACCGTCGAGTGGCGTCGTTACGATCGTGCCACCGGACACCAGGAACACGTTCTGCCCCGAGCCTTCGCTCACCATACCGCTCGGGCTCAGCGCGATCCCTTCGGCATACCCGTTGGCCATCGCTTCCATCTTGATGAGCTGACCGCTGAGGTAGTTTCCGGCGATCTTGGCCATCGAGGGAATCGTGTTCGGCTCCACGCGATGCCACGACGAGATGCAGGCATCCACGCCGTTCTCCAGCGCACCGGCGCCCAAGTACGTGCCCCACGGCCAGCAGGGCAGATACACCTCGACCGGCGCACCGGTCGGCACCATGCCGGCCGAGCCGTAGCCGCGCACGACCATCGGACGGAGATAACACGAATCCACGCCGTTGCGGACGATCAGTTCACGCGATGCGGCCACAAGCTGGTCGATCGTGTAGGGCACGTCCGTGCGATAGATCTTGCACGACATCATGAGCCGTGTGAGATGCTCTCGCAGCCGAAAAATTGCCGGACCACGCGGCGTGCTATACGCCCGAATACCCTCGAAGGCACTCGAGCCGAACTGCACGGAATGGCTCAGCACATGGATCGTGGCGTCCGCCCACGGGATGAACGCACCATCGCGCCAGATCCACTGGGTCTCGGGGAGTTGGCTCATATCGGAATATTCCGGTAAGAAGAAATAGGAGAGCTACAGCAGCGAATGCACGGCGCCGCCATCCACCAACACGGCTTGCCCGGTCACGAAGCCGGCGCGCGCGGAACAGAGAAAAGCTATCACCGCGGCCAACTCATCAGGGCGCCCCAGACGGCCAACCGGCGTTTCCGCCGTCCACGCATCGAACACCGACTCGCGACTCTGACCCGTGCGCGTGGACGTGGCGCTGGCCAGCGCGTCGAGTCGTTCGGTGGCGGTGAAACCGGGGAGCACCGAGTTCACGGTCACGCCGTCCCCCGCCACTTCATCCGCCAGCGTGCGGAGGTAACCCGTCACCGCGGCCCGCAAACTGTTGCTGAGTACGAGCGATCCCTGCGGACGCTTCACGGCCAGTGAGGTGATCGACACCACCCGCCCCCACTTCCGCTCACGCATGCCCGGCACGAACGCCCGCGTGAGTTCCACCACGCTGCGCAGCAGCAGTTCGCTGGCCTGCGCCCACGCCTCCCACGAGTGAGACATCGCCGCGCCGGTTGGCGGACCACCCGTGTTCGCTACCAGAATGTCCACGCGACCATGCGCCGCCATCGTCTGCGCGATCACATCGGCTATGCCGGCCTCGGTGGCCAGATCGGCCACGATCGCCGTGACCGACGCGCCGAGTGCTTCGAGCTTCGCCTTCGCACGGCCAACCGAGGCGGCATCGCGCGAGCAGATCACCAGCGTGCAGCCTTCACGCGCGAACTCCTCCGCGGCGGCAAACGCGATGCCGCGACTCGCGCCGCACACCAGCGCCACTTTTCCCGCGATACCGAGATCCATTTAGCGCGTCCCGCGGAGATAGTCGTCGGTCTTGTCGATCCAGTCCTGCCGCGGCGGATTGAAGATGTCGACATCGAGCGTGTCCTCGAGCGCTTCGGCGCGATGCCGCACGTTGCTCGGGATCACCAGTACATCGCCGGCACCGACATCGGTGTAGGTCTCGCCTGGCGCATCGGCGTGCGCGCCGAGCCAGAAGCGCAGCGTGCCCGACAGGACGTAGGTGAACTGCTCGTTGATGTGGTCGTGTGCCGGCACGATGGCACCCTGCTTCAGGTACACGTGCGCGAGCATCATCTTGTCGCTGTAGATCAGTCGGCGACCGATCAGCGGCGTGAGCTCTTCGATGGGAAGGTCATCCCAGTTCTGCTTGCGGACGTCGGACATGAAAAGATCGGTTGAAGGGAGGAGAACGTCGGCGACTCAGCGATTGGCCGCGTATACGGCTTGCTGCGCGAAGCGCGGCTCTTGAATTTCACGCACCAGCGCGTTGGCCAGCGATGCCCGGGAAATGCGACTCCGCATCCCGACGGAGAGCGCCGGGCCGACGTCCACCGCGTCGGTGGCGGGGTCGTCAGTGAGACGCGGCGGCTTGACCAGCGTCCAGCCAGACAGCGTGCTATTCCGCACGAGGCGTTCCTGCTCGTTGCGATCCTCCACCATGCCGTCATGCGCCGATC
This sequence comes from Gemmatimonadota bacterium, assembly GCA_002737115.1. Lineage (GTDB taxonomy): Bacteria > Gemmatimonadota > Gemmatimonadetes > Gemmatimonadales > Gemmatimonadaceae > Gemmatimonas. The sequence goes on along the minus strand of NSHR01000042.1, from coordinate 12,865 downwards.
GCTGCACGATTTTGCGCATCAAGCGCATGAACAGCGACACGTTAGCCGGCATGCCACCTGTCATCGCGCCGGTGACCACCAACAACCGACCCTGCGACTGCGTGTGCAGGGCGGCGATGATCTTCTTGGTGGCGGCGGCGCAGAACGGGACGCGCGCATCGTTGTGCGGACCAAATAGCACGACCGCGGCGTCGGCGCCGCGCAATACTTCGCGCACGGCCGTGGGATCATTGAGCGATCCTACCACGACCGTGGACGACGTCGGCACCGTCTCCGATGGCTTGGCCCGATAATGCAGCCGCAACGAAATCCCGGCGTCGGTCGCGCTGGCAATAAACGCGTGACCTGTACGCCCGGAGGCGCCGAACACGGAAACGATCATGAAGTCCTCTGTCGGATTGCGGCGGGCACCATCTGGTGCGTCGCTCGCACGGAGTCGGCGAGTCGGCGAGCCGACTGCCACGAACTACCCGCTGGGTGCCACACAGGCAGTGAATCGGCGCCACGATATCCGAAACGCAGTCCATGGCAGCTCGCCCAGCCCGGCTCATCTTGCGATGCCGCGAGCGGCACCAGATCCCACGCGAGCACCTCGCGACGCGCCCGCGCCACGACCGTGTCACCGCGCAGGACCGACGGCTGCCATCCGTAATCGGCCAGCAGCAGCGATGGGAAGTATGCACCACCGCCATCCCCACAGGCAGCCAAGGCGTCGGTCCGCGTGGAATCTCGCGCCGGATCGGCGGCCGCCGCCCGGGCGCGCCCGGCCAACCGTCGCGTTCTACGGTATGTTCGGGGCGTGCATTGGTCGGCAGGATGACTCGGGTGGCACATGCACCCAACATGCATCCGGAACGGCCGATGCGGGAGCATCCGGTCCCCTAGTGGGACATCGTCTTTTACTTTCATGAACCGAGTCGAATGACCGCCACCCCTCCGTTCGTCCCGTCGGATATCGAGATCGCACAGCAGGCGCGCCTGCGCCCGATCACTGCGGTGGCGGCCGACCTCGGCCTCGGCCCCGACGACATCGACCAGTACGGACGCTACAAGGCCAAGCTACCCCTCGCGCTGGCGTCGCAGCCCCCCAAAGGCAGGTTAGTGCTGGTCACGGCCATCAGCCCCACCCCGGCGGGTGAAGGCAAGAGCACGGTCAGCGTCGGGCTGTCGCAGGCGCTTCGCCGCATTGGGCACAACGCCGTACTCTGCATGCGCGAGCCCAGCTTGGGTCCGGTGTTCGGCGTCAAAGGCGGCGCGGCCGGCGGCGGCTACGCACAAGTGCTGCCGATGGACGATATCAACCTGCACTTCACCGGGGACTTCCACGCCATCGCCAGCGCGCACAGCCTGCTGTCGGCCATGCTCGACAATCACCTGTATCACGGCAATGCGCTGGGCCTCGATACGAAGCGCATCACCTGGCCGCGCACGATCGACATGAACGACCGCGCCCTACGTCAGGCCATCATCGGCGTGGGCGCCGGCAACGGGGTGATGCGCGAGGAGCGCTGGGTGATCATCCCCGCCAGTGAAGTCATGGCCATTGTCGCACTCGCCTCCGATGCTGAAGACCTCGAGCAACGCCTCGGCAACATCATCGTGGGCACCACCAGCGGCAAAGAGCGCACCCCGATTCGCGCGCGCGAATTGCAGGCCACGGGTGCCATGTCACTGCTGCTAAAAGACGCACTGCGCCCGAACTTGGTGCAAACGCTCGAAGGCGGTCCGGCCATTCTGCACGCCGGTCCGTTCGGCAACATCGCGCACGGCTGCAACAGCTTGGTGGCTACGCGCGCCGGCCTCGCGCTGGCCGACATCGTGGTCACCGAAGCGGGCTTCGGCTCCGACCTCGGCGCCGAGAAGTTCTTCGACATTAAGTGTCGCGCCGGCGGACTCAATCCCGAAGCGGCGGTGCTGGTGGCCACGGTGCGGTCGCTCAAGATGCAGGGCGGACTGCCCAAGACCATGCTCGATCAGGAAGACCTCGGCGCCCTCGAGCGCGGACTGCCGCATCTCGCGCATCACATCACCAACGTGCGACAGTTCGGTGTGCCGGTGGTGGTCGCGATCAATCGCCGACTCTCCGACACGGCGGCTGAGTTGGCAATGGTGGCCGACTACGCCGCGAAATACGGCGTGCGCGTAGCGCTGTGCGACGTGTGGGCAAATGGTGGTGCCGGCGGCGAAGCGTTGGCGCACGAAGTGCTGGCGCTGCTCGATGCAAAGTCGGCGAACTTCCGTCCGCTCTACGACACCGCGCTGCCGATTCGCGAAAAGATCGAAACGATCGCCGCCAAGGTGTACGGCGCCGATGGCGTGGACTACTCGCCGGCCGCAGAAAAGTCGATCGCGTGGCTGGAGCAGCACGGGATGGGCAACACGCCGGTGTGTATGGCGAAGACGCAGTACTCGCTCACCGACGACGCCACCAAGCTTGGCGTGCCGACCAACTTCCGCATGACCGTGCAGGAAGTGAGCGGGTCGGCCGGCGCCGGATTCGTGGTAGCCAAATGCGGCGACATCATGACCATGCCGGGGTTGTCGAAATCACCGGCGGCCGAGCGCATGAAGCTGCGCCCGGACGGCACGATCGAGGGACTGTCGTAGGGCGCGCGCTCAGTCGTTGCGCGTGATCACGGCGGCGCCGCGCGTAGCGTTCTGAATCGCCTGCTCCATCGCGGCCAAACGTACGCGCGGCACCCGCACGCAAAACTCGGCCTCGACGTCGAATCGCTGCTCGAGCAGTTCGGCGTCAAACGCAGGCCACAGTTGCTGCAGCGCCCCGATCGCGCCGTATGCCACCGTCACCGTGACATCGACGCTGTCGATGCGCTCTGCGCGCGGCATATCGACCAGGGCTTCCTGCACAGCACCGCCGTAGGCCTTTACCAGGCCACCGGTGCCCAATTTGGTGCCGCCGTAATAGCGCGTTACAACGGCGGCGATTTCGCCAATGCCACTGTGCAACAGCACGGTCAGCATGGGCCGGCCGGCCGTGCCGTGCGGCTCACCGTCGTCGCTCATCCCCACGCGATCAGTGCTGCCGGGCGCTCCGACCACGTACGCCCAGCAATGGTGCGTGGCGTCGGGGAACTCGGCGTTCATCGCCTTGATGAACGCCTGCGCCTCCTCACTCGACTGTACTCGTGCCACCGTGCAAATAAATCGACTGCGGTCGATCACCTGCACCGCGCGATGCTGCTGCGCCGGAACCGGGTACCGCGCCGGATCCCCTTCGGGATTTCCGACGGCGTCACTCACGCGTACGGGCTGTCTCCACCGCCGCGCGAGGAACCACCGCCACCACCACCGCTGTTGCCGCCACCGCTGTTGCCACCTTGGCCACGATGCGGGCCACGACGCACACGGCCGGCCGCTCCGCTCTTCGGGGCACCACCACCGGCACCAGCACCGCCACCACCCGGACCCCGCGAACCAGCCGACGGACCGCGCGATTCACTGCTCTTCCGGGCGGGAGCGGCCGGACGACCACCCGACGGCGCCGACGGACGGGCACCGCCCGACTGGGCGGCGCTACGACGCTCCACCTTGGCCGCGGCACGCGCCCGATCTTCCGCCTTCTTCTTGCGGATCTCGGCAATACGCTCGGCCAGTGGCACTTCCAGTTTGGTTTGCGGCTTAGCGCTGTAGTCGAAATCCGGCACCGTCACCCGCGGCAACGTCTTCTTAATGGCGCGCTCGATCTGCTTCAGATCCCCTTCTTCATCGGGCGACACGAACGTGAACGCCTCACCCGTCGCTTCGGCACGCGCCGTACGACCCACGCGGTGGATGTAATCCTCGGCGGCCAGCGGCACGTCGAAGTTCACCACGTGGCCGAGTGCTTCCACGTCGATACCACGGGCCGCGATGTCGGTGGCCACGAGCACCTGATAGGCGCCGTCCTTGAACCCGGCGAGCGCCTGCGTCCGCTGCGCCTGCGACCGGTTGCCGTGAATGCGCTCGGCCTTGATGCCGGCGGCCACCAGCTGCGCCGCCAAGCGGTTCGCGCGGTGCTTCGTGCGCGTGAACACCAGCGCCTGCGGCATGTCACCGCGCTTGAGCAGCGCGACCAGCAAGCCGCTCTTGAGATCCTGCGCCACCGGGTACACGGCCTGCGTGATGCCGACGGCCGGAGCCGACTGACGCTGCAGGTTGAGCGTAAAGGGATTGGTGAGCAGATCCTTCGTGAGCGCGGCGATCGGCGCCGGCATGGTGGCGCTGAAGAACAACGTCTGCCGCTTCTTCTGCGGCAAGTGGCGCAGCACTTTCTTGATCTCGGGCAGGAAGCCCATGTCGAGCATGCGATCGGCTTCGTCGAGTACCAAGTACTCGAGCTGATCGAGCTTCGCGTACGGCATGCGGAAGTGATCGAGCAGGCGACCCGGCGTGGCCACGATCACATCGGCACCGCTACGGAACGCGTGCTCCTGCGGTCCCATGCCCACACCACCGAACACCGCGGCGCCCGTGAGCGGCGTGTGGACCGTGACGTCGTTCAGGCTCTCGACGATCTGGGCGGCCAACTCACGCGTGGGCGTGATGACGAGCGCCCGCGTGATCCCGCGCGGCTTCTCCATGATGTGATGGAGAATCGGGAGCAGGAACGCATACGTTTTGCCGCTGCCCGTCATCGCGCAGGCGAGGACGTCACGACCCTCCAGAGCCGGCGGAATCGCTTCCGCCTGAATCGGGGTGGGACGGGCAAACCCGAGCTCCTTGAGGCCCTTCTGAAGGCTCGGATGCAGTTGCAGCGAAGAAAACGACGGCGGAACGGTCACGTAGGCGGGGCGCAGGTGATTGGAGCGGAGGAGCCCCCTAAACCTACCACGGGGGCCAAGGCGGGATTCCACACCGGAAGCTGATTGGTCAGGAACGTGTGAAAGCAGGCGGAAGTACCGCTACGATGCCGGAAGCGGCGGTCGCCGGCCACGGGGAAAGACCGGCGACGGTACTTCCCCCCGCCCCACACACGTTCGCCGCCGAACGACTTCCCCTGCAAAATCCGCCGGTTCAGCCCGTGGCGGCGATTTCCTCGCCCGGATTAATGAACTGGTCCTGCTCCAGCTGATACTGCCGGTTGTAGAGGTCACGGTAGCGTCCGCCGACCGCCAGCAGCTCCTGGTGCGTGCCGCGCTCGACGATCTGGCCGTGCTCGAGCACGAGGATCTGCTCGGCGCTCGTGATGGTGCTCAGTCGGTGAGCAATGACGAAGGTGGTACGGCCGGCGCGCAGGCGACGCAGGCCTTCTTGAATGAGGTGCTCGCTTTCCGAGTCGAGCGACGACGTGGCTTCGTCGAGAATGAGCACGCGCGGATCGGCGAGGATCGCACGCGCGATCGCCACGCGCTGCCGCTGTCCGCCGGACAGCTTTACCCCGCGCTCACCAACGATGGTGTCGTACTGCTGCGGGAAGCCTTGAATGAAATCGTGCGCGTTGGCGATCTTGGCCACCGCCATCACTTCTTCCTGGGTCGCACCGGGCTTGGTGAAGGCGATGTTCTCCATCACCGTGCCATCGAACAGGAAATTGTCCTGCATGACCACGCCCAGATGACGGCGAAATTCGCGCAGCTTGAGGTCGGACACCGGCGTACCATCGACCTTGATCTGCCCCTGCTGCGGCTGCGCAAAGGCCATGATCAGCGAAATCATGGTGCTCTTGCCGCTACCGCTCGAGCCCACCAGCGCGGTGGTGGTGCCGGCCGGCGCCGTGAAGGACACATCCTTGAGCACCGGGTTGCCCGCGTCGTACTCAAACGACACATGGTCAAACTCCACGCGTCCCACAACCGACGGCACCGATGTCTTGTTGGCGTCTTCTTGGTCTTCCGTGGCCATGTCGCGCAGCTCGCGAATTCGATCAAGTCCGGCGAACGCCTCGGTGATCTGCGTGCCGATGCTGGCGATCTGAATCAGCGGTGCGGTCACCATCACGATAAAGAACACGAAGGTGATGAGGCTACCGACCGTCATGTCCCCGTTGATCACGTCGCGTCCGCCCACGTACATCGCAATCAGGCCGATTACGCCCACCACGGCTAAGCCCAGCGTGCCGGTGAGTGACGTCCCGGTGATGGTTTTCGCGATGTTCTGAAACAGCTTTTGTACGCCCTGCCCGAATACCGCTTTTTCGCGCTCTTCGGCGGTGTACACCTTGATTAGGCGGATGCCGCCCAGCGTCTCGGTGAGGCGTCCCGTCACTTCAGCCGTAATCACACTGCGCTCGCGGAAGATCGGTCGCAGGCGCTTGAAGGCGATCGACATGACCACGCCGAACATGGCCAGAAATACGATCGTCGCGGCAGTGAGGCGCCAGTTCAAGTAGAACAGCACGCCGAGGGCTGCGATGGCACTCACGATGCCACCGGTGAGCTGAATGAGTCCCGTCCCGATCAGGTTGCGAATGCCTTCGGGATCGTTCATCACACGCGACACCAGCACGCCACTTTTCGTGCTATCGAAGAACTTCACAGGCAGACGAATGAGGTGCCCCTGCACCTCCTCACGGAGCCGCGCGATGGCCTGCTGCGCCGCGACGCTCACGACCTGCGACAGCGCATAGCCGGTGATCGACTGCACAATGGTCGCGGCCAAGCCGGCCAGCGCGATGTACCCGAGCATCCGGATGTCGCGATTCGGTAAGACATCGTCGAGCACGTACTTGGTGGAGTACGGCAACACGAACCCCGCGGCGCGACTAAAAATCATCAGCACGAGGCCGACGGTCACGGAAGTGCGGTGTTCCCAGATCAGCGCGCGGGCCTCGGCCCAAGCGCGCTTGGTGTCGTACTTGGGCTTGCCTTTGGGAGGGGGCGTCATGCTGCTGAATGTAACCACGGCGGCGATCGGAGGATTCCGCGAGGGAAGCCGTTTGGGGAGGAATGCGTGAAAGCAGGCGGAAGTACCGCTACGATGCCCGCAGCCGAGTTGGCCTATCTCGCTGGACCCATCGCTGGGGCACTTCCGCCTGCCCCCACACGTTCCTGACCAAATCGCTTCCCCTTCGGTATCCACCGTTCGCCACCGTGGCCACCGTGGCCATCGGTCGCACCCGTGGATATCTTTCGGATTATGTACATTCCCGACAACGAAACCATCGCCAAAGTCGAGGTCCTTGCGGACCTTGAGCAGGACGTCGCTGACCTCACGGTCGCGCATGAAGCCAAGCGCATTCTGTGGTTCCCGTCCGAGCTGCTGGCCCCCGAGCCGGATACCGACCCGGATGCGTTCGTGAAACAGCTTCGGGAGCGTGCGAAGGGCATCAGCATGCCGGCCCGCGTTGCCTTGGCGCTGAACACGCTCACCGAGGAAGGCCTCCCCCATTTCCACCGGCTGCTGGCTACGTACCTGGGTGGTGACACGTTCTGGGCCAAGTGGACCAATCTGTGGACGGCCGAGGAAGATCGGCACGGCGCCGTGCTGCATGACTACGCGCATGACAGCAAGATCCTGGACAACCCGGTGCTCGAGCGCATGCAGTTCGAATATCTCAAGGCCGGCTTCGAGCCCACCTGGGACAAGGATCCGTACCGCGTGTTCGTGTACACGTCGCTGCAAGAAAAAGCCACGCAGGTGAGCCACGCCAACACAGGCAAGTTGGCGGGGCAGTACGAGCCACTCATCGGCACCGTCCTGCAGAACGTGGCCAAGGAAGAAGCGCGGCACTACGTGTTCTACCGCGAGATCTTTTTGCGCGTGCTGGCGCGTGATCCCAATCGCGCGCTCGAGTCGGCCGCGCTGATCATGCCGAGTATTGATATGCCCGGCATCAGCATGCCGCACTTTCGGGAAATGGCCGACGTGATCCGTCGCGCCGGCATCTACGGGCCGCGCGATTACATCAAGATCGTCGAAGACCTCATCAAGTTCTGGTCGATCGACAAAATCGAAGGGCTGAACGAAGCCGGACGCAAGGCGCAGGAAAAGATCATGGCGATCACCGAGCGCTTGGAGCGGGTGGCCAACATGATGGAAACGCGCAGCCGCGCGAAGACCTTCGCGTTCAACGTGGCGTTCGCCCGCGAATTCGCGATGGAGTGACGCCGGACCGCGGTTAGTAGCGGAGCCCCCGCACCACCTGATCGGGATAGTCGCCGAACAATCCATCCACCCCCAATCGCACCAGCTCGCGCACTTCGGCGATGGGGTCGCCACCGTAGCGCTTGGCGAGGAACACCGACTCGGGTCGGAGCGTCCACGCGTGCACGCGCAGTCCCACCGCGTGCGCGTCCGCGATCAGCGATGTTGGCACCGCCGCGGAGTCCTCACCCACGATCTGCCGCGTATTCGCGCCCACGCCATATGCGTAGGTCGCGATCTCGCGGAGCGCGGCGGGCGTCACCTGCGGGGCCGACGACACCAGCTGGATCAGGCGGATCCGCGTCTGCCGTGACAGAACTCGCAGATTGCCGCTTTCGAAACTCTGAATGAACACCGGCGCATCGGCGCGATCGAGGCCGCGCGCACGCAGCGCGCGCAGCATCGGCTCCTCGATGGGGAGCCCGATGCTGCGAGAGTAGGTGGGATGCTTCGTTTCCGGATAGACCCCAACCGCGCGGCCGCGGCGCCGTCCCAGCGAATCCGCCAGGGCAAGGACGTCGTCGAACGTGGGCACCAGGAACTGCCCATCGTATACGTGTGATCGGAACGACAGGCGTTCCTTCGCGCGAAGGGTGCGCAACTCGGCCAGGGTAAAATCCTCAGTGAACCATCCGCTGGTCGTATCGCCGTCGACCACTTTGCGCGTTTTACGCGCGGCGAACTTCGTGGCCACATCGGTCGTGGCGCCAATCTCGTTCTCATGACGCGCCACCAGCACACCGTCCTTGGTGCTCACGAGATCGGGCTCGATGAAATCAGCGCCCATCTGCACCGCCAGTGCGTAGCCCTCGAGCGTATGCTCCGGGCGATGTCCGCTGGCGCCACGATGGGCAATCACCAGTGGAGCCGCGGTGGGTTGCCCAAGGGCCGGCTCTGGTACTCGAGCCGTTGAACACGCGCACAGCAGGGTGGGCGCAAGAAGGCGCAACACGGACCGAATTCGAGTAGGCATGTGGCGAGTTTAGCGCGCGAGCGGGGGGCGACGATAGCCAATCGGCCGTCCCGTGATCAAGTTGAGACACGGATGGCACGCACTGAGCCACGCGATTCGCTCGAAGGATCGCGTCACCATCGCGGCCGTGTCCGACGACCCGGAGCCGAACGGCTAGCGAATGCCCCGTGAGCGGCGAACCGTCACGGGGCATTCTCACGGAGAGATCAACCGGGCGAGCGACGCGCCCTAAGCGAAGCCCCCTAGCGGTCGTTCGGCTCGCGGCCTTCGCCGTCAAGCCCGAAGAACCCACCGCCGCCTTCGCCACCGCTCACGCGCTCGATGCGCAGCATTTTTGAGTACGACGTGCCGCCCACGATGATGGTGATCTTGTAGTCGCCCGTGCCGGCCAGCCCATTCTGCCCGCCACGTCCGCCACGTCCACCACCACCGCCGCCGCCGCCCGGGAAGATCCCGATGGCCGCAAAATCATCACCCAGCGCCTCGCGCAGCGGACCGAACATCGCCTGCAAGCCGGCCGGACCGGCAGCTGCGCCGGCACCTGCTGCGCCGGCACCTGCCCCACCACGACCACCGCGACCACCGGGGCCACCGGGGCCACCGGGGCCAGCAGGACCACCGGCACCAGCCGTCGGGAAGCTCGGCAACGGACGCGACTCGCCCGGACGGTCCTGGAACCCAGTGGCACCGCCGAAACGACCAGCGCCGCCACCGCCACCGCCGCCGAGCGCGCCGCCAAGCATGGCCTGCATCTCAGCCGGCTGCTCGCCGGTCTGCACCGTGGTGCGGATCTGCGCCAGCATCGGCGCCGGCACCGCGCCCGCCTTCTCGAGCGAATCGAGCGCGCGCAACACACGGCGCTGCGTGTTCACACTGTCACGCACCTGCGCCGGCGTGAGCGCGATCCGCGCCGGTGCCGGGCGCTGCGTGCGCATGTCCCACACCACGTTGTGCAAGCCGGGCTGTCCGGGACCGGTGAGTGCGCGAATCGTGTCACCGCTGGCGTCCTGCACGATCATGCGCACCTGAGCACCGGCGTTCTCCGACAGCCGGTACCAGATGGAGGCGCCGTAGGTCGGACTCGGCCCCTGGAACACCCCCTGCCCCACGTTGCCGCCGTTAATCGTCTGCTCGCCCCACTGGAACGCCGTGCGCGGCGCAAACAGCGTGGCCTTGGCCGCCAGCACGGCCGGCGTCATCTGCTGCAGCGGCGTGATGTCGGCGATCCAGATGGAGCGTCCGTGCGTGCCGGCAATGAGCTCACCGTCGCGCGGATGAATGATCAGGTCGTGTACCGGTGTGGTACCCAGTCCGCTCATGAAGCGCTGCCACGACTGACCGCGGTCGATCGATACATACGCGCCCACGTCGGTACCTACGAACAGCAAATCCTGATTCTTCGGGTCTTCGCGGATCACATGCACGAAATCGGTCTGACCAGTGGGCAGGTTGTTCACGATGGACGTAAACGTGCGGCCGAAGTTCGTGGTCATGAACACGTACGGCGTGTAATCGTCGTTACGATGATTGTCGAACGTCACATAAAACGTCGCGCTGTCAAAATGCGACGGCTCAATGCGCGACACGTAGCTGCCGGCCGGCACGCCCGTGAAGTTCTTCGTCACTTCTTCCCACTGCGCGCCATCAGTGCGCGTGAGCCACACGCGTCCGTCGTCGGTACCAGCGTAGAGCAGGCCCGGGCGCACCGACGATTCATTGAGCGACACCACCGTGCCGAACGTTTCGGCGCCGGTCACGTCGGGCGTGATGCCGCCGGTGGTCTTGAGCGCCACGAACAGCTTGGCCGAGTCAGCGTACGACAGTTCGCCGGAGATCGGGAACATGTCGTCGCCATACTTCACGCTCTTGAGCACGCGGTTGGCGCCGAAGTACAACGTGGCCGGATTGTGCTTCGAGATGATGTACGGCGTATTCCAGTTCCAGCGCAGCGCATAGGCCACCGAGTCGGCCCGCTGACGCGCGCGATAGGCCGCCATCTGCTTCTTCTGCGCCGCTGTGGCGGGCTTGGTCGTATCAGGCCACACGGCGTAGAGCGAGTCGTTCCACTGCAGGTAGCCACCGTCGCGCCACGTGGGCTTGCGCAATCCCGTGCGCTCACCGGTCGCGAAGTTGAGGCGACCCATGCTGCCGCCCTGCGACTCGCTGTACATGATGTCGGTATTCGTCTGATCCTGCTGCGTCACGAAGCCGTCGCCGCCACCGACGTTGTGCCACATGGCGTTGGTGACCGGCCCCTGCTTCCGCCGGCTCGGACCGCACCACGATCCATTGTCCTGCAAGCCACCGCACACGCGGTACGGCACGCCCATGTCGGCCGAGATGTTGTAGAACTGGCCCAGCGCGATGGAATTCGGGAAGGCCCAGTTTCCACCACGATCGTTCGACACGCCGATGCCACCGTCGTTGCCGGTGATGATGCGCTGCGGATCATTCGGGTCGATCCACATGGCGTGATGATCCACGTGAATGCCTTCGGTCGTGTTGCCCGCCGTCTTGCCGCCATCGCTGGAATACTTCACCGGCGTAGACGACCAATACACGCGGTTCGGATCTTTCGGATCGACGCGCACCTGCGAGTAGTAGAATGGACGCGAATTCTCGGGGCTCATATACGCCCACGTCTTGCCGCCGTCTTCCGAGCGATACAACCCACTCGGCCGCCTTTGCGGCGCGACTTTGGCGTCCTTCTTGAGATTGGGCGCCGTGTCCGCTTCGACCATGGTGTACATCACGTCGGGATTCGAGCGCGCGATGGCGATTTCGATGCGTCCCTTAGTGGTGGCGGGGAATCCACCGCCCTTCACTTCGGCGAACGTCTCGCCGCCGTCGGTGCTCTTCCAGAGGGCCGAACCGGTGCCGCCCGACTTCAGGAAATACGGACCGCGCACGCGCTCGTAGCTCGAGGCCCAGAGCGTGTTCGGATTGCGCGGGTCGAGCTGCACATCCACGAAGCCGGTCTTGTCGTCAATGAACTTCACCAGGCGCCAGTTCTTACCGCCGTCGGTGGTCTTGTACAGACCGCGTTCCTTGTTCGGTCCCCACGGGTGGCCGAGAGCGGCTACCCAGACGGTGTTGGGATCGGTGGGGTGCACCTGAATGCGACCGATGGTGCGCGTGTCGGCGAGGCCCAGGAAGGACCACGACTTGCCCCCGTCGGCGGACTTATAAATGCCGCCGCCGGGCGAGATGGAATTCCGCGAATTCGCTTCGCCGGTGCCCCAGTAGATCACGTTGGTGTCCGACGGCGCGATCGCGAGATCACCGCCCGACGACACCCGGGCCGTGTCCATCACCGCCTTGAACGTGGTGCCGTTGTTGGTGGTCTTCCACAAACCACCGCCGGCGGTGGACACGTAGAATGTCTTCGAGGGCGACGCGATGCCTTCGATATCGACGATGCGCCCCATCATGTTGGCGGGGCCGATGTTGCGCCAACGCAAGGCGTTGATGACCGCATCGCTGGCGGAGGCCTTGGGCGGCAGCGCCGTCTGGGCAGCGAGCGGGCTGGCCATCACGCCGGACAACGCGGCACCGACAGCAAGGACGCGAATTTTGCGCATGAGCGAGATAAGCATAGGTGGACCGACACGGCCCGAGAGAACGCAGGGCCCATCAACTATGCGCTACGCCGTGGCGACCCGCAATGTTGTCGCGACGGGTGCTGGCTCCGTGGGACCGGAGGCGGCGGCTGGCGGCTCGCCGAATGGCCTATCCGTGTTGGTTCGGTGTGATCCGTGGCCATCCGCGAACATTCGCGGCTACACTGTTCGAGAGGCCGCTACGCCGACT